>JAYQOO010000124.1:0-11989 GCA_038144855.1 Acidimicrobiia bacterium | reverse complement strand
GTAGGCGGCTTGCGCGGATTTTTCTTCGGCGTTCTTCTCGTCCCGCTCCAGCCGCTCGAGTTGGCGTTCCTCGCGCGTTGTTGCTGGCGTGACGCGCTGGCCGATCGAGTCGGACACCCGCACGCGATCCTGCCGCAACGCCGCCGCTGAACTCACAAAACACGTCATCGCGCGCGTGAACTTCGGCGCCGCGGTCGCCAGCTCGTTCTGATCGATGCTCACCAGGCCAGACATCCACACCGCATCGCACGCGGTCGGATCAGCCTTGAACGTATTGTCGAAGTGCATGATTGCCGACGGCAGGTCCTTGCGCGAGTAGGCGATCAAGCCGGCCAGCATGGTGACGCGCGTGTTCGCCAGCCCCTTGAGCGCATTCTCGACGTCGGCCCAGGCGGATTCAAATTCCTTGAGGTGATAGCGGTTCCACGCCCGCCAATAGTTGGCGTCTGCAATGTTCCAGGTGCCCAGGTCGATGATGCGCGTGGCGGTGGCGATCGCGTCGGTGTGGCGCATCAGGTAGCTTTGCGCCTGCATCTTCCCGTTGAGCGCGTCGCGGTGATCCGGGAATCTCGTCACCACGCTGTCGAATCCGGAGAACGCGTTGTCATAGTCCTCGGCCATCATGTTGGTGTTGGCCAGCGCCAGCGAAAGAAGCAGCGAATCAGGGAACGCATCGCGCCCCTGCGAATAGATCGACACGACCTTCGGGAAGTCGATCGCGCGTCCGGCAGACGAGGCCAGCTCGCGGCGTCCTTCCCACGCCAGCGTGTCGGTCCACCGCGGATCGCCTTCACGCAGCGAGGAAACCGCCGGGGTGCCAGGACGCCCGCACGTGGCGAGCCGATAGCGCATCAACGGCACGCCAGAGAAATTTGATGTCATGGCGCGAAAGTCGACGCCCTCGACCAGCTTCTGCTGCTCGCAGTCGATCGACAGTGCCACGTATCGCGCCGCCAGGTCCGTGTCGGGTGCAAAGTCGAGGGCACGCCGCTGCGGATTGTCGGTCTCGAGCGGGGGGCGTCCGCGACCAGTGACGCGCGCTCGCATTTCGGGATCAAGCCCCGTCGTATCACCAATGATCAACTGCGCCGCGTCGAACAGCGGCTGCCGTGCTGGGATGAGCAAACGCTTCACACGAGCCAGCGACTCGTCATTCGGAATGCTCAGTTCTTTCTCACGGATCCAGATCAGGAGCGCGGCATCAAAGGCCTTCTCTGCCGCGCCGGCTGGCGGCGACTTCAACGTCAGCGCCTTCTCGAACAGCGCCAGCGATTGCTGCAGGCAGGTATAGCAGCCATCGCTCAGCAGGGCCTCGCCCTTTGCCATCTCGGCCACGTACGACGGTTGCATGGGCGCTCGTGCGGCGCAACCAGCCACGAGGACGAGCGCCGCAACGAGCGTACGAAGACGCATGACGCTACTTAGACACCGTAGACCGGCAAACAGGCCTGCAGGCCGTCAGGGAAGACTGAACACCACCAGCTCGGGGATGTCAGTCGGCGTGCGGCCCTGGACCGTAATTGCGATGTACTGCTTCCCCGTGATCGCGTAGGTCATCGGCGTGCCCACTGCCGTACCAGGCAGGTCGACGGATGCGATCTCCTTACCCGACGCCTTGTCGTAGGCCACGAGCCGCGGGCCGCCGTTCGATCCGCCGGTCGTCAGCGGGTAGATCAGCAGCGTCTTGGTCAGCACCGGACCCGCGAGCGTGATGTCGCCACCGACCGGCCCGAGATTGAGCGGCTTCAATCGAGGATTGTTGCGAATGCGATCGCCGGCTCCGGTCGGCGTCATCCACTTGTGATCGCCGGTGTTCATGTCGATCGCCGTCATGCGCGAGTACGGCGGCTTGAAGAGCGGCAGGCCTTCAGGCATCTGCGGATTGCGTCCGGGCGTCTGCATGTAGAGCAGGTTGCTGTCGAGTCCCTTTTCCGGTGGACTCAGCTTGCTGACCGCGTAGGCGTTGCGCGACGGAACATACAAGATGCCGGTCGCCGGATCGACGGCCGCGCCAGACCAGTTCGCTCCGCCGGTCGTGCCCGGACGAACGAGCGTGCCCTCAACCGACGGCGGCGTGAAGAGCGGTCCCGTCCGAAAACCCTGGATCGCCTTCTCCGCCATCGCGCGGATCTCGGGCGTGAAGTTCGCAAGGTCGTCAACCGTCACGCCCTGATATTCGAATGGCGCCGGCTTGCTCGGGATCGGTTGCGTGGGCGCGGCCTTCTCGCCAGGCACATCGGACGGCGGCACCGGCTTTTCGACGATGTCCCAAATCGGTTTACCGGTGGCCCGATCGAACGTGTAGACGAATCCCTGCTTGGTGATCTGCGCCAGGGCTTTGACGCGCGTGCCGTTGACCGTGACGTCGAGCAGGTTCGGCGCGGCAGGGTTGTCGTAGTCCCAGAGACCGTGGTGCACGGTCTGGAAGTGCCACACGCGCTTACCGCTGGAGATATCAACCGCAACCACGCTCTCCGCAAACAGGTTGTTGCCTAGTCGATGCGCACCATAGAAATCCGGAGCGGTGGTGTTGGTCGGCAGATACAGCAGCCCGAGCTCTTCGTCGGCGCTCATGATCGTCCATACCGTCACCTTGCCGGCATATTCGTTGGAACCGTCCTGCCAGGTGTCGGCGCCATACTCACCCTTTTGCGGGATGGCGTTGAAGGTCCAGCGCACCTTGCCGGTGCGGGCATCGAACGCGCGAATCCACCCAGGGATCTGTTCCTTGGTCTTGATCAGCGACGAAATCGCCGCCGGCGTAATCACAACATCCTTCACGACGATCGGCGGGGACTGCACCGAGTAGGTCAACGCATTGAGGTAGTCGCGCGCGCCACGCTTCGCACGGGGTAACCCGTCCATCAGGTCGACCTTGCCGTTGACACCGAAGTCCTTGATCGGCCGTCCGGTCCTGGCATCGACCGCGATCAGGTAGCCGTCACCCGTGCCCCAATAGATGCGCTCGTCGTTGCCACTGCGCCAGTACGCCACACCGCGTTGATTCCACCGCAGCGACATCGTCGTCGTGCCCGACTCGTAGCTCTTCGGGTTGTAGACCCACTTCAGCGCGCCGGTGCGCGCGTCGTAGGCGGCGCCGACCGACGACGGGGTGTTCACGTACAGCGTTCCACCGACCATCAGCGGTGTGGCTTTGTAGTTCTGGACAAACGGCGGCTGATTGTCGCGCCACCGCTTCGGGTCGGCCATGCTCAGCTCTTCGAAGATCACTTTGGAGTCGGCCGACCACTCAGTTCCATCCGGCATGGTCATGCTGAGGAAGCCGTCTGGCGACTTGGCGCGCCACGCCACTTTTAGTGATGCGAAGTTCGCCGCGTTGATCTGGTCCAGCGGCGAGTACTTGGTGTTGGCGAGATCGCCGCCGTAGGTCGGCCACTCGCCGGTGGCCGTTGAGGACGGCACGGGTTGTTGCGCAGCCGTCGCGCCCGTCAACAGCAGTGCGACGATCAGGACACGCAGTAGATGGCGGGCGCTCATTCCGTGTGCTCCTTGAGTTGCCCGTACAGGCGGGCGTCGCAATCCGGGCAGATGCCATGCGTGAACTCCACGGCCGCCCGGTTGCGCAGATAGACGTCGATCTGGCTCCAATAGCCCTTGTCGTCGCGGACCTTCTTGCAACTCGCGCAGATCGGCAACAGGTCTTCAAGGGTGTGCACTTCCTGCAGCGCGCGCTTCAACTCGCCGATCAATCGTTCGCGTTCGTCTTCGAGGACCTTGCGAACCGTGATGTCCCTGGTGACGACGAGACGGCCGGCGACGTCGCCCCACCGGTCGGCTACCGGATCGACGCGCACATCCACCCACCGTGTTGACGATCCGCTGCGCACCGCCATTTCGCCGAGCCACGGCACAGATGAACGGTTGCGTTCGGGGATCCGCACGGTGGGCGGCACCTGCACCGCGTCGGCCGACATCCCCAGGTGTTCCTGGGCGGCGGTGTTGGCATAGATCATCCGATCCGATCGATCGAGAATGATCACGCCATCCGCTATGGTCTCGATCAGCGCTTCGCGCGCGCGTGGCAGCAGATCGAGCAGCCCCTCGCTGACCACGGCCCAGGCCAGCACCGCGCCGCTCAAGCCGAGCGACATCGTCAGGTAATTGAGTCCTGGCAGCCAGCAACATCAGGCCAAGGGCGCGGCCACCACGAACCTCACGGCCCGCGAGCGCGGCGCCGAGACTGATCAGCGCGGACGTCGAATAGGCAACCGTAAGACCGATGGGAGACAGCATCGATGGAGGGCCGGATACGGGGGCGTCCGGCGCGGCTATTCTACAAAAGCCACGGGCAATTGTCCGGGCGTTCTACGCCTTATCGCGCAACACGGAAGGCGACCCACTGCTGCGCAGATTGCTCGCCGGCCGTGGCCTCGACGCGCAGCACGTAGGTGCTGTTGGCGAGACTGCCGACGGGCAGCGGCAAACGGAGCTTCCCGTTAGTGAGCGGCGGTCCGTCGAGCGTGCGGAGCAGGTCACCCTTCGCGTTCAGCAGGTCAACCTTGACCTGGGGCGTGAGGCCGGCCTCGGCCTGGCACTCGATCTCGATCAGCACGCGATCCGTCGGGCCGAAGCGGGTTGCCGCAGTCGGCGACGCCGAGGGATTGGCCTCGATGGCGCGGAACTCGACGAGGTTCCTGCCGCGCAGGATCTTCGGGGTCGCCAGAACCAGTGGCTGCTTGCTCAAGTCGGGAATCGGCTGCGCCTGGATCCACCGGTCCAGCACGTCACCGTTGGCCGCCAGGACCGTAAAGCGAAGGGGCTGACGTCCGGCGGCAAGGTCGAACCGTGCCATCAGCGGCAGTTCGCCCGGTGTGCTTGCGATCACCTGCGCGGGCATCGATTCCTTGCCGGCATCGTCGATCGGTTGAATCTCCAGTCGTGCGGGCTTCGACGCAAACGCCGTTGGATTGGCCTCCCAGGCAAACATCGCGCGCGTGCGATCGCCTTCGCCCCTGGCGAATCCGCTCCACACCGACACTTCGCGGGCGTTGGCCGACTCCGACAACGCCGATAGCGCGGTCGTCAATGCGGTGTTGACCGGCGTTGCCGCCGCATCGGCCGCTGCGGTCAGCTCCTTCTCGCTCGCCGACCAGTAACCGCGACGGGCGGTGACATCAACGCCGCGTCGTTTGACGCGCACCTTGATCTCGTGGAACTTGCCGTCGTTGGTGCGGCGTGTGGGCGTGTAGCCGATCAGGTAGTAGGCGCTGGCATCAGACATCACCTCTTTGAGCTGTTCGGTGGCGTTGTTGGTGTTGACGATGGCGCGGCCGCCGGTGTCCTCGGCAAGGCGCCGCAGCACGACATCTCCGCCAAACCCGACACTGCCAAGCGGACGCGGGTCGATGACGTGGATCGAGACGTTGCCACGATTGGCCGCCACGTCGATCTCCTTCATCAGCAGATCATTCGGGCCGCCGGGACGCACGCCCGGGCCCTGGCTGAAGAACAGGATCGACTTGCGGCCGTCGCGCAGCCCGCCCATTTGCGTCGCCAGCGCTTTCAAGGCCGACAGCGTCACACCGCTGCGCAGCTCCATCCAGTTACGCTGCGACAACTGGGCTTCCTCGATCGCGCTCTTGACGGGGAAGCTCTCACCGTAGCGCCCCTCGAAGTTCCGCACCCGCGCGAGCAACTCGGCCTTGTTGCGGGTGTACTTCAGGTCGTAGAGCGTCGTCAGCGGCTCCATCAGTGCGACCAGGTCGTTGGGGCCAAGCTGGTTGATGAACCTGGTCAGCACGTCGCGCAGCGGCATGGTGATCTCGGGCCGCTTCGAGATGTGGTAGTCGTCGAGAAAGATCGCAAACAGCCGGACGTCCTCGCGCGCGGCCTCGAGCAGCGCGTGTTCCTTCGAGCGAATCTCGAGTGGCTCATCGAGATTCGACGTGCGAGTGCCGTCGACCTTGATGAACTCGATCGTCTCGACCGTCTGCGCCACGCCATCTTCGGTGAGTTCGAAGTCTTCCAGCTTGAGATCCGCGACCGGCTCGTTGCGCGCGGTCACGGTGACATCGACGCGGACCAGGTCCGTTCCGGCGCGGAAGATCGGTCGTTGCGCCGGCTCCTGCGCGGCGACGCCGACGGTCAGGAGCAAGGCAAGGACAAGCCGCATACACGCATCCTATACTGACGGCCGATGCCAGCACCCAAATGGGATGTGCTCGGCGTGGGCTGCAATTCCGTCGACTACGTCTACCGCCTGCCCGCGTCACCGCGCGCCGACAGCCCGACCGCCAAGCTTCGCATCACCAGCCACGCCGTGACGTGCGGCGGCCAGACCGCCACGGCCATGGCCGCATGCGCAACGTTCGGGTTGAAGGCGGCTTACCTGGGATGCACGGGCAACGACGCCAACGGCCGCCTGGTGGCGGCGCAACTCCAGCAGCACGACGTTGACGTCTCTGCCGTCCTGACGCGCGACTGCGCCAATCGGTTTGCCGTCATCACGGTTGACGAGGCGAGCGGTGAGCGCGTGGTGCTATGGGACCGCGACGACCGCCTCAACCTCCGCACCGACGAGATCGACCCGGCACTCATCGCGGCCGCGCGCGTGGTGCACATCGACGATGAAGATCAGGATGCGGCGATCACGGCCGCGACGATCGCGCGCCGGGCCGGCCTCGACGTCACGAGCGACATCGACCGGCTCACCGGCCGCGTCCAGGAACTGATCGATGCGGTCACGGCGCCGATCCTCGGCGAACACGTCCTGCCGGCAATCACCGGCGAGTCCGATCCCGAGCGGGGCCTGCGTGCGCTGCGACGGCGCCACGCCGGCATGCTCTGCGTGACGCTGGGTTCGCGCGGGGCGATGCTGCTCGTCGGTGATGATCTGTACCAATCACCGGCCGTGGCGGTCACGGCTGTAGACACCACCGCCGCCGGCGATGTGTTTCGTGCCGGATTCATCCGGGCGTGGCTGGCGGGTCAGCCACCAGGCGACATGCTTCGGTTCGCCAACACCGCGGCGGCGATCAGTTGCACGCGTGCCGGTGCCATGGCCAGCGTACCGTCGCTAGCCGAGGTCGAACGCGCTATCGCGGGATGATGGCTTCGCTCAGCACGCGACCCATGGCGTCGGGCAGCGTGACGCCTGACAGCATCGCAAGCGTCGGCGCCAGATCGATCGGCGAGGCTGCGTTCAAGTACTCGCCCGGCTTCACCCGATAGCCAAACAGCATCACCGGCACGTGAGTGTCGTAGCGATGCCCGGTGCCATGCGTCGTCGTGTCCGATGAGGTGATCCAGTAGGCTCGGCCGAGCATCTTGATGTCGCCGCTGCGCCCTTCGTAGTGACTGAGCGCGGGAGCCCGCGTCAGCGGATCGGTCACGTGCAGTTCTTCCTTGCGGTAGACGCGCCAGACGCCGGGAGCCTTGCGCATCACGTCGAGCACGGCGTTCATGGCGACGGCATTGGCCTGCAGCTTCGCGTAGACCCCGTCATTGAAATAGACGTCGTTGTAGATGACGCGAGTGCGGTAGCTGCCTGGGCCAAGCTCACGAGTCAGCACCTCGTCAACCGAGCGGCCAATCGCGGTGGTGTTGATGCGGCCGGCATCGAAACCCTGCGCCTGGAGGCGCTCTGGCACCGGCGCCACGCCATGATCCGCCGTCAGGCCGACCACGTAGTGGCCGCGGCCAACGTCCTTATCGAGCTTGTCGAGCAGCAATCCGATCTGCGCGTCGAGATGGACAAGAACGTCCTGCACTTCGTGAGAGTCAGGGCCGTAGTCATGACCAACCTTGTCGAGCGCCGAGAAGCTGATCGACAAATAGTCCAGGCCCGGGCCACGTCCCATCTTCAGGCCGTCGAGCGCTGCCATGGCCAGCCCATTGAGATAGGCATCCGAAAACGGGCTGGACTCCCACGCGTCGGTAAACACGCCGGTCTCCGACCGGTTCTTGACGATGTGAGGGAAATCGCCCGAGGGAAGATCGGTTGCCTTGCGGCCGAGGTCTGATCCGTCGTACAGGTACTGGTCCCTGGGGAGCGACCGCTCCCACACCCTGCCGATCTCCTTGGAGAGCGGATGTTTCGCAATGTAGTCCGCAAAGAACGGCGCGGTCTGCTTGGCGAATGCGCTCGACGTCACCCACTCACCGCTCAACTCGTCATTCCAGATCACGGCATCCGGCCGGCGTCCGCCGAGGCCGATGGCGGAGCGTGCCTTGAGCGAGAGGCTGACAATGCGTGGCGCCGGAGACGACTGCAGCCGCAGTTCATCTGACAACGTCGTCGTCATCAGGTTCTTTGCACTGTTGCCCAGGCTCTGCACCGGACCGCCGTACGAGATCAGCTTCTCGTTCTGATCATCCGTACAGGCGGCAAGCAGGCTGTTGTTGCGCTCCCACCACTGGTTCAGCACCATGCCGTGCACGGCGGGGACCGTGCCGGTGCCGATGCTGAAGTGCCCGGCGCAGGTCACGGTGTTGTAGTACGGGTAGTCGGCCTGCCTGAACCAGGCGCCCTCGGTCACGAGGCGACGCAGACCCTTCGACCATTGATGCTGATAGCGGTCGACGTAGTCGCCGCGCATCTGGTCCACCGAGATCAGGACCACGAGCCTGGGCTTGGCCGGCGCGGCCGGCGCCGAGGGGCGCTGGCCCTGGGCGTTGTTGGGTCCCGATACGGCCAGGACAACCAGGGCAAGAATGACGACGTACCTCATCGAGCGAATCATACAATCACGACGTGTCGAAACCGCGAACAGCGTGCCTGGCGATAGCCGCGGCCGTGCTGCTCGCCGGCGCGGCACCATCTGCCCAGCCGCCCACCCTCGACGCCGTACTTAAGCGGACGGCCGCCTACGTCGCCGCCTTCCGGAAGCAACTCGCCGGCATCGTCGCGGAAGAGACCTATGTGCAGACCGTGGTGGAGTTCAGCCGGATCCCCCAGGGCTACACGCGCAACCCCATGCGCACGCTGAAGTCCGACCTGCTGCTGATCCAGCCTCGCGGCAGCGAGCGCTATGTCGAATTGCGTGATGTGTTTGAAATGGACGGCGCGCCCGTCCACACGGCACAGGGCCGCCTCGAGGCCCTGCTTCGCGACACGTCGCAGGGGGCCAGCGCACAGATCGGCGAGATTATCGAGAGCTCGGCGAAATACAACATCGGACGCATCACGCGGAACATCAACACGCCGTTGATGCCGTTGCAGTTCCTCGATGCCATGAACCAGCCGCGCTTCCGATTTCGACACCTGCAGAACGCGCCGCCGGTGTTCACTGATCCATCCGATCAGGCCGCCAACGACAGCGGCGTGTTCCGGGCGTCAACCGAGATGTGGGCGGTGGCCTACGAGGAGCGCGATCGGCCGACGATCATTCGCCAGCCGGGCGGACGCGATCAACCGGCGAAGGGGCGGTTCTGGATCAATCCGCACGACGGCAGCGTCCTGATCAGCGAACTGATCGTCGACGGCGGTGGCGTGCTGGCGACGATCACGGTCAGCTACCAGTCCGAGCCGTTGATGGGATTCCTGGTGCCGATTGAAATGCGCGAGACGTACATTCGCAATCCCGAGCGCATCACCGGCCACGCGAAGTACGGCAAATTCCGGCAGTTGCGGTAACATTGCGCTCTCCTCTGAAGCTGCGCCGGCATCAGCGGGAACGGTTGAGTGGACCCCGGAGGTCACATGCGACGGTTCTTGGCTGGATGGCTATCGCTCATCGGCGCGCTGGTCGTCACTGGCACCCAGGCACAAACCCGCGATCTGCCGGCTGATCTGGCGCAGATCAAGTTCACCGCGACGGGCGCCCTGTCGTCCCCATTCGTGCTCGTGCACTTGTTCGCCGAACAGGGCTTCAAGGGCTACGCACGGGTCGATGCCTCAGGCGCGGTGCGCTGGCACTATCGGACCAAGGACTATTCGTTCGGTGCGGATCGCCGGCGCAACGGCCACTTCGTGTTCATGGATAAGGGGCGTGGTCTTGTCGAAGTCGATCGCGCGGGCCGCGTGATCCACGAGCTCCCACAGCGTGATCCCGAGAACGAAATGCATCACGCCATCGTCGTCTCGCCGCGAGACACCGTGCTGTATCTGGCGTTCGATACGCAGGACTTTGCCGGCATGCGCTTGAAGGGCGAGGCGATCTGGGAGTGGAATCCTGACACCGGCGAGGACGTGAAGCGCTGGCGTTCGCGGGACTTCATGGATCCGGCCCTCGATCGCTCGGCGAGGACCGCGGGCGAATGGCTGCATGGCAACTCGTTGCATGTCGGGCCGGGCGGCAACGTGCTGCTCAGTTTGCACTACATCAACCAGGTGATTTCGATTGCGCCTGATTGGCAGTCGCTGCAGTGGCGGCTGGGGGGGGGTGTGCGGTCAACGATCACCGTCTCGCCCGATCAGCAGACGTCGGCGCAGCACACCGCCGCCGAACTCTCGCCGAATCGGATCCTGATGTTCGACAACCGGACCGATCTGCAGCCGCGGTACTCGCGTGCGGTGGAGTACGTGATCGACGGTCATGCGGCGAAGCAGGCCTGGCAGTGGAAGGCGCCCAACAACAACTACGCCTCGGCGGTCAGCTCGGCTCGGCGCCTGGCGAACGGCAACACGCTGGTCGCGTTTGGAATGTCGAACGGTCGCAACGACTCGAGCGGCCCAACAGAAGCGTATGAAGTGACGCCGTCTGGCGAGGTGAAGTGGCACCTCGTAGTCGACGGCGTAATGACAACGTTCCGGGTGGAGCCGATTAGTTCGTTCGAACCGTAATCGTCGATCCTGGACTGACACCGCGTTGCCACACCGGTGTTCGCTTGCCGGCGCCGGGCATGATCACCTGGATATCCACGCGGCTCACGCCGGCCGGCACACCGATGTGCACCGACATGTCGTTCTGCGAGTCGTAGCCGGACCCGGCGTCAACCAGCCTGGACGCAATCAGCCGGGTCGCGCCCGCGGCAAATGCGCGGACCTCTGCACCGGCGCGCGTGGCGCGCCCCTTCGCATCGACCACGCGCACATGCAGTCCGCGTGATGCGTCAGCCGCCGGCAGCATGTTCCGCAATACGACGTGAGTACCGTCGGTGCGCGATCCCGTGAGCGCAAGATCCAGGTCGCCATCGCCATCCACGTCGGCCCACTGCACGCCGTGATCGGCCTGCAGCCTTCGGATGCCAGGCGGTGTCACGTCCTCGAACGCTGATCCTGAATTGCGAAACAACGAATCCTGCCAGCTCGCGCCGCCGGTGACTGTGCCGTTCACGTAGAGGTCAAGACGACCGTCATGGTCGAAATCGGCAAACGCGCACGCGTCGTAGCGGGAATCGATGGCGATGCTCCATGCCGCCGAGCGATCCTCGAAGACGCCCTTGCCGCGATTGCTGAAGAAGCCCAGGGGGCCGTAGTTGGCGGCAAACAGATCGAACTTACCGTCGGCGTCGACGTCTTCGACGCACACGCGCACCGTGCCGTTGCCCGCGGCTTTCGGCGTCCGGCCACCCCACGCCACACCAGCGGCCTCGGCAACATCGGTGAACGTGCCGCCGTCGTTCCTGAACAGGCCATTGGCATCACCGTCCATGTTGGCCACGGCGAGATCCAGGTCGCCGTCTTCGTCGTAGTCAAACCACACCGCACCAACGGTCCGGCGCGTGTCGCCAAGCCCGATCGACGGCGCGATCTCGGTCAGCTTGCCCGCGTCGTTGCGATACAGGGCGTTGGCACGATCGCGGAAGGCGATGAAGAGGTCGAGGTCCCCATCACCGTCGTAGTCGACAAACGATGGTTGGCGGACCGCACCGGTTGGCACCATCAGTCCGAGGTCAACGGTCACGTCGGTGAACCTGCCGGACGTGTTGCGATACAGCTTCAGTACCGAGGCATTCGGCGACGGCGTGAATCCGATCAGCAGGTCCGGATCGCCATCGGCATCGACGTCACCCCAGGCCGAGGCCCGTGTCGGCCTGCTGTCTGCGACGCCGGCGGGCCGCGCAACGTCGGGGAACACCCCCATGT
>JAYQOO010000123.1:3521-12128 GCA_038144855.1 Acidimicrobiia bacterium | reverse complement strand
AAACTTGCTCCGTTTCATCGGTCCTCCTCGTTGAATCGGAGAACCCACATCTTATGCGGCGTGGCGGATTAGTGGGGGCACGTCACAACGATGGCTTTTGAATCCGCATATACCGCGTTGCTGGGAGGCGTCAGCCAGGCCGTCCTCACCAATTCGACCCTGACGCTGTCTTCTCCACGCGGCACGATCTCGCTCGTGCGCGACTAGCGGCGCTCCCCTACTTCAGCGCCTGATACACGAGATTCGGGAACACCTCTCGAATGTCGGTCGCGTTCGGCATCAGCTGAATCATCAGCACCATCGTCAACTGCGACTGCGGATCGACGCGGTACCAAGATCCGTAGGCGCCGCCCCAGCCGAACGATCCAACGCCGCTCATTCCGCCCGCACCGAAGCGCTCTACGGTCTCGAACGCGAGACCCCACCCAAGACCCGTGCTCGAATACAGCGTACCGAGCTGATTGGTCGACATCAACTTCACCGAGAGCGGCGACAGAATGCGCTTGCCGTCGATCGAGCCGCCAAGCCGCATCGCTTCCAGAAACCTGGCATAGTCGCGTGCCGTCGACAGCAGGCCCGCACCCCCAGCGAAGTTCTTCCGAGGACCGTCGACGTACGCACCCTGGCCGCGCGCGTCGTCGGCCGCACGACTGAACTTGCCGTCGGCACCGCTCCGATACACGGCCGCCAGGCGATCCTTCAGGGCAGGCGGAAGGAAGAACTGCGTATCTTTCATACCGAGCGGAACGGTGATGTGATCCCGAACGTAGGCATCGAGCGGCACGCCCGAGGCCTTCTCAACGATGCATCCCAGGATGTCGGTGTTGTAGCCGTACACCCACGCCTCGCCCGGCTGGGACACGAACGGCAGCGACCCGAGTCGATCCATCGTGTCGCACACACCCTCGTTCTTGTCAGCGGTATACCAGCCGGCACCCGCCGCGGGCCCGAGACCCTTCTCGGCATACAGTGCCGCCACGGACGGGTCGGTACCGTAGGAGATCCCCGCCGTGTGGGTCAGCAGGTCCCTGATCGTGATCGCCCGGCGCGCCGGCACCTGGCTGACCGATCCGCGCTCGTTCGACACGGCCACACGCGTGTTGCCGAACGACGGAATGAACACGCCCGCGCGCGTGGACAGCGCCAGCGAACCTTCCTCGATCAACTGCATGATCGCTGTACTCGTGATCGCCTTGGTCTGCGACGCGATCCTGAATATCGTGTCGGGCTGCATCCGGCGGCCGGCCTCCTTATCCGCCCAGCCGAAGGCCTTCTCGTACACAACCTGGCCGTCCTGCATGACGAGACCGACGATGCCGGCCACGCGCTCGGTGTCGACATACCGCTGCAAGGCTTTGTCAATGACGGGGGCGCGCGATGCATCGAATGTCAGCCTCGCCGGCGCCTGGGCCGACAGCGTGACAGTCAGCAGAGCAACGGAGGCGATGGCAGTCAGTCGAATCATCTCTGGCTCCCGATCAGCGGCTTCACGTGCGCGGCAATCTGCTCGTGGGTCGCAAACCAGACGCCGGGCTTCTTCTTGATGTACTGCACGAGCCGCTCGAGCATGGCGACGCGCGAACGATGCCCGATGTAGTGGGGGTGCATGGTCAGCAGGTAGAGACCGCCCTCTTCGTAGGCGACATCAAATTCCGACTGGAAAACCTCGTAAACGTTGCTCAATGACGGCATCGACCCGTCGGCGTTACCGCCAAAGTACGGGGCGTCGTCCAGGATGCGCTCGATCGGAAGCTCCACGATACCCGTCGGCTTGCCGTCGAGGAGCAGCTCGTACGGATCGTCGCTGGCCATCAGGCTGCTGTCGTAGAGGAATCCCGCCGCCTTGACCTGACCCATGGTCCAGCCGCTGAACTTCCAAGAGGGTGCGCGGTACCCGACCGGCCTGCGCCCCGTCATCTTGGTGAGCGTTTCGATCGAAAGATCCAGGAGACGCTGTTCCTCCTTTTCGTTGTTCAAGAGCGGGAGGCGCTCGTGTATCCAGCCGTGCACGCCGATTTCGTGTGGCTGCTTCGCGCCCTGGATCCCGGTGATCATTGCCGGATGCAGCACCGCGCTCGCTGCAGGAATGAAAAACGACGCGGGGACCTGCTGCCGATCCAGCATTCGCAAGATGCGAGGTAACCCATCCACTGCGCCGTACTCGCCGCGCGACAGCACTTCGTAGTCGAGCGTGCCCGTCGACAATGTGGCGGTCGCGTTATCGACATCAAACGACAGCCCGACAGCGACTTTCGCCCCTTCAGGCCAGGCGGTCTTCAGGCGCTTTCCGGCGCTGACGTGGAACATCTGCGCCTTGAGGTCGTCAACCGACAGCTTGGTGCCCGGGAGCGGATCCGGCCTGGCCTGTTCAACGACGGCGGGCGTGGCAGGGGCCTGGGTGCATGCGCTGACAGTCAGCGCGATCGCGACGGCAAGAAGGCTGCGAAGCATGCGCGCAGTCTAACGCCGAACTAGGGCTGCAACCACTCCCGCTGGAGAAATTCGCCGAGCCGCTCGGCGGCAAGCCGATTCCCGTCGACCGTGAAGTGGCCGTCATTGGGGAAATACAGCACCGAACCAGCGGCCCTTTCCCGAAGGAACGGCAGCAGGTCGAGATGTGTCATGTTCGACGCGCCGAAGAATGCGGCAAGTTCCTTCTGGGGCCTGGCCATATCGGCCGCCAGCCCAAGGTAGGCACCGGGCTGCAACTGCACCGACTCGGGGATCACCATGAAGTAGATCGGCACGCCGCTCGCCGTGGCCAGCTTGTGCATTGCAGCGAGCAACCCTTTCACCCTGGCATAGACCGTGTTCGTTCGATCGGCAAAGCGGAGGCGATAGTTGTAGGGGACGTTGTCATCCGCGGCGCCAGACGGAGACTGGGCGTACAGCGTGGTTCCGGTCGGCAGCCACGCGCGCAATCGCGGCGACAGCTCCCACCAGATGTCGAACAGCCCCTGGTAGACGTGCAGCCGGCTGAGGATGGGCGTGCGATAGCGCACTGGTATGGGCCATGGCACCAGGTAATGGTCCACGACCCTTGAGTGTTGGTTGCGAATGCTCAAGGGAAGCCCCTGCGCATCGGTGGTCAGCCACTCGTTCTCGAAGGCCGCGTCTGAGTCCAGGTCGTTGCCGACGAATAACCCGACCACGATCGCGTCCGGCTCTAGCCGCAATCCCTCGTTCTTGAGATAGAGATAGTAGGTGTCCGGGGAGTATCCGGCGGCGAAGCCGGCGTTGATCACCTCGACGGCAGCCGATGACCGGGCCTCCAGGTATTCTTGCAACAGTGCCGGATACGTCTCGTTGTCGTTGACGCCCCACCCAAACGTGAACGAGTCGCCGATGACCAGCACTCGTCGCTTGTCCGACTTGGACTCGGTGAACTCGGTCCCGCGATGACCGAGTGAATTGTTGGGGATGGTGGGGTCGAAGCCAAGGTTCGAGAGACGCCCGGTGTATCCGCTGCGCAGTCGATAGGGCATGACATCGCTGACATCGAACATCGCCGGATAGGCCGCCGTCAGCACTTCGTAGGTGCGCCGCGGCGCAAAGAGTCTGAGTCCGATCTCGGCCGCGCAGACGGAGAGCACGGTGCTCAGCCCGACCGCCAGCAGGATATTGCGACGCCTCATCAGTCCACGATTCTATCGAACCCTGTGCTCGCCTCGACGCCTACGGAAGGCGCAGATCACCTGCGACCACTTTGCCGCCGACGATTGTGGCAAGGACTTTCGCATCGCGCAGTCGTGGTTCCGGGCAGGTCAGGGGATCCTCGTTCAGAATCACGAGGTCCGCGTACTTCCGCGGCTCGATCGATCCCTTGGTCCGCTCTTCCATCATCAACCACGCATTGTTGATGGTGGCCATTCGCAGCGCCTGCTGCCGAGACACCCGCTGGTCGGCTCCCATGACGCCACCCGAAATGGTGTCCCTGGTGACGAAGTGATAGATCGTCCAGAGCGGAGAGTACGGCACCACCGGAGCGTCGGTTCCGGACGATACCTGCAAGCCGGCGTCGAGGTACAGCTTCACGGGCGTGGTGATCGCGGCGCGGCTTGCGCCCCAGTACTTTACAAGGCTGGGGCCGGCGAGAAAGAGGTGATTCTGCGCAGAGATGGCGAGCTCCAACGCTTTCATTCGGGGCAGATGATCAGGACGGCCGATGAACGCGTGCTCTATGGACCAACGCCGGCCGACGATCGACGATTCGGCGTTGGCTTTCTCGTAGGCGTTGAGAACCAGGTCGATCGCGGCATCGCCGACGGCGTGGGCCGCGACCCGCCACTGCCGGGCGTTCAACTGCCGCACTGCCGCGATGAATCGCTCGGTGTCGATCGTCTGCAGCCCCTTGAACGTGCCGCCCTCATCCCACGGTGCCTGGTAGGCCTCACGCATCAGGCCGCCTTCAAACCCTCCGTCGACCGCCAGCTTGATGCCGCCGACGCGAAGCCATTCGTCGCCTTCGCCCTGCGAGATGCCTGATGCGGCCAGTTGCGGATCCACGCCGTCTGCCCCGACCGACGCGCGCAACAACGCGTTCACCCTCATCGTCAGCAACCCCTGCTTCTGCATGGCCTGCAGCGTTCGGTACTCCGCAACCGACAGTCCCGGATGCCGGACGGTCGTGAGTCCGGCTGCGTTGAGTTGCTTGTAGTCGGCGAGCCGTGCCGCGATCGATTGCTCGGTTGACCGCGGCGGCGCCGGCGGCAGGCGGACGAGGCTCTTGGCAGCGTCGACCAGTTCGCCATTGAGCCGGCCGCCGGAGTACCTGGTGATGCGGCCGCCACCTGGTTCCGTGGTCTTCTCGTCGATGCCCCAATGGATCAGCGCGGCGGAGTTGAGGATGTACTCGTGTCCGCCACGGACCAGCACCACCGGATTATTGGGCGCGACGCGATCCAGGTCGTCGCGCAGCGGCAGACGTTGCTCCTTGAGCTGCGCTTCGTGCCAGTCGCTGTTCGAGACGATGACGTCGCCCGGCTTCGACGCGTCGACCCGCGCCTTGATCGCACTCTCGACGTCCGCCAGCGTCCGCGCCCGGGACAAGTCGACGCCCGGTCCGCCGCCGGCGCTGTGCAGGTGGTTGTCCATCAACCCTGGAATCACGGCGTTGCCCTTCAGGTCGACCATGCGCGTGGCGGGACCGGCCAGCGTCCGCATCTGGTCGTCGTTGCCGACCGTGAGGATCCGGTCACCGATGATCGCGACGGCCTCGTGAACTGAAAAGCTGCGGTCGACCGTGATGACCTTGCCGTTGAAGAGGATCAGGTCCGGCGCGGGCGGGCGCGGCAGGATCTGGGCCGATACGACGACCCCGGTGAGCGCGGCGACAAGGAGGGCAAGACGGCTCGACACGGCGACAGGATATATCTGCTTTAGACCCCTCAATTCGTCCCATCAATTTGCGGCGGCGTCCCTCGTGCCTGACCGTTGGGAGAAGCCAGCCGGTATTCTGACCCGATGGCGTCGGCATCCAACCCCGGGGTAGATGATGCCGCGGCGCGCCTGATCGCGACGCCGCTGGTCGGCATCGCCGTGTCCAACCTGTCGGGGATGATCGATCACAGCGCGCACACGCCGATCGGCCTGATCGCCAGCTACGCGTGGTTCATCCTGATCGCCTACATCACGTGGGAAGCCAATCTGCGGCTCTACCTCAGGTTCCAGGATCGAACGGCCTGGCTGACGCGTCCGTGGCATCGCGTCCGGCTGCTCGTCGGACTGATCTGCCTGTTCACGATTCCATTCATGGTGTCGGCGCTGTGGCTGTGGGCGACACTGTTCGAGGATCCGAATGCCACATGGCAATCGATGGCCATGGCGGTGAGCATCGTCGTGGCGGCCGCGACGTTTGTCACGCACGTCTACGAGACGGTGTTCCTGGTCAAGGCGTGGGAGGGTGACCGTCAGCGCAACGAACGCCTGCAGCGGCTCAACGTGGAAGCCGAATTGCTGGCACTGCGCAGCGAGGTGCATCCGCACACCCTGTCCAACAACCTCAACGCGCTGAGCCACCTCGTTGAACAGCGCCATCCGCGAGCGACCGCGTTTGTGGCCGCCCTCGCCGGCAGCTATCGGTACTCGCTGAAGACCGGCTCCAAGCGTCTGGTGCCGCTCAGCGACGAACTTGCGTTGCTCGACCAGTTCCTGTCGCTGGTCACGATCCGTTACGCCGAAGGGCTCAGCGTGGACGTGCACGTCGATGCACTGTCGGCCGCCCGCTGGCAGATTCCGCCGGTTGTCTTACCGGAACTGCTCGAAAATGCAGTGAAGCACAACGACTTCACCGCCGATAATCCGCTGTGTATTGAGATCAGGCTCGAGGGCGACCGGTTGACGGTGGCGCACGAGCTTCGTCCGCGACGAGCGACGGTCTCATCGACTGGCGTCGGGCTCGACAATTTAGCTCAGCGTTTCCGGCTAACTACAGGGGTTGCCGCACGTTGGGCGGAATCGGGAGGACGCTTCGTCGTGACGTTGCCGCTAGTGGCGGCGGGCGGCTCGAACATTGCACAATAGAAGATCCATGCGACGCATCCTGTCCTCGATTGGTCTCATCGTGGCGCTGCTGTGCCCGTGGACGGCGTATGCGCAGGGACCCGCGAGCTGCACCACGACGTCGCAGAATCTCTGGGTCCGCGATCAGCTCAACACCTATTACTACTGGTATCAGAACCTTCCGGCGGGCGTGAATCCCGCGTCGTATTCGTCGCCCGAAGCGTACCTCGACGCGGTTCGCTACCGGCCGATCGACAACACGTTCAGCTTCATCACCGCGGCGGCATCGAACGACGCGTTCTACAGCGACAGCCAGTTCATCGGCTATGGCTTCGGCAACCAGGTCACCGCGACCGAGATCCGCGTGTTGCAGGTCTACGACGACAGTCCTGCGTCGGAAGCCGGTTTGTTGCGAGGGGATCGCATCACCGCCGTGAACGGCGTCAGCGTTCCGGCGCTCGTGGCCAACGGCTCAATCGGCAGCGCGTTTGGCGCGTCGGACGTCGGTGTCGTGTCGACGATTGATTGGGAAACGCCCACCGGCGAGCGTCGAAACGCGCGCATGGTGAAGCGCCTGGTCACCATCCCGACCGTGTCGCTGACGCGCGTCGTGGACGTTGATGGCCGCAAGGTCGGCTACTTGTTCTTCCGCAACTTCGTACAGCCGTCGACCGCGGCGCTGACCGACGCGTTCCGGGCGCTGAAGGCCGCAGGCGCCACGGAGCTGGTGCTGGATCTTCGATACAACGGCGGTGGCCTGGTTGACGTCGCGGTTCATCTCGCCAGCCTGATCGGCGGCGCGCGCACCAACGGCCAGGTGATGTTGAACTACGTGCACAACGACAAGATCGGTCCGGTGTTGAACAAGACCGTCCGGTTCAACAGCCCGGAGGAGGCCTTGAACCTGCAGCGACTGGTCGTCATTACGACCCGCAGCTCGGCCTCGGCGAGTGAGTTGGTAATCAACTCGTTGCGCCCGTTCGTGCCAGTCACCGTTGTCGGAGATTCCACTTACGGAAAGCCGGTCGGCCAGTACGGACTCCGGTTCTGCGACAAGGTTCTGTATCCCGTCGCGTTTTCGATCAAGAACGCCAACCTTGAAGGCGATTTCTTCGATGGCATCCCGGTGGACTGTGTGGCCGGGGACGACTACACGCACCAGCTCGGCGACACGGCCGAAGCCTCGTTTGCGGAGGCGCTGCAGGTCATCCGCACTGGTGCCTGCACGCCACGCACGACGTCGTATGCGCCGCAGCGACTGCCGGTGGTCTTCCGGCCCTCGGGCTGGGCGGCGATTCTCAACGCGCAATAGCTCCCGCTGAGGCGGGAGGAGGGACGCTGCAGCGCCGTGCCTGAACTGCCAGACATCGAGCTGTACCTCCACGCGCTGCGAGCGCGGATTGCCGGTCGAAGGCTCGAACGCATTCGTCTGGCCAGTCCCTTCCTTGTCCGATCCTTCAATCCGCCAATCGACCAGGCCCACGGCAAGAAGGTGGTCGCGCTACGCCGCCTTGGCAAGCGTTTGGTGTGGCAGCTTGAAGACGACCTGATCTTGATCATTCATCTGATGATCGCGGGTCGATTCAAGTTCCTCGATCCTGGCGCGAAGATTCCGGGAAAGGTCGGCCTGGCAGCTTTCGACTTCGAGCACGGCTCGCTCCTGCTCACCGAGGCGGGTTCCCAGCGGCGCGCCTCGCTGTATCTCGTGAGGGGCGAGGCGGAAGTCGCGGCGCATGACCCAGGTGGTCTTGAGGTGCTGTCTTCAACCACCGAGCAGTTTGGCGAGGCGCTCACGCGTGAAAACCACACGTTGAAGCGCGCGCTCACCGATCCGCACCTGCTCAGTGGGATCGGCAACGCGTATTCCGACGAAATCCTGCATGCGGCAGGAATGTCGCCGATGCTGCTGACGAGCAAGCTGACGCCGGCGCAGATCGCGCATCTCCATCAGCACACTGTTCACGTGCTCACGAAGTGGCGCGACGACTTGATTGCCGAGACTGGTGAACGGTTTCCCGAGAAGGTCACGGCCTTTCGAGAGGAGATGGCTGCTCAAGGCAAGTACGGAAAGCCATGCCCGGTCTGCGCGACGCCGATCCAACGCAT
>JAYQOO010000123.1:0-3511 GCA_038144855.1 Acidimicrobiia bacterium | reverse complement strand
GTACGCGACCAACGAAGCCAACTACTGCCCGACCTGCCAGACCGGCGGCAAGCTGCTGGCCGATCGCGGACTCTCGCGGTTGTTGAAAGACGACTGGCCGAAATCGCTCGAGGAGCTGGAGCAGCGGAAGGCTGACCGCCGGTAGCGTCAGCCTTCTGCTTCGACCAGCTCTTCGCGTTGTCTTTCTGTCGCCGCCGGTGCGGCCGCCAGATCGACCTCGCGCTCGAAGGCCAGGCAATCGGCCAGGTAGTCGTGCGCGGCTTCGTCGGTGCGCGCTAGGAACGCATCGAGCGGTGTGGCGAACTCGATTCTGCCCTCGCGCGTCTGCAGGCTTGGGAACTTGCCGTCGGCATGTCTCGGCGCGTAGCGATGCCAGAAGTCGATATGCCACCTGGTGAACTGGCGCACCCGCTCGAGGCCATGTACGTCATCGCCCCAGTGCTGGCGCGCCAGCGTGACGTAGCGACGATAGATCGCGAGACGCTCGCCAGCGTCGAGGTCGCGATAGCCCTCGTGCATTTCCCGAAACAGCCACGGCTTGATCAACACCCCGCGCGCGCTCATCACGCCAACGCACCCTGATCGAGCCATGCCTTGCTCGACCTCGTGGGGGTAGAGGATGTCGCCATTGCCGACGACCGGCACGGTGACCGCGGACACCACCGAGCCGATTGCGTCCCAATCGGCCGCGAAGCGATATCGCGCCTGTCGCGTTCGACCGTGAACCGTAATTGCATCCGCGCCGCCATCGACGGCGGCCTGCGCCTGTTCGATCACGTTGCGGGTCTCGTCGTTCCAGCCGAGCCTGAGCTTGACCGTCACCGGAATCGTCGTGACCGCCTTTTTCATGGCATCGATGATGCGGCGAATGCGCTGTGGCTGGCGCCCGAGTGCCGCGCCGATGCCCTTGTGCGTGAAGTGGTCGATCGGGCACCCGCAGTTGAGGTCCACCACGGAAGCGCCGCGCGACTCGACGAGCGCGGCCGCCCAGCCGATCTCCTCGGGGTTGGTGCCGGCCAGTTGAACGCCAAAAAACGGCTCGTTCTCGAACTTGCGGATCAACGCGAACTCGCCCTTGCGGCGCTGCTTCAGCCGCCGCGCGACCGTCATTTCACTCATCGTGACGCGCGCCCCAAGTTCGACGCAGAGCCGGCGGTAGGGAAGATTGGAGCCCTTGGTCATTGGCGCCATCACCACCGCGCCAGTGAGGACTTCACGAAGGGTCATGACTTAAGCTTAGAACATGCGACAGCGCTTCGCGGCCGTGATCGTGTTGGTCCTGTGGCTGGCGTCCAGTGGCCAGGCGCAAACCAAGTCCTTCATGTGGAAGGTCGAAGGCCCTGGCGGAGCCGTGGCCTACCTGCTGGGTTCGCTTCACGTGCTGACGCCCGAGTGGTATCCGCTGAACGCGACGATCAACAAGGCATTCGAATCGTCAAAGGTGCTGGTTGAGGAGATCGACATCGCCGAGGCGAGCGATCCCACCCAGATGATGTCGGCCTTGACGAAGGCGATGCTGACCGACGGGCGCACGCTCGACAAGCTCGTCGCGCCCGAGGTCTACGCGGCAACGAAGACGCGTGCCGAGGCGGTCGGCATTCCGATGCTGGCGGTCGATCGGATGAAGCCTTGGCTGGTGGCGATCACGTTGATGGCGCCGACGCTGCAGGCGGCAGGGTTCAAGCCGGAGCTCGGTGTGGATCGTCACTTCTACGATCGCGCCGTCGGGTCGAACATGAAGCGCCAGGCGCTCGAAACGCTGCAGTATCAACTCGATCGCTTTGATGGCATGTCGCCGCCGCTGCAGGAAGCTCTGTTGAAGTCCACGCTCGCTGACCTTGATGCGGAAGTCGGCAACGTGAAGGAGATGGCCCAGGCGTGGGCCTTTGGGAACGTGGCCGCGATCGAGAAGCTGACCTTGTCCTCACTCAAGGAGGCCCCAGAGCTGTACACGCGCCTGTTGGTCGAACGGAACAACAACTGGATGCCGCAGGTCGAAACCTGCGTCAAGCAGGACGCCGGATGCTTCATCGTGGTCGGCGCCGCTCACCTCGTGGGCCCAGATGGTCTGCCGAACCTGCTCGAGAAGAAGGGCTACAAGGTCACGCAACAGTAGCGGCGCCGGCAGTCGCCTACGATCGCACTGCGGGACGAATGAACTTCTTGCGGGCGCGCTCGATCTCGGCGCGGACGCCGCATTCGTCGACGTGATCGTTCACCAGCCCCATGGCCTGCATGAATGCGTAGCAGGTCGTGGGGCCCACGAACGACCACCCGCGCTTCTTGAGATCTTTCGACAAGGCCACGGATTGCGCCGTGAACCCCAGAATCTCTCCGCGCACGATGCGTGTCTGGCGCGAGGCTGGATGGGGCTCCCACGACCAGAAGTAGGCCGCTAGCGACCCCTTCTCCTCGATCAGTTCGAGCGCGCGACCGGCGTTGTTGATCGTCGACTCGATCTTGCCGCGATGCCGGATGATGCCGGCGTCCTTCAGCAGCCGCTGCACGTCACGAGCGGTGAACCTGGAGACGGCGGCCGGCTCAAAGTTCTTGAAGGCCTTTCTGAAGTTCTCGCGCTTTCGGAGAATGGTGATCCAGCTCAGACCCGACTGAAATCCCTCCAGGCAGATCTTCTCGAACAACCGGCGGTCGTCGACGACCGGACGTCCCCATTCCTCGTCGTGATAGCGAACATACAGTTCGTCCTCACCTGGCCACCAGCATCGCTTCATCATCGCTCGCCGATAGTACTCCGCGTTGCCGCCACAGGGGCCGGCGCGAGGATCGCAAGGACGATCAAGCGGCCGCCGCCGGTATTCCGCACACCGTGCGCGACGCCATCCGGAGCGACGAGCAGGTCTCCCGCGGTCATCGGCAATTGCTGCCCCTCGAGCAGGAACACGCCTTCGCCTTCGATCACGTGATAGACCTTGTCCTGTCCGGCGTGCGCGTGCAGCGCGTGCTCCTGGCCTGGTTCGAACGCGTTCAGCCCGACCAGCAACTGCGTTGACGCAAAGATCGTCGACTTGCCCATCTTCTGCGCCGAGAACACGGCGTGATCCCGGGGACGAATGACTGACGGATGGGTCATGGCTTTCTCGCGCTCATGTTGAGCCGCCAATAGTCGAGCGTGAACGGCACGGGTTCGGCGGCGGCCCGCTCGGTCACCCGGTCGATGAAGGCGTGCTTCAAGGCGTCGTTGGGCAGGCGCTCGAGATGCGGATGATAGATCACGGTGGTGACGAACTCGCGATAGTCGGCTTCACTTGCGAGCGTGGTTGGGGCTTCCTCGAGATTGGTGTCGATGTCGACGAACCCGGCCTTCTTCAAGCGGTCTGCGGTGACGTCGGCGTAGGCAAACTCCCAGGGTCCCGGCCAGTCGGTGAAGAACGGCGCGAACTCCGGCGTGCCCATCACCTGGACCGCCAGCTCGTGGGCTCGATGCAGGTTGGGACCGCCCCCGCATTGTGCGTGCAGGCGCCCACCCGGCCGGAGCGTCTGCAGGATGCCG
>JAYQOO010000122.1:0-12252 GCA_038144855.1 Acidimicrobiia bacterium | reverse complement strand
GAGTTCCGCAACGTGATGGTGCAAGAAGGGGGCAGCGGCGCAGCGCGCCGGCCCTCGCGCGAGATCACCGTGCGCGACCTGCTCCTGCACACGTCAGGGCTGAGCCATCGCACGTCGGAGCTCTATCGCACCCTGGGCGTGCGCTCACGCGCGATAGCACTACCGCAATTCATCGGTAACATTACGAAGGCGCCGTTGATGGAAGATCCCGGCACACGCTTCCGCTACAGCGAAGCCACGACCGTACTGGGACGCATCGTCGAAGTGGTGTCCAGGCAGCCCTTCGATCAGTTCGTCTCCGCGCGCATCCTGAAGCCGCTTGGCATGACCGACACCACCTTCTGGGTTGAGGCTGACGCCGCGTCGAGGCTCGCGGTGGTGTACCAGCGCGGACAAGACGGCAGGCTCACGCCGTTTGACATCGAGGAGGTCCCGTTCACGCAGAAACCGGCGCTCATGGAAGGCGCCGTGGGCCTGGTCGCCACAGCCGAAGACTTCGTGAAGTTCAGTCAAATGCTGCTGAGCCAGGGGGAACTGAACGGCACGCGGCTGCTAAAGGCCGACACGGCGGCGTCCATGACCATCAACGCGCTGGCCGAGCCGGTCCTCGCGGCCAAAGGGGGCAACGTCGGCTGGGGGCTGGCGAACGTCGACGTGGTCGTCGCGCCGGGATCGCGAGGCTACCTCTCCGCGATCGGCGAATACGGGTGGGACGGCTCGGCAGGCACCTTCTTTGCCGTTGATCCCTCAAAAGAGCTGGTCGTCACACTTATGACGCAGAACCTGCCGGCAAACCCGGATCAATTGCGTCAGAAGTTCAAGGCCGCCGTGCTACAAAGCATCGTTCAGTAGGAACATCCAGGAACCGATGTTGAACTGCGCCACGATCGCGCTGCTTGCGTTGACCGCCTGCCTGGGCGATCCCGATCCCGCGGTCCGCGACAAGATCGCGTTCGAACGATTCAGCGCCGCGCTCCGCTCCGGCACTGTCCCCGTCGGTGAGATGGAGGCCATACGTGAGCGGTTGGTGTCGATGGTCGGCCTGCCGGATCCACAGGGCTTCCAGCGGCCGTTCGTGATTCTGACGCTGGCCGAAGTTGCGCGCACCGATCGAGTCAAGGCGTGGATGACGGACGCCGATCGCGACACGCTCGTCGGTACCGCGGCGAAATACCTCGCCGGCGTCACCGACTACCGCGCGTTCGACAACAAGGAAGGCTTTCGTCACGGCGTCGCTCATGGCGCCGATTTCGCGATGCAGCTTGCGCTGAATCCGGCGCTGACCAAGGCACAGCTCGATCGGCTGTTGTCGGCCATAGCGGTGCAGGTCGCTCCGAGGGCTGATGTGGCGTACTACGCTGGCGAACCCGATCGGCTGGCACGACCGGTGATGTTCATCGCGCAGCGCAAGCGCCACACGGACGCCGAATGGAAGACGTGGTTCGGGTCGATGATGAATCCGGCCCCCATGGCTGCCTGGAACGCGGCCTTCGAGTCGGAACTGGGTATCAAACGTCACAATAACGCTCGCGCGTTTCTCCTGAGCGTCTACGCGACCGCGGCCACCACTGAGGACGCGGGCATCAAGTAGCTCCTCGGCCCGGTTAGAGACGCCCTCAAGCTGGTGCCTTAGGCACACTCCTTGCTCCATCCGGAGCATGACTCGTCGACGACTGGTGTGCGCAGTCTGGGCCATCTCGATGTTCGCAGCGCAGGTGAACGCTCAGCCCATAGCTCCGTCTAACAACCAGACATGCTGCCTGCACTGATACTGGCCGCCTTGGTTGGCAAAGGCACGAAGGTGGAGTTTGTCGAATAGGGCGCCCGGAGACCAGGTGGCCGTCACTTCGGCCAGGACGGGATTCGACGCGTCGTGGCTGGCGCTATCGGCCGCAGCCGGCTTTGTCATCGGCATGCTGGTGATGGCCGCATTGGTAACAATGTTCCCGGCCGGTGCCGCAGTGGTCACACAGCCCCTGGTTGAAGCCGCGCCCTCTCTCGCCGTCGACGTCAAGCCGACCCAAGCCGATGAGCCGGCGCCCGTGACGCCCGCGCCGTTGTCGACGCCGGCGATGACCGCGACGGCCCTGGACGAGCTACGGTCGCGCCGGCTCACGCTGCCGGTGAAGGGCATCAAACCCGCGGACTTGCGCAGCACCTTCGATGACCGGCGCGGCGAATCGCGGCGTCACGAGGCGCTTGATGTGCTCGCACCTCGCAACACGCCGGTACTGGCGGTTGAAGACGGCACGGTCGCCCGGCTGTTCCTCAGTGACGCCGGCGGCATCACGATCTATCAATTCGATCCGTCAGCGACCTACGTGTATTACTACGCACACCTCGAGCGGTATGCGGAAGGATTGAAGGAGGGCGCAGCCATCAAGCGGGGACAGGTCGTCGGCTACGTTGGCACGACCGGCAACGCGCCGCGCGATACCCCGCACCTGCACTTCGCGATCTTCAAGATGACCAGCGAGAAGAAATGGTGGCAGGGGAGCGCGATCGACCCCTATTCGGTTCTCAAGTAGGTCGCGCGCGCTTCGTCCAGGCTTTCGACGATCCGCGCGGCAAACGCTTCCGGCTGCACCACTTTCGCTGCAGCCCCAAACCCCATCACCCACGCCTGCAACTCCCAGTCGATCACGACGTTCATCGTCAGGCGAATGCGTCCGTTGGGCAGTTCGTCGATCGTCTGTGACGTATGGAACTCCCGTTCACGCACATAGGGCGCCTCGGCGGCCGTGAACTCGATCGTGACCGTCTCCGGCGTTCCTGAGAAGGCCCCCAGCGAGTTGGCGAACACATCTGATGGCGCGTCGATCGGACTGAACGTGTCCTCAAGCCCGACGGCCTGTTCGATGCGTTGCATTGCGAAGGTGCGCATCTCGCTGTAGTCGGGCACGAACGCCTGCAGGTACAGCCCGCCTTGGGCGTAGGCCAGCCGATAGGGTTCGACGATGTAGTCCTTGATTTGCTGGCTGGAGAACGAGTGGTAGCGCATGCGGACGCGACGGCGACCGAGGATGGCCTGCATCAGCGCGTCGACCGACTTGGCGGAACCCGTTGCTCGCGGTCGCGAGGCGTGCTCCTTCGCGCCCAGCGCGTCTGGCAGGGTCTCGATGAACTTCCACATCGAGGGAGGAAGCGCGTCATAGAGCTTGTCGAAGGCCGACGCCAGGCTCTCCCTGAATGGTCCGCCGGCCACGGCGGTCAACACCGTGCGACTGAGGTGCAGGGCGCACAGCTCGGAGAGAGAGAAGCCGGCGGCGGCGACGCCGCGGAAGACATCCCGGTTGAGGACGAAGATGGTCTTGCCGTCCCTTTTCGAGGTCTCGATAGGGAATCCTGCCTGGGGCAGAGCGTCGAAATCCCGACGGATGGTCCGCGCGCTGACACCATCACCCGCCTCGGATTGGGCTTCCGAGAGGGTTAATCCTCGCGCCCGGCCCTCCAAAGCCAGCAAAAGGCGCCATTGTCGAACGATTTCGCCGTGTCGCTCCATCTCTAGGCCAGTTTACCTAGATTGGCACAAACAATGCATTCTCGTGCACCGGAGTGCAGTCGTAGGTATCGGAAACGCTGACGTTGAGGCCTCTGACCTAACCTGTCAGGGGCGCCACTTAAGGTGAATGTCATGACACTTCGCATTCGATTTCGCCGTCCCGCTCCCGTCGCCAAGAAGGTCTGCAAGCACTGCGAGAACCGCCGGGCGCTGTTCCGCCAGGAAGGCATCTTGAAGTGGGACCCGTATTACGCGCTGTGCTACCGGTGCTACCAGCGCTACTTCACTCGCGCGCAGGGGCTACAGGAAATGCCGGCCGCAGCGGCCACTGTCGCTGATCGCCGTCATAGAACACCCGCTCTAGAAACAGGCCTGATGCCGGCGCAGTAAGCGGCGCCGCATCAACCGACCAGACGTCGGCGGGTTCGATCTGCCCCTTGGCGGCTTCCACGAGGACGCCGACCATGCGGCGGACCATCTTCCAGATGAAGTGCGAACCGCCGACGCGAACGAGAATCAAGTCGCCGTCTTCGGCGATCGTGACGTCCTCGACAAGGACATCGGTCGATTTCTCGTCCGGGTCATCGTCGCTGAACGACTGAAAGTCGTGCATGCCGGAGAACTGCGCCGCAGCGGCGCGCATGGCTCCAAGGTCGAGCGAGTCTTTTACCCACCACACAAACGGCTTCGCAAAGGCGCTGCGGCGCCTGGCAATTTGATAGACGTAGCTGCGCGCGACGGCGGAGTGCCGCGCGTGAAAGCGATGCGGCACGGTATCGACCGACAGGATGTGAATGTCGGCGGGCAGGCCGTCGTTGATGCCGCGGCGGATTGACTCCGCTGGCATGGGTTTTCGAATGTCGAGATGCGCGACCTGGCGCAGCGCGTGCACGCCCGCGTCGGTTCGGCCCGAGCCCATGAACTCAAACGTCTTGTCGCGCGTCAACTCACCGATCGCGCGTTCAATTTCGCCCTGGACGGTACGCGCGTTCTTTTGTTTCTGCCAGCCGCTGTACCGGGTTCCGGCATATTCGATCGTGAGCTTGTAGCGAGGCACTCACCGTATGATAGTCGCGCACAGGCGCGGATGCGCCGAGAGGAAACATGAGCCACCCACCCGTCCACGCCGAGAATCTCCCCAAACCTGTTGGCCCGTACTCGCCGGGCATGAACTTCGAGCGCCTGATCTTTGTCTCCGGCCAGGGGGCCACTGATCCGGCCACCGGGCAGCTCGCCGGCGCCGACGTTGAAACCCAGACGGAGCAGTGCCTCAAGAATCTGCAGGCCATCCTGCGCGCCGGCGGCTCCGACCTTCAGCACGTGTTGCGCTGCGGCGTGTTCCTGATCGACATGAAGGAGTTCACGCAGATGAACGCCGTCTATGCGCGAATGTTCGGCGATCATCGCCCCGCGCGCACCACGATCCAGGCGGCAGGTCTTCCCGGGGACGGGCTGAGGGTCGAAATCGATTGCATCGCTTACGTGCCACAGAAGTAGCCAGTAGCCAGATGCCGGTAGCCAGAAGTACGACGCGTTTTCCTGGCTACTGGCTACTGGATACTGGCTACCATTGAGCAATGCGCAGCCAACTCCGTCGGGGCTTTTGTCTCTTCGTAGCCATCGTCGCATTGCCCCTCGTCGGGCATGCCAACGAGGGCTTCTGGCCGTTCAACCGCGTGCCCAAGGCCGCCATCAAGCAGGCGCTGGGCGTGGATCTGTCGGATCAGTGGATCCAGCGCGTGCAGCAGGCGTCGGTGCGGCTCCCGAGTGGATCGGGTTCATTTGTCTCCCCTGACGGCCTGGTGCTGACGAACCACCACGTCTCGCTCGACCTCCTGCACAAGCTGAGCACTCCCGAAAAGGACTACGCGTCGAAGGGGTTTGTCGCCGCGGATCGGAGCCAGGAGATCAAGCTCGCCGATCTCGAATTGATGTCGCTGCAGCGGATCGAGGATGTCACCGCGAAGGTCAACGAGTCGGTGAAGCCGGGCATGACGCCTGCCGAGACATTGGCGGCGCGCCGGGCGGCGATCGCCGCGATTGAGAAAGACGCCCAGGAGAAGACCGGTCTCGCAGCCGAGATGGTCACCCTTTACCAGGGCGGCCAGTACCACCTGTATCTCTACAAGAAGTTCACCGATGTGCGGCTGGTGTTTGCGCCGGAGTTCGACGCCGCGTTTTACGGCGGCGACCCCGACAACTTCACCTTCCCTCGCTACGCGCTCGACATGACGATCTGGCGCGTCTACGAGGACGGCAAGCCGTATCGCACGCCAAGCTATCTGCCGTGGTCGACGTCGGGCGTCAAGGAAGGCGACGCGGTCTTCACGTCCGGCCACCCCGGCGCCACCCAGCGCCTGAACACCGTCGCGCACCTGGAGTTCCTGCGCGATAACGCGCTGCCGCTCTCAATCGAGGCGTTTTCAACCATCCGCGATTCGCTCGATGCCTACGGCAAGCAGGGCGCAGAGCAGGCACGCCAGGCGAACGATGATTTCTTTGGCATCGAGAACTCGCTCAAGTCCTGGAAGGGCCAGATCGGCGGTTTGCGGGATGCCTCGACCATGAACAAGAAGCGCGCCGACGAACAGGCGCTGCGCGACAAGGTCAACGCCAACGCCGACCTCAAGGCGAAGTATGGCGATGCCTGGGACAAGGTTGCCGCCGCCCGCGCGGCGTTGCCGCCGTACAACTACGAACGCGTGGTCTTCGAGCAGGGCCTGGGCTTCTACACGTCGTACTTCACGCTGGCGCGCACGCTCGTGCGCTGGACCGACGAGAGCGGCAAACCGAACGGACAACGGCTCCCGGAATATTCCGATGCGCGCAAGGCCGCGATCGAACGGCAAATGGCGTCTGAAGCCCCGATTCACGCCGGGGCAGAGCAGGCAAAGCTCGCGGCGTCGCTGGCCGTCATGGTGAAGATGCTCGGCGCGGACCACGCGCTGGCGAAGCAGGTCCTGGCCGGCAAGACAGCGCAGTCGCGGGCCGCGGAACTGGTGGCCGGCACGAAGATGGGTGACGCTGCCACGCGCAAGGCATTGCTGGCAGGTGGTAAAGCGGCAGTCTCTGCGTCCAAGGATCCTTTCATCGAGTTGGCGCGTCTCGTGGACGGGCGCGCGCGGGAGCTGCGGACCAAGTACGACAATGAGGTGCTCGCCGTTGAGCGCGATGCGTATTCGAAGATCGCGCAGTCCGTGTTTGCCACACAAGGCGACTCGGCATACCCGGACGGCACCTTCACGCTGCGGCTGTCATACGGCCAAGTGAAGGGCTACACGGAGAACGGCAAGCCGGTCACGCCGTTCACCGAGATCCGTGGCCTCTATGTGCGGGGCGACCAGCACAAGCAGCAGCCGCCCTACAAGATCGCCGACTCCTGGATGAAGGCGCGCGCGGCGGTGAAGCCGACCACGCCCTACAACTTCGTCAGCACCAACGACATCGTCGGCGGCAACAGCGGCTCGCCGGTCATCAACGTGAAAGGCGAGCTGGTCGGGTTGATCTTCGACGGCAACATCCAGTCGCTGCCGGGATATTTCGTCTACGACGCCGCCGTGAATCGCGCCGTCTCCGTGGATACCCGCGGCATGCTCGAAGCCTTGCGCGTGGTGTACAAGGCAACGGCGGTGGCCGACGAACTGGTCGGCGGCACCGCCGTCAAGACTGCCGCGCGCTAGCAGCTACTTCTTGGCCTGCTGCACCACGTTCATCGCCGTGGTGATCATGCCGGCCACGTCGGACAGGGTTGACGGCAGGATGATCGTGTCAGCGTTGTTGATCACCTTGCCGAACTCCTGAATGTATTGCTCGGCGACCTTCAACTGAATCGCCTCCGCACCGCCAGGCGCGCGCGTGGCTTCGGCCACGCGCTTGATGCCTTCCGCCGTCGCCGTTGCCACCGCGAGAATGGCGGCGGCTTGACCTTCCGCCTCGTTGATCTGCTGCTGCTTGTTCGCCTCGGACGCCTTGATGGTCTGCTGCTTGTCGCCTTCGGCGGTGTTGATCGCCGCGTCGCGCTGGCCTTCCGACGTCAGGATGACCGCGCGCTTCTCGCGCTCGGCTCGCATCTGCTTCTCCATGGCTGCAAGCACATCCGCCGGCGGCGTGATGTTCTTGATCTCGTAGCGCAGCACCTTCACGCCCCAGGGTTCGGTCGCCTTGTCGAGTTCGGCAACCACGGCGGTGTTGATGTTGGTGCGCTCTTCGAACGTGCGATCGAGATCGATCTTGCCGACCTCGCTACGTAGCGTGGTCTGGGCAAGCTGGGAGATGGCGAAGATGTAGTCCGAGATGCCATACGACGTGCGCTCGGGGTTGAGGACCTTCAGGTAGAGCACGCCGTCCACTTGCACCTGCACGTTGTCACGCGTAATACAGATCTGCGCCGGAATATCGAGCGCCGCTTCCTTCAGCGAGTGCTTGTAGCGGATGACGTCCACGAACGGCACCAGGATGTGGAAGCCGGCGTCGAGCGTGCCGGCGTAGCGCCCAAGACGTTCCACGACAAACGCGCTCTGCTGCGGAACGACGATGGCCGTCTTGTACAAGATGACGATGACGACAAATGCGAGCAAACCGAAAACGATCAGTCCGCCTTCCATGGGGCTCCTTCTATGGCCTGCGGGCCGGCAGGCAGGCAGTTACTCGGGAACGACAGTGAGTGTCAGGCCGTCGACCGCCGCCACGCGCGCGCGGGCGCCGGGATCCAGCGTGACCGCGCTGGTATTGCGCGCGCTCCACATGGAACCGCGCACCTCGACCTTACCGACCACGCCGGGCGACAAGCGATCCTGCACGATCGCCAGGACGCCGACCAGGGGGTCGACGTTCGGCGGTGGGGGAATCTGGATCTTGTCCTGAAGTCGCCCGCGGAAGGCGAGCAGATAGGCCACCGAAAGCACGGTAAACCACAGCAGCTCGAAGCCGAGGCTGGTGATGATGCCCAGTCGGACCAGCGCGCCCACGGTCAGCGCGCCAAGTCCGAAGAAGATGATGAAGAAACCGCTCGGTGTGGCGATTTCAGCCACGACCAACGCCAAACCACCGGCGAGCCACAGCCACCATTCCATATGCATCGGATTATAGGTGAATACGGACCCGATGGTGCGGAGGTTCGGCAGTCGAAGCTTCAGCGCGTTCCTGCGGTAAACTCGAAGGATTCATGCCGACGATTCTGGTCACCAATGACGATGGCGTAACTTCTGAAGGCATTCATGCGCTCGCCGCGGCCATGAAGCCACTTGGCGAGGTGCTGGTCGTCGGTCCGCTGCAGGAGGCAAGCGCGATCGGGCACGCGCTGACGCTGCGGCGGCCGCTCCGAATCGAATCGATCAGCGACGGCGTCTACGGCGTTGATGGCACGCCGACCGACTGCGTCAACATCGCCTGCGCGATCCTGCTGAAGGGAAAGATGCCCGACCTTGTGGTCTCTGGCATCAACAAGGGCTGGAACCTTGGCGACGACATCACCTACTCCGGCACGGTGTCGGGGGCGCTCGAGGGCGCGCTGCTCGGACCTCCTGGAATCGCCGTCTCGCTGAAGCGGACGCCGACGTTTGATTTCGGACCGTCAGCGGAAGCTGGAGCCAAGGTGGCCGCGATGGTGCTGAAGCACGGCCTGCCGGCCCGCCACTTCATCAACATCAATGTCCCGTCCGGCACTCCGAAAGGGATGCGCATCACCACCCAGGCGAAGCGCAATCACATCACGCAGATCAACGCGCGCACCGATCCGCGCGGCAACGCCTACTACTGGATCGAAGAGGCGCTCGACGATTACCACCCCGAGGATGGACGGACCGACTACGAAGCCGTGAAGGACGGCTATGTGTCCGTGACGCCGCTGCAGCCCGACCTGACCGCGTATGGGGCGCTCGAACATCTGGCTGCGCACCTCGCTTAGCCTCGCGCTCGTCGCACCGGCGCTGCTGTCGCTCGAAGCCCGCTCCGGTCCCGTCGCGCGGGTCGTTCGCGCCCCCAGGATCGAGCTGCCGGCACAAATCGACTCCAGTAATCCGGTCGTGTGGGCGCTGAGCGGCGGCGTCCAGCGCGTGTTCGTACTGAGTTCATGGGGCGGCGTGCCGATTCGATCATCGGGCGCGTCGCTCGACCGGTTGCTCCCGGGCACACCCGTCGGCTTCAGCTCACATCCCGGTCACGGCGTCTGGATGGAGGCGATCGTCCCCGACGATGCCGGCGTGTGGTACGGCTATTACCATCACGAGCGGCCCGCCGACGCCTGCGGGCGTCCTGAGCGGCAATTGCCCCGGATCGGCGCCATGCGATCGGCCGACAACGGTGCCACGTGGGCGGACCTTGGCATCATCCTCGACGTCCCAGACGGCAGTGAGGCGTGCGATTCCGCTAACCGCTTCGTGCTCGGCGGAGTTGGCGATGTGACCGCGGCGCTCGATGCCGAGCGTCGATACCTGTATCTGTATTACAGCCAATACGTCCGCGACGGGGCACGTCAAGGTGTGGTCGTCGCGAGAATGCCCTGGGCCGACCGCGACGCACCGTCAGGGAAGCCCGCCATCTGGAGTGACGGCGCGTGGCTGCCGATCGGCCGGCGCGCTGACGGACAGTGGACGTATCCAATGGCCAGCCCGCTGGTACCGAGCGGGCAGCCCTTCCACGATCGAGTGCCTGACAACGATGTGTTCTGGGGGCCGTCGATTCACTGGAACACCTACCTGCGCCTCTACGTCATGATGCTCAATCGCGCCGCGGACGAGCAGTTTCGCCAGGATGGCATTTACGTCTCCTACTCAAAGACGCTCGCCGACCCGACGCAATGGACGGCGCCGATGAAGCTGCTCTCAGGCGGGCAGTGGTATCCGCAGGTCATCGGCGAAGAGCACGGCGTTGGCACCGACCGGACCGCCGGGAGCCAGGCCCGCCTCTTCGTCCTCGGCCGCTCGGACTGGGTGATCACTTTCGAACGATAGCGTCCCAACCGAACGGCGGTCCCGGGCGTCTACCTAGGTCATGCGAGATATCACGCACGCGCTGCGCATGTTCGCGCAGAGCCCGGCGTTTGCGTTTGCCGCAGTGGCAGCGCTGACGCTCGGCATTGCCGTCAACACCGCGATCTTCTCCGTCGTCAATGCGGTGCTGCTGCGGCCGCTGCCGTATCCGGACGCCGACCGCGTGGTCTATTTCATGAGCACCAGCCAGAACAATCCGGCTGGGTTTCCTGCGGCGTCGCCCGCCAAGTCCGGACACTTCGCACGGCAAACGGACGTCACCGAACTGCCATCCGCGTTCAACAGCGCGCTGCTGAACTACACCGATGGCAGTTTCCCGGAGCAGTTACAGGGCGGCCGCGTCTCCGCAAACTTCTTCCGTCTGTTGGGCGCGTCGACGATCCTCGGTCGAACGTTCACGGCAGACGAGGACCGGCCGCGCGGTGACAAGGTGGCGATCCTGTCGGAAGCGTTCTGGCGGACGCGCCTCAATTCCGATCCTGCGGTGCTGGGCAAGGCCATCTCGCTTGGCGGCACACCGTACACCGTGATTGGCGTCCTTGGGGAGTTCAACATCAGCGACCTCTTCACACCCGCCCCGAAGGTGTGGATCCCGTTTCAACTTGATCCCGATTCCACCGACGGTGGGCACTTCTTCCAGTCTGCGGGCCGGCTTGCACCTGGAGTCACGCTGGAGCAGGCGCAGGCTCGGCTGAAGGCATCTGCCAACGACTTCCGCGCCCGTATCCCGGGCGGCATTGGCCCGAACGCGGCGTTCAGCGTCGAACCAGTCGGCAACGTGATGGTTCGCAACGTCCGCCAGTCGCTGTTCGTGCTCGCCGGCGCCGTTGGCTTCGTACTGTTGATCGCGTGCGCGAACGTCGCAAACCTGCTGCTGGTACGCGCCACGGGGCGCAAGCGGGAGATTGCCATTCGCGCCGCCCTCGGCGTATCGCGCGGGCGCATCATCGGACAGGTGCTGACCGAAAGCGTGGTGCTATCCACGATTGGCGGCATGCTTGGCCTGGCGTTTGGCCTGGTCGCCATCCGCGCCATGCTCTCGATCAATACCGCCGGCTTGCCACGGATCGGCGAAGCCGGTGCCCTGGTCGGCGTCGATTGGCGCGTGTTGCTGTTCACCACCGTCGTGTCGCTCGCAACCGGGTTGATCTTCGGGCTGATTCCGGCGATCCAGGGATCAAAGACCGATCTCACGTCCACACTCAAGGAAACCGGCGGTCGTTCCGGCAGCGGATTCCGCCAGAACAAGACGCGCTCGATCCTGGTCGTCGTGGAGGTCGCGCTGGCATTGACGCTGCTGGTCGGCTCGGCGCTGCTGATTCGATCGGCGATTGCGCTCAGCCAGGTTCCGCCGGGGTTTGCCCCCAACAACGTCCTCACGATGCGAATGTCGATGACCGGCCCGCAGTACACCTCATCGCAAGCGGTCGACCTCGTGATTCGCAATGGCGTGGAGCGGCTGAAGTCTGTGCCGGGCGTGCTGAGCGCCGCGGCGACGTGCTGCGTGCCGCTCGAGGGTGGCTACGGGCTGCCGATGGCGATCGCCGGTCGACCACTGACGGATGGGCCATTCCACGGCGGTGCGGGCTGGATCAACATCAGCGATGGCTACTTCGACGTGTTCAAGATCGCCGTCACCAAAGGCCGCGCATTCTCCGAGCGCGACAACAGCACCGCACAGCCGGTCGTGATCATCAACGAAGCCTTTGCCCACGAATTCTACAAGGAGCAGAACCCGCTCGAGCATCGCATCACGTTCGG
>JAYQOO010000121.1:0-12611 GCA_038144855.1 Acidimicrobiia bacterium | reverse complement strand
TGCCGCGCTGGCAAGCGTCACCGCTGCCGACGCCCTGAAACACCCGACCTGGCAGATGGGCCCGAAGATCACGATCGATTCGGCCACGCTGATGAACAAGGGGCTGGAAGTGATCGAGGCGCACTGGCTGTTCGGCGTGCCGGCCTCGCAGATCGACGTGGTCGTGCATCCCCAGTCGATCGTGCACTCGATGGCGGAGCTGAAGGACGGCTCGATCATCGCGCAAATGGGCATCACCGACATGCGGCTGCCGATCCAGTATGCGTTTGCGTATCCGGATCGATGGGACGCCCCGGTCCCGTTTCTTGATCTCATCAGGCAGAAGGCGCTCGAATTTCATGAGCCGGCCTGGGACGACTTCCCGTGCTTGCGGCTCGCCTACAAGGCGCTCGAAGCCGAGCGCAGCCTGCCGATCGTGCTCAATGCGGCTAACGAAGTGGCCGTGGCGTCTTTTCTTGAGGGCCGTCTGGGTTTCACGCACATCCCGCAAGTCATTGCGCAGGCAATGGATGCCCACACCCCTGAACCCGCTGAGAGTCTCGCAGACGTGCGGCGCGTCGACACGTGGGCCCGGATGCACGCGGCCGAGCTTGCGCGAGAGCTAGAATTGAACAGTAGTAGCCAGTAGCCGGTATCCAGTAGCCAGAAAATTCACATGACTACGTTGTTGTCGTTCCTCTTCGTTCTCGGTGTCCTCGTGTTCATTCACGAGCTGGGACACTTCCTGCTCGCGCGCTGGAACGGCGTGCGCGTGCTGACGTTCTCGCTTGGCTTCGGCCCGAAGCTGCTGAAAGTGCAGCGCGGCGATACCGAGTACTGCATCAGCGCCATCCCGTTGGGCGGCTACGTCAAGATGGCCGGCGAGAATCCCGAGGATCCGCAGACCGGCGCGGACGATGAATTCCTGGCGAAATCAAAGTGGCAGCGATTCCAGATCCTGATCGCGGGACCGGCGATGAACATCCTGCTGGCGGTCGTGCTGCTGGCGGCAGTGTTGATGCGTGGCGCGGACGTGCTGGCGTATCTCGATCAGCCGGCCACCGTCGGCCTCGTGCAGCCGGGGTCGCCGGCCGAGAAGGCCGGGATCCTCCCCGGCGACACGATCACCAAGTTCGGCACTGCTGACGTCCGGACGTGGGAGCACCTCGACATGGCGGTGGCGGCGCGCCCCGAGCGCGACATCGAGGTGATCGTGCAGCGCGCCGGCAGCGAACAGCGCCTGCAGATCCGTCCGGACCTGACCGAGCTGAGCACGCGCAACGGCGCCAGGTTCGAAGTCGGCACGATCGGCGTGCTGCCGGACGTCAACCCGAGCGTCGCGTCGCTCGTCGCCGGCAAGCCGGCCGAAGCCGCGGGCCTGAAGGTCAACGACGTGATCCTGTCGATCGACGGCCAGCGCATGGTGTTTGCGTCGCAGATCGCGGAGACGATCTCCAAGAAGCCGGGTGACAGGCCGATTGAAATCAAGGTGCGCCGCGACGGCGTGGAGCAGTCCTTCTCGGTGACGCCGTACCGCGAAGGCGAACGAACCATGGTCGGCCTCGGGCCGAAGGAAGCTACGCGCGAGTTCAAGCCGACGCCGGTCGGCGCGATCGTGATGAGCGTCGAGCGCAACATCGAGATGGCCGGGATGATCCTCGGCACGCTCAAGGATCTCGTGACGGGTGAGGCCTCACCGAAGCAGTTGATGGGCCCGGTGGGTATCGCGCAGCTGTCGGGCGAGTCGGCTCAGGCGGGTTGGATCGCCCTGCTCGGCCTGATGGCGTCGATCAGCCTCAACCTCGGCCTGATCAACCTGATGCCGATCCCCGTGCTCGACGGCGGCCACATCTTCATCATGACGATCGAGACGATCTCGCGCCGGGACTTCAGCCTGGCGATGAAGGAAAAGATGCTGTTTGTCGGCTTCGTGCTGCTGATGACGCTGATGGCCACGGTGATCTACAACGACCTCACGCGCATCGCGTGGATCGAGAACTTGATGCCGTGGAGGTAGTCGCTACTGGCTACTTCTCTTCAACACCTTCCCCGGCCTCGCGTTGGTGTGCTTGCCCTCGTCCAGCACCACCGTGCCGTTGACGAGCACGGTATCGATTCCCACCGGATACTGAAACGGATCCTCGAACGTCGCCTTGTCGGCGACGGTCGCCGGATCGAAGATCACCAGGTCGGCCCACATGCCGGTCTTGAGCGTGCCTCGGTCGGTGAGGCCCAGGATGCTGGCCGGCAGTGACGTCATCTTGCGAATGGCGTCTTCGAGCGGGACGACCTTCAGTTCGCGCACATAGCGTCCGAGCACGCGCGGAAAGGTGCCGAAGTTGCGCGGGTGTGGCACGCCGGCGCGCAGCGGGCCGTCGACGGCGAGCGCGGAGCCATCGGAGCCGATCGACACCCAGGGCTGCTTCATCGCCAGGGCCAAGTCCGCTTCATCAATGATGAAGTACACGCAGCTGACCGACGCGCGCTCCTCGATCAGCAGGTCGAACACGAAGTCGAACGGATCCTTGCCGGCCTGTTTCGCCGCTTCGAGGACGCGCATGCCCTCGTACTTGCGGTTGGGGGAGACGGGGTCGTTGGTGCCGCCGCGCGTGCGGCCAATCCCGGCGAGCTGCACGTTCTGCCACGTGCCCGCAGACTGGTAGCGGCTTTCCCACGACGGGTTGGTGTTCTCCATCTCCTTGCGGATGCGCGCGCGTTCGCGCGGATCCTTCAAGCGCGCGATCAGCTTGTCGGTGCCACCATCCTGTGCCCAGGGCGGAATGGTCGCCGTCAGGCTGGTGCTGCTGGCGACATACGGATACTGGTCGGCGGTGACGCGCACGCCACGCGCCCGCGCCGCTTCGACGATCTCGATCACTTCCTTCATACGGCCGAAGTTCTTCTGGCCGGTGACCTTGATGTGGAACACGTGCACGGGAATCCCGGCACGTTCGCCGATGGCGATCGCCTCCTCAATGCCCTCGCGCAGCTTGCCGCCGTCGTAGCGCAGGTGCGAGGCGTAGAGCCCGCCCTTGGCGGCCTTCGACACGTCGCCGAGTTCTTCGACGTTGGCGTAGGCGTTGGGCGGATAGATGAGTCCCGACGAGACGCCGAACACACCCTGCGACATCGCGGTCTTCACGATCTCCTGCATGGCGGAGATGTCTGCCGGGGTGGCCTTCTTGTCGTCTTCGCCGATCACCAGTTCTCGGACCGTACCGGTGCCGATGTACGAGATCAGGTTCGGCGAGATGCCGTTCTTTTCGATCGCCGCGAAGTAGCCGTTGAAGTCGGTCCAGGTTGCGGTGGCAGATGCGGCTTTGCGCGGAGCCACAGAACCAGATTCGCCAATGACCTCGGTGGTCACGCCCTGTCGAATCTTGCTTTGCCCGTTGCCGTCGGTGATCAACGGCATGTCGGAGTGGCTGTGCAGGTCAATGAAGCCCGGCGAAACGGTGCGGCCCTTCGCATCGATCGTGCGCGTTGCCGTCCCCGTCACGTCGCCGACCGCTGCGATCTTGCCCGCCGCAATCGCGATCGACCCCTTGGTAGGCGCGCTGCCGCTGCCGTCGACGATCTGCGCGTTGGTGATCAGCACGTCAAAGGACGGCGCCGTAGCCTGTGGCGGCGTGGACGAACAGGCCGCGGCCGACAGTGCGATGAGAATGACCAACGCCTTCATCTAGTTCCCCCTGAATCTGGAGACGATTGATTCCACAAACCCGGCACTGGATCCGGCCGGTTCCTGGACGACCGGCGAGATGTTCGCGCGCGTCGCGGCATCGGCCGCCGCCGTGCCCTGGACGGCGACGACGGTGTGGGCCAGCAGGTCCGACACCTGATCGGCGCCGAAGTTGGCCGCGAAGTTCAGCACCGCCGAGGCGCTAGTGAACGTCACCAGGTCGACCTTGCGATCCAGCAGCAGCCGATACACGTCGATGCCGGAGTCGATGTCGCTGACGACTTCCGCACCCTGGGAGCGCAGCAGGTCTGCGAGATCGTCCGGCTGCTCTTTCGAGTGCATGATCAGCGCGCGGCGGCCGAACAAGGGACGTGAGTCGAACCATCGCAAATGCTCGCGAAAGTTCACCACCTTGCCGACGATCAGCAGCGCTGCGCCGACCGGCTCCTCGGCGACGGCGTCCGCCAGGTCGCGCAGCGTGCCGGTTATCGTGCGCTGCGACGACAGCGTGCCGTGCACGACGATTGCCGCCGGTTCGTCCGGCGAGCGGCCGTGATCGATCAGCGCGTTCAGCATCCTCGGCAGTTGCCGTGGACCGGCGTACGACACGATCGTCCCTTCGAGCGTTGCCAATGCCGTCCAGTCAATGCGCGCCTTTTCGCGGCCTTCATCCTCATGGCCGCGCACGAATGTCACGGTGTCGCCGGCCCCCTGATAGGTGATCGGCACACCGGCATACGCGCTGGCGCCAATGGCGTGCGGGATACCGGGGACGACTTCGTACGGCACACCCTGTTCGTGCAGGAACAACGCTTCTTCGCCCGCCTGATCGAACAGGAACGGATCGCCCCACTTCAAACGCGCAACCGTCTTCCCTTCGCGCGCCTTCTCGGCGACGAGATACGAGATCGCGTCCTGATCGCGCTGCTCCGGCGCGGCGCTGCCGACGTCGATGCGCTCGGCGTGCCTGGGCGCGACGTCGAGCAGGGCAGGGTGGGCGAGGTGATCGTAGATCACCACATCAGCTTTCTGGAGACACCGGTAGCCGCGCAGGCTGATAAGGTCAGGCGCGCCGGGCCCGGCGCCGATGATGTAGACGGTCGCTCGCACGAGGGAATACTACCTGAGGTCCTGCGGCCGAGGGGTCAGCCGGCTGGTGTCCCCGGGAACCCTTCCGTCCTACTGGGAGACCGGGCCGTAGTAGCCGCGCTTGGTCCGGGCCGTCGCGTTGGGGCGCGACGTCTGCACGATGATTCGCCGGAACGCGCCATCGCGGCGAGGGTTCTTCGGCGCGTAGCCCATCGAGTACTGACTCGACAGCTCGTCGGAAATCTGTCCGTAGACGCCCTTCAGCTCGTCGATCTGTTTGGCGAAGAACGATCGCCCGCCGGTTTCCTGGGCCAGTTGGCGCAGCACGAACTCCGCCTCACGGAATCCCTTCAAGGCACTGGCCTCGCGCGGCTGCAGGCCAATGGTGTAGATCGCCGTCTCCGATCGTTTTGCCAGCTCGAGGACCTCTTCGAAACTCACGAGACTCGACGTGTCCTCGCCGTCAGAGAGCACGACGATCGCCTGGCGGCGGACCTCGTCGGGATTTTTCGCCTTGACCTTCGCGAGCTCCTTGAGCGCGATGTAGACGGCGTTATGGAGCGCCGTCGATCCACCAGCGGATGTGGCGTGGATGGCGGCTTCGAGGTCCTCGATCTTGCTGGTGAATCCGAGCTTGATCTCGACGCGGCTGTCGAAGTCGACGACCTGGGCCATATCTTGCGGACGAAGTTTGCGCGCGAAGCCGATCGCGGCTTCCTGGGCGTTCTCCATGCGCTGCTCCATGCTGGCGCTCGAGTCGATCAGCAGCGACAACGCGATCGGCAGGTTGGTGCGATTGAAATAGGTCAGTTCCTGCTTGGCGCCGTCCTCGAAAACCGAGAACTCGTCTTGCGTGATGTCGGTCAGGTAGCGGCCCAGCGCATCGGTCACGGTGACGTTGAGCGAGACCACCTCGACGCCGGCGCGGAACACCTGCGGTTTCTCCTGGGCGACGACGGTCACTACGGCGAGGTAGCCGACCGCGAGCATGCGCAAGAAGGTCTTCATCATCGCTATCGGATCTTCTGGCCGCGGGCCGGTCCGCCACTGGCTTCAATCCCGGTCTTGGCCGATGAAATCTCAACTTTTTCCGGCGGAATCAACGACTCCGGCCGCGAGTAGACCACCCGGTGCTGGCTCTTCAGCCAGCCGGCGAGCTCCTTGAGCTTGCCCTCGAATGCCTGGCTCGCGAGCACGTCGGTGCGCGTGCCGCCGCTTTCTTTCGGCCCGCGATCGAGGACCACCGCGCGATTACGCGCCTCGTCGGTCAACGCCGAGGCGGCCGGGTTGTTGAGCACCACCGCGTGCATCATCGCCCCACCTTCGGCGAGTTTCTCGAGGACGTCGCTGTAGTGGCGCGTGCTGAACTCGACGTTCTCGGTCGTCAGCACGACGATCGCCGCGCGGTCGTCCTCGCGCTTGCGAAGGCCGGTGCTGGTCTCAACGATGGCGTCGAGCAGCGTGGCGCCTGAGTCGGGCATCGCGAAGATCTTGCCGACGCCCGCGTCGAGCTGCTTCTGGTCGGTGGTGTAGTCGCGCAGGATCGTCGGCCGATCGGCGACGCCGATAATGGCGACCGGTCCGACGCCGTCCAGCGCCTTGACGAAGGCCGACAATGCCCGGCGTACGTCGGCGATGTGGCTGCGAGCGGCCTGCGAGTTGTCGACGAGAATCGCGACCGGCATCGGCGTGGTCGCTGGCGTCACGCGCAGCACCTCGCGACGAACGCCGTCTTCGCGGATCACGAACGCGTCGGTGCCAAGGCCCGTGATCGGCGCGCGCGTCTTTTCGTCCCAGGCGCTGACGTACGCCACGCGCTCGTTCGATTCCGCCGCGGCGCGCGAGGTGGTGGCGTGAGCGGAAATGATGAGGAGGGCGGCAGCGCCTCCTGCAAGCGTTCGGAACCAGTGGTGTAGCATAGCTATCCGAGCAGCCGGAGGCGCGGCCGGCAGCTAGTCGGAGTATATGCTGGTTCCCATGGCATCGCCGTCCCGACCTCCGTCGCCCAGTACGTGGCAGCTCATCGGGCAGCTCAGCTCGATTGGGATGTCGTTCGTGTTTGCGCTGGCCATTGGGTTTGGTGGCGGCTACTGGCTCGACTCGATGCTGGGCACCAAGCCCTGGCTGTCGTTTGTGGGGTTCTTCCTCGGACTGGCCGCCGGGGTATTGAACGTCTATCGCGTGATGCAACTCGCCAACCGCAAATGACGCGCACCGGATGATTGCGCGGGTCGCTCGCAACACCGCCTGGTCGTGTCTTGCGCTGGCGATCGCTTTCGGCCTCTGGCGACAGTCGATCGTGTCGGCGATTGCTGTGGTCGGGGGCGGGCTTCTGATCGGCATTTCGTTCTGGGCGATCCGCGGGGCCGTGGACGACCTGGTCCTTCGATTTCGCAGCGAAACCGGCCAAAAATCCGCGGCTTTCTTGCTAGTGAAGTTTTTCACAAGGCATGCTATAGTGGCACTCGCAGCCTACGGTATGATGGTGCGTTTGCACCTCGACCCGATGGGCGTGCTGGCGGGTGTGTCAGCGCTCGGAGTAGCCGTCGCGGTCGAAGGGCTCAAAGAATTTAGATGGAGGCGTTTTCTGTGAGAACAAGTCGGTTGGTGCTGTCGTTGATGTCCGTGTTCGTTCTTGTTGGCCTGGCGTCGCCCGTGTACGCCCAGGAAGCTGCTGAAGCGGCTGGTGGCAACACCGCTGCGCAGTGGTCGATCATCACCGCCGGCTTCGCCCTCGCCATTGCGGCGCTGGGTGCCGCGCTCGGTCAGGGCAAGGCGGTCGCGTCGGCGGCCGAAGCCATTGCCCGCAACCCCGGTGCGGCCGGCGAAATCCGTGGCGCCCTGATTCTGGGCCTCGTGCTCATCGAATCGCTCGTCATCTACGTGCTCCTGATCTCGCTGATCCTGTTCTTCCTGAACCCGTTCATTTAGAACAGTCAGGAGTCGACGGTCGGCGGTTGAGAGTTTTCAGTCGACAGTCGACAGTTCAGTCTTCAGTCAAGGCGGGCCTTCGGGTCCGCCTTTTGTTTTTTGGGGGGACTGCTGCCTGTTGACCGACCTGATGACTGTTGATTGAAAACTCTTCACTGCCGACCGTCGACTGTAGACTGTTACTCCCGTGAGACCCCTCGACTTCGCGCTGCTCTTCATGATCATGATCTGGGGCAGCAACTTCGCGGTCGTGAAGGTGGCGCTTCGCGACTTTCCGGAAGGCCCGTTCAACGCCATGCGCCTGGCCGTCGCGACCGTGGTCTACCTTGGCGTGATTTTCGGCACGAGTGCCCGGGAGCGCCTTGCGGCGCTGACGCGTCGCGACTGGATCGAGCTGGCGCTGCTTGGCAGCGTTGGCACCTTTCTCTACCAGTTTTGCTTTGTGGCGTCGGTGAAGCGCACCAGCGTGGCCAACGGGTCGCTGATCATCGGGATGTCGCCGATCGTGATTGCGCTGCTGTCCGCGCTCGCCGGTCATGAGCGCATCCGTCCGCTGCGGTGGCTCGGCATTGCGGTGGCGATGAGCGGGCTGTATCTCGTCGTCGGCCATGGCGTCGATATGACGCCCGAGACGAGGCGCGGCGACCTGCTGATGATGGGCGGCGTGCTCTGCTGGGCGATTTACTCCGTCGCGTCGCAGCCGATTCTGAAGCGGCAGTCGCCGCTGATGGTGATCGCGCTCACCTTTTCGATCGGCGCGACCTTGTACGTGTTGGCGATGAGCACGACGCTGATGGCGACGGACTGGAGTGCGATTTCCGGGCGGAGCTGGGTGCTGATGACGATTTCGGCGCTGCTCGCGTTGAATCTATCGTACTGGATCTGGTACACGGGCCTCCAGAAGCTCGGCGGATCACGCACCTCGGTCTACAGCTACCTGACGCCGATTGTCGCAATCGTCGTTGCGGCGGTGTGGCTGGGTGAGCCGGTGTCGAGCAACCAGCTGACAGGGGCCGGGGCGATTTTTGCGGGACTGTTGATCACGCGTTTCGTCCACTAATTTGCCTGGCCTGGCTTCCTGGGCGCCTCGTTGGTCGGTCACGTTTGACCGATTGTTCGACCCGCGAATTTGCTTCTCGCCCCTCTTCGGGGTCTTCTTCCCAGCGACGCGTCGCCGGTCATCGACTCCACGTCGACGCGCGTGCAGCAGAACTTCAAGATGGAGCAGCTGCAGTCGATCCCAAACGGGCGCGATATTTGAGCACGCTCGCCGTGCCCCCCGCGGTCATGATGAACTGCGTTGACGTCGGCGGCAACCGCGCCGGGCACAGCAACCAGATCGATCGCGACTACGACCAGGACATCAAACTCGGCGGCCCGATCGCCAAGGACCAGGTGTGGTTCTTCGGCACTTACCGCGCCAGTTCAACGCGGTGGCGCAGCCGAGCTTCCAGTTCGACAAGACGTTCAACACGCTGCTGTGAAACGCCGCTTCGAGTCACGCCGCGGGCGGGCACCCCGGCGTCGATCTTCACGACGCCCTACAACTTCGTTGACGCCGGCCTCGCCGGCCGCCTTGGCTTCCGCCCGATCTTCTGAGGCACGGGCCGACAGGCCCGCGTTGCGGGCCGTCGCCGGCAAACACTGTGGGGCTGGTGAGAGAAACCACCGGACCCTCTTTTCTTGATGTGCTGAGGGCTGAAAACGGCCGTACGAGCGGCTCTGGCCACGCAATCGACGTCGTTGGCGTCTTCACGCCGTTTCACAAAAGTTTCGACCCTAAATGTATGTAAATATGAACACTTAGGGTTATTACAGCCACGCTTGACCACCGTCTGATGGATTTTCGGCCCTCTGCGGTTGCAATTCGTCCCCCTCCAAGACTATTATTTCCCTGATTTCCAGATACATCCGGGCACTTTCGTTAGCAATTTCCGTTCGATCGTCGTCGCTAGTTCGTTCCTTGTTTCGTTGACCTTTGTTTGTTTTGGGAGACCCCCCACTGGTGGCCCCAAATGTTTTTTCGATGGAGGAAAGCATGAGGCGTTGGACTACAGGCCTGATGGCCGTGTTGGTAGCGCTGTCGTTCAGTGTTTCCGCGTTTGCCCAGGGTGGCGGCGCGAGCAGCACGGGCACCATTCAGGGCCGCGTCACCGACGCGCAGGGAGCTGTGCTTCCCGGCGTGACGGTTACCGCAACCAGCCCTGCGCTGATTCAGCCGCAGTCGACCGTCACGTCGGAAACGGGTAACTACCGCTTCCCGGCCGTGCCTCCGGGCACGTACGAAGTGACCTATGAGTTGGCCGGGTTCAACTCGCTCAAGCGTTCCGGCATCTCGATCACCCTCGGCTTCACGGCTTCGGTCAACGTCGAGCTCGCGCTCGCCACGTTGCAGGAGACGGTGACGGTCAGCGGTGCATCACCGGTCATCGACACGTCGACGACCCGCGTGCAGCAGAACTTCAAGATGGAGCAGCTGCAGTCGATCCCGAACGGGCGCGACATGTGGGCGCTCCTCGCTGTCACGCCGTCGGTGCAGATGGGCCGCATCGACGTCGGCGGCAACCGCGCCGGCACGCAGACCGGCTACACCGCCTACGGCATGAGCGGGCAGGTGCGCGTGCTGATCGAAGGCATCAACACCACGGAAGGCACCGGCGGCGCCGGCTTCTACTTCGACTACGCGTCGCTTGAAGAAGCCTTCCTCGGCACGTCGGGCCAGTCGGCCGAAATGCCGAACCCGGGCGTGCAGTCGCAGTTCATCGCGCGCAGCGGTTCGAACACCTTCCAGGGTGAGTACCACGTCGATTGGTACAACAACTCGCTGCAGGGCTCGAACATTCCCGACAACTACACGGTGGCCACGGCGTTCAACAACTCGCCGATCCGCGCCGGCAGCAACGAGATCCAGAAGTACTACGACCAGGACATCAACTTCGGCGGTCCGATCATGAAGGATCGCGCGTGGTTCTTCGGCACCTATCGCCAGCAGTTCAACGCGGTGGCGCAGCCGCAGTTCACGTTCGACAGCACCTTCAACACCAAGCTGTGGAACCCGGTTGCGAAGGTGACCTACCAGCTCAACCAGAAGAACAAGCTGATTGCGTATTACCAGTGGGGCCAGAAGGAACAGCCCAACCGCCTGCCGTTCGGCACCTACACCTACAACTCGCCCGAACAGACCAACATGCAGGATTCGGGCAGCTGGGTTTACAAGGGCGAATGGAACAGCACCGTCAGCGACAAGTTCTACCTCGAGGCGCGCTACGGCGACTTCGGTTACTACTTCCCGCTGATCAGCAACAGCAGCGCGAACTTCGCGTGGCGCGACAGCGGCCGCGCGGTAAGCGAAGGCGCCAACCAGGTCTGGCAGCTCGATCGCGACCGTAAGCAGTACAACCTCGCGGGCACCTACTTCCTCGACACCGGTGCCGGCAGCCACACCTTCAAGATGGGCGCCGAGCTCCTGAAGGAACGTTCGTGGGAAGGCTACAAGCAGCAGTACGGCGGCAACATCGATCACGTCTACAGCAACGGTGTGGCGTCGACGGTGACGTTCGACTTCCCGACCGCGCGTGACGCTGGCAAGCTGAGCGCACACGACGAGCTGACCGCGAAGGCCAACCTCGATCACATGGGCGTGTTCATCAACGACACGTGGTCGTTCGGCCGCGCGACGGTCAACGCCGGCTTCCGCTACGACCGCTACAAGGGCTGGATCCCCGAGCAGGAACAGCTCGCCGGTTCACTCGCCGCGTGGGCGCCCCAGTTCCCCGCACTGGCCAGCCTTGTGACCGCGAAAACCTTCCCTGAGAAGACCTTCTACACCTGGGGCGTCGCGGCTCCGCGTATCGGTGTGACGTTCGACGTGACCGGCGACGGCAAGACCGTGCTGAAGGGCAACTACGGCCTCTACTGGCACAACCCCGGCGTCGGCATCGGCAGCACCGGCAACCCCAACACCGCGGGCAAGTCGGCCACCTACCAGTGGAACGACATCAACGGCGATCGCCGCTGGCAGCCGGGTGAACAGGGCACGCAGACCTCGATCTCGCTGGAAGGCGGCACGGGCGTCGACAGCAACATCAAGGCGCCGTACAGCCATGAAGCGAGCGCGTGGGTCGAGCGCCAGATCACCGACACCACCGGTCTTCGCGTCGGCTACGTCTACAAGACCGAAGACGACCTGACCGCGACCATGCAGCCGGATCGTCCGTACTCGCTCTTCACGGTGCCGTACTCGTTCACCGACATCGGTGTCGACGGCCGCTCGGGCACGTCCGACGACAAGGTGCTGACCTTCTACGGCATCCCGAATGCCGGTATCCCGTCGGCGCGCGGCGTGGTCATGAACACCGACCAGTACTCGCGCTACAAGACGATCGAGGCCTCGCTCAACAAGCGCTACGGCAACAAGTGGTCAGGTCAGCTCGGCTTTGGTTACACGATGATGACCGACTTCCCGAACGGTCCGCGCCGCAACCCGAACATGCCGGGTGCCCAAGATCGCACGATCTGGAACTTCAAGGCCGCCGGTTCCTATGACGCGCCACTGGGTATCCGTCTCTCGCCGGTGCTGCGTCACCAGTCGGGCGCCAACTACGCCCGCACGCTGACCATCAGTTCGGCGGCCAGCTGCGCCTGCACGGGTCTGTCGAACACCGGCAACACCGCGTATGCCGAAGCGATGGACGCCAACCGCGAAGACAACATCTGGGTGTTCGATATCCGCGCCGAGCGCCAGTTCAACTTCAACTCGCGCGTGCGCCTGCGCCTGATGTTCGACGCGTTCAACCTGGCCAACAGCCACGCGTCTGAGACGATCAGCCGCGCGACCGGCCTGAGCTACCAGAAGCCGTCAGCCATCCTCGCGCCCCGCACGGCGCGGGTGGGCTTCCGCTTCATCTTCTAACGATCGCGAGGCTGACGC
>JAYQOO010000120.1:0-12616 GCA_038144855.1 Acidimicrobiia bacterium | reverse complement strand
CGCCATCGCCCGCCCGCGGTCATAGATCGTGGATGACCTTCGGCGGCACGGCCGCCCGCAACGCGTTCATCACGGCCAGCACATCGATGACTTCCTGTGCGATGGCGCCATTGACTGGCGTGAGGTGCCCGGCCGCCGCGATCAACATGCCGACAACGCTCAGCGCCATACCGCCGACCGCGCTCTGCAGTGCGATCGTCCGCATGCGCCGGCTGATGTGCATGAATTCGTCGACACGTTCGAGCGAGTTGTCCAGGATCACGACGCCTGCCGCTTCAGTGGTGACCTGGCTGTTTTGTCCAATGGCGACGCCGACGGTCACCGCCATCATCGCCGGCGCGTCGTTGATCCCGTCACCGACGTACAAGGTCGGCGCAACCGCCGACTCCCGGCGGACGATCGCGAGTTTCTGTTCGGGGCTCTGCTCGGCGTGAATCTCGCTGATGCCCACTTGCGCCGCAAGATGGTCGACCTCCCCCCGTCGGTCGCCGGACACGATCATCAGCCGATCGAAATGGTGTTTCGGTCCCAGGTGGCGAACGAAGTGCCGGCTTTCTGCTCTTGGCGCGTCACGGAACCGGAAGGTCGCCGCATACCGGCCGTCGATGGCAGCCACGCACTCAAGCCCGGCGCTGATCGGCGGCAGCTCGTCACGGCCGACAACGGAGGCGGCCGCAAGCTGTCGTCGGCTGGTGATCAAGACCTGATGTCCGGAAACGCTGCCCCGCAATCCGTGTCCCGGCAACTCGCTGACCTCGGTCGCTTCGGGCAACTCGACGGCGTCTGCCGCAGCGGCCGCGAGTACGGCCTCCGCGAGTGGATGTTTCGAATAGCGCTCGAGACTTGCCACCAGCGCGAGCACGTCGCGACGAGCGACGCCGGCGGCCGTGAGAACCTCCGTGACGTGAGGCGTGCCGTAGGTCAGCGTCCCGGTCTTGTCAAAGATGGCGGTTCGGCAGCCGGTGACCTGTTCGAGCACGACCGGGTTCCTGACGATGATGGCGCGCTTGGCGCACAGCGAGATCGAGCCGATGATCGCGATCGGTATCGCCAGCAGCAGCGGACACGGCGTGGCGATCACCAGCACCGCGAGGAACCGCATCGCGTCTCCGCTCAGCGCCCAGGCGGCGAGTGCCAGCGTCAGCGCGACCGGCGTGTAGAGCGCGCCCAGGCGATCGCCGAGCCGCCGCATCTGCGGCCGCGTCGTTTCGGACTCGCGCATCACCTCCATGATCCGCGCATACCGCGAATCGGACGCTCGAGCCGTGGCGCGAATCGTCAGGGCGGTATCGCCATTGATGGCGCCGGAGATCACCGTGGCCCCCTTCGTTTTGGCGATCCTGAACGGCTCCCCGGTGAGGTAGGACTCATCCATTGCGCCGTGGCCGGACAGCCCTAGACGATGATGACGGTGGCGCCGCGCAGCGTGGACGAACATGCGGCAGCCACCGAATTGCGCGAACGCGCCCACCAGATGACTGCCAACAAGCCGCATTCTCTGATTGTGCGGCGCGGCCGCGTTGCCGATGAGATCTCGCGGTGTGCGTTGACCGAAGGCGCCGGGCTGGTGGAGATGGGATTGCGCGAGCGGGCAAAAGGCCGGCCCGGCGCGGTGGCATCATCGGTGTTGGCCACCAAGCGTGCGTTTGTGCTGGCGGTGCCCGGGTCGAGGTAATGTCTTGGCAATGCGCTGTTCGACATGGCTGTTCGCGCTGATGTGCGCGGCCACCGCGGCCTACGGGCAATCTGCGTCGTCGGACGGCGCGGCGATCCAGCAGTTCCTGCGGGCCGCCGATTCGTACGCGTTTGCGCATCGTCAGGCGGACCGCCGCCCGACGGTCCCGCGGCGGGTTGCCGAAGGCGTGCTGCTCACCCCGCTGGTGTCGGCGGTGTTACGCGAACGGATCGCCGCGGCAGTCAAAGCGGGATGCCCCGCGCTTGAGCCGAGTGCCGACTCATTTGCGGTGCCGTCGGTCGGTGCCTCGATTGCCGACACACAGCCGCTCGATCCGTGTGTGTCCGCCAGGCTGCCAAAACTGCCCGAGGAACTCGACTACCGAGTCGCCGGCGCCGCGATGCTCCTCGTCGATACCCACCTGCAGATGGTGGTTGACGTGCTGCACGCCGCGTTTCCACGCCGCGACAATTGATTGCATGCGCGCGGCGCGGCCCGGGCGAAAATGCCCAACCGCATGCCGCCTGGTTTTCGTCGCGCAGCCATCGCTCTCGCCATCGTTGCCATCTGTGCCGCGCATGCATCGGCGCAGGGGGCCTTCGACATCCGGACCATCGACCCGGAAACGTTCAAGGCGATCGCCCACCGCATTGGCGACGGACAGCGGCCTGACATCGACGGCAAGCTGAACGAGCCCGTCTGGGCGCAGGCGCCGGCGCAAGGCAACTTCGTCCAGCGCGAGCCGCGCTTCGGCCAGCCGGCCTCCGAGCAGACCGAGTTCCGGATCCTCTACGACGCGAAGTCCCTGTACGTCGGCGTGTGGGTGTTTGACAGCGATCCCGCTGGCATCATGGGCAGCGAGATGAAGCGCGACGCCGGCCTGAACAAGGGCGACCAGCTGAAGATCACGATCGATACGTTTCACGATCATCGGAACGCCTTCTACTTCAGCACCAATCCGCTGGGCGCCTACAAGGACGCCAATACGATCGAGAATGGCCGCACCATCAACTACGACTGGAACGCGGTCTGGAACAACAAGACCACGATCGACGACAAGGGCTGGTACATCGAGATCGAGATCCCGCTGAGCCAGCTGCGGTTCAAGACCACCATCGGCGAATCCACCTGGGGCATCAACCTGTGCCGGATCCTGTTTCGCAAGAACGAGGAGTCCTACTGGGTGCCGTTTCCACGCGAGTGGGGACCGAGCGGCTTTGCGCGCGTGTCGAATGCGGGCGTGCTTCAGGGTCTCACCGACCTGAAGGCGCGCCGCCGCATCGAGTTCGTGCCGTTTCTATCGCCGTCAGCCTCGCGCGACTACGTCTCGCAGGCCAGGTTCAGGCGCGACGCCAAGTACGGCGGTGACTTCAAGGTCGGCCTGACCAACGACCTGATCGCCGACTTCACCTATCACACCGATTTCGCGCAGGTGGAAGCCGACCAGGAAGTCGTCAACCTGACGCGCTTCAGTTTGTTCTTTCCAGAGAAGCGCCAGTTCTTCACGGAGACGGCGGGGATCTTTGATTTCGGCAAGTCGGTGGCGGCGGGCCTGGGCGGCGAGGCTGCCGCGAACGATCCCGGGCTGCTCAACTTGTTCTATAGCCGCCGCATCGGTCTGGTCGACGGCCAGCAGGTGCCGATCATCGGCGGCGGTCGCGTCACCGGCCGCATCGGCGACTACGCGATCGGCGTGATGAACATCTCGACCGAAGAGGAGACGCTGGCGACCCGTGAACTCGAGAACGCCAACTTCACCGTCGTGCGCCTGAAGCGCAACGTGCTGAGGAGTTCGAACATTGGTGCGCTGATCGTCAACAGCGCCAACGGTATTTCGGATTACAACCGCGCGGTCGGCATCGATGGCGGGTTCGTGCTTGGCCCCCGCATGACGCTGACGACGGTGCTGGCCAAGACCTTCTCGCCGGATGCATCCGGCAAGGATGCGGCCGGTGTCATCGATTTTGCCTGGAAGAGCGACAAGTTTAACTATGGCGGTCAGTACCTCGACGTCGGGGAGCGTTTCAATGCGGAGATGGGTTACATCCCGCGTCTCGACATTCGCGCCGGCAAGTTGAAGGCGCAGTGGACCCCTCGACCGAAGTGGGGCGGTATCCGTCAGATGATCGTCAACGCCAATGCCGACTACTACGAAAATCACGCAGGGGTCGTCGACTCCCGCACGCAGAACGTGTTCGTCAACGTCTCTCGCCAGAACACCACCAGCGTCTCTGCCGGAATGCAGCGCGAGCACGACAACCTGACGGCGCCGTTTGCGACCGCCGGCACGACCTTGCCGGTCGGCATCTACGACTGGCAGTACGCGTTCGTCAACTACAACTCGGATCGCACCAAGCGCGTCTACGGGTCGTTCGGCACCGAATTTGGCGGCTACTACAACGGCGACCGTCAGAGCTATCGGGCGAACGTGACGCTGCAGGTGGGGAAGACGCTGTTGTTCGAGCCGCAGTACGTGCACAACCGCGTCACGCTCGCCGGCCGACCGCTCTACACCAGCAACGTGTTGAACTTCCGCGTCAGCCACTCGTTGTCGCCGGACTTCTACCTCAAGGGCTTCGTGCAGTACAACGACGATCGCAAGACGGCGAGCTTCAACTTCTTGTGGTGGTATCACTACAAGCCTGGTAGCGACCTGTACGTGGTCTACAACCAGGGTCTCGACCTGGATCTGCCGCTGACGTCACGCGCGGTGCTCGATCGCTCCTACCGGGTGCGAACGCGATCGCTGGCCGTGAAGATGACCTACTGGCTGGCGCGCTGAACGCGCGTCGCGGGCACGGAAACGGTGAAACGGCCGGCACGGAAAGTCACGCGAATCAGCCTTTTCTGGCCCTCAGCATCTCAAAAGCGATCGGCAGCACCGAAACGATCACGATGCCGATCGCGACCAGTGAGAAATTTTCCTTAATGATCGGCACGTTGCCGAACAGGTATCCGGCGCCCGCGCACACCGCCACCCAAATGACCGCGCCGATGATGTTGAAGAAGACGAACCTGGAGGCGGTCATGACTGCCGCGCCGGCCACAAACGGCACAAAGGTGCGAACGATCGGCACGAAGCGGCCCGATACGACGGCCATGCCGCCGTGCTTCTCGAAGAAGGCGTGCGCCTTGTCGAGGTGATCGCGATTCAGGACCTTGTGAAGGAAGCCCTGGTAGTCGTGGGCGGAAAAAACCTTTGGACCGACAAACCTGCCGACCGAGTAGTTGACCGCGTCTCCCGCGATCGCCGCCGCGATCAGCAGCACCACGACGATCCGGATATCGAGCACGCCGGTTGCCGCCAGCGCACCGGCGGCAAACAGCAGTGAGTCACCAGGCAGGAACGGCCAGATGATCAGCCCGGTCTCGATGAAAATGATTGCAAACAGCATCGCGTAAACCCAGATGCCGTATTGCGCGACGAACTCGGCGAGGTGGACGTCGAGGTGCAGAAACAGATCGATCAAGTACTCCATGCGCGCCCACCAGCGTACTTCATCGATCGCCTATCGGATGTCGGAAAAAGCGATGTCAGTGATCGGGTATTGCGGCCAATCCTTGTAATTGAAATGCCACCACTCGTTCGACTCAACGGTGAAGCCATGACGCTCCATCACCTGTCGCAGCAGGTCGCGGCGGGCGCGCTGTTCCTGCGTGCCGCCAGGAAAATCCGGGTACGAGCGCGGCGTCATCTCGTCGTAGTCACCGGGCATCTGGACGGCTATCCCGGTCGCGAGATCGTAGAGGGTGAGATCGACCGCGCAGCCGCGATTGTGCTTTGACCCGGTCTTGGGGTTGGCGACGAACTCGCGCTGCACGCCAGAGGTCATGTCCCAGAACAGCTTGGTAATGGCCCACGGGCGATAGCCGTCATGAATCAACAGGCCGTAGCCGTTCCTGGCGAGCTCCTTGTGCGCATCGACCAGTGACATGGCGGCCGGCCGCTGCAGAAACGCCCGCGCCTCGGGATAGACCTTCTTGCCAAGGAAGTTGTTGGTGCCCGCGTAGCGGATGTCGAGCTTGATCGTCGGGTCGAGTTTAACGAGCTCGACGAGATCAGGCTTACGAGTCGCGTTCGGATCGACCGGCGCCTTGTCTTGTACAAGGCCAGCCGCGACGAGCGCAATGCAGATCAGCAGTGAACGCATGAACGTATTGAACCTCTGAGCCTATTATTGAGTCCCACCCGGCTGATTCCAAATATAGCGCGTGAACCACTCGAGGTTCTGCTGCATCGCCGCGCGATTGGCTTTGGGCTTGTTGAGGCCGTGGCCGAAGCCCTTGAAGATCGATAACTGCACCGGGACGTTCTGGTCGCGCAGTCCCTGGTACAACTGGAACGCGTTTGGAATCGGCACTCGCGCGTCCTGGTCGCCGTGCTGAATCAGGGTTGGCGTCCTGGCCTGCTTGATATACGTCATCGGGGAGGTGTCGGCGTAGATCTTCGGATCGTCCCACGGGTTCGCCTTGAGGTACTGGCGCGTGAACGGATGGATGTCGGTGTTGACGTAGTAGGTCATCCAGTCGGAGATGCCGGCGCCGACGGAGATCGCCTTGAAGCGATCGGAGTGTTTCGTGGTCAGGAATGCGGAAATGTATCCGCCCTGGCTCCAGCCCATGCTGCCGACGCGGTCGCGATCGACGAGGCCCTGCTGCACCAGCAAATCGATCCCGGACAGCACATCCCACGCATCGCCGATGCCGAGATTCCGCACGTTCAGCGAGCGAAACTGCTCCCCGTAGCCGGCGCTGCCACGATAGTTCGGCTCGAGGATCAGTGCGCCCTTGGCGAGAAACGCGTCGAGCGGATAAGCGGTGCCGCTGCCGTACGGACTCGGACGAGAAACGCCGGTGGGTCCACCGTGAATGATGACCAGCAGCGGATAGCGGCGGCCCTGCTGGAAATCTGCAGGCTTGTGCAGCACGCCTTCGATCTCAGCGCCGTCCTGGCTCTTCCAGCGAATGACTTCGCGCAGGTGCTTCGGCCACGCCGCCACCTGCGCGCCAGCATCGCTGAGTCTCTTTCCGGCCATGCTCGCCACCGGAGCAGCAAAGACGTCCGGAAAATCGGTCGGGCCCGAGGCCGTGAAGGCGACCTGCGCGCCGTCGGCAGACAGCGAAAACCCGCTGCCGATCCAGTTGTCGCTGGGTGCGTGCCTGGTGACCTGCCTGGTCTGCGGATCGAGCGTGAACAAGTACGCCCAGGTCCGCTGCGAGGCGGCGAAGTGAATGCCCGCCTTGGTCCACGCGATGAGATTAGGATCTTCGTCGAAGGCATCGGTGAGGCTCTGCGGCGCCGTCGAGCCGATCGCAATGGTCGCGATCACGCTGTTCTGGTAGAAGAAAAACGGTTTGCCCAGAGCCGTGACGAACGCGAGACGTGAGCCATCCGGCGCCCAGCGCGGATTGGTGTCCGGTCCCTCGAGTGCCACGACCACGGTCGACCGGCCGTCGGCTGCGGTGAGCACCGAAATATTGGCGGTGCCGCTGTCGGCCGGGTCGCTCGTGGCGCGATGGTCGTAGGCGATGTGGCGGCCATCGGGCGACCAGTCGAAATTGCCGACGACGAACTGGCCGGTCGTCAGTGGCCGCGTTGCCTTCGTCGACACATCGAAGAGGTGCAGATGCGTGTAGCGCTGATCCTGGTCTTCGATCTTGACGTCTCCCCACGCGCGCTCGCGCTCTTTCATCGCGGCCGTCGGTGGATCGGTCATGGTGTAGGCGATGTCCTTCGCGTTCGGTGACCACGCGAAGTTGTTCACGCCTTCTTCCGCACTGGTCAGCTTCTCGGCCTCGCCGCCGCGCAGCGCGATGCGATAGATCTGCCGTTTGCCGTCGCGATCGGAGATAAAACCAAGCCAGGCGCTGTCAGGCGAAAACACCGGCTGGCTGCTCGACTTGCGGCCATTGGTCACCTGGCGCGACTGTCCGGTCGCCACCTCGGCGACCCAGATCTCGGTCTCGTAAGCGTTTTCGTCCCAGTTGGTTTCGCGAATCGTGTACGCCACGTATTGCCCATCCGGCGACATCACCGGTGAGCCGACACGCTTGAGGTTGATCACGTCGTCGATCGACGGTCGCCCGGGCGTTTGTGCGGAGGCCGGTAATGCCAGCCCGATCGTGGCGAGAACGAAAGCGGTGTGCGCGAGTCGTCGGTATCGCATGGTGATCTCAATCCCTTGCCGAGGTATCCGGAGAGGCAGCAGTATAGTAGTTCCAGAGGGTCGACATCCGCCGCGCCGAACGCGGCCAGATCTTGCGGAGGAGTTACATATGCGCGCGCTGGTTTCACTGGTCGCCGGAGCGATATTGGCCGTGGCGCTTGGCCTGCCGGCGTCAGCCGCAGAGATGACCGTCAAGGGCACCATCGCGTGTTTCCCGTACCCGAACGAACCCGAAAAGCCGGCGGCCGATGACACGTCGACCATGGCGTGTGCGAAGAAGGGCTTGCCCGTCGGCATTCGCACCGCGGATGCGACCTTTCGTGTGACGGGCGACTACACCGCCAACAACAACGCCAAGCTCCTCGACTTCGTGTCGCGGACCATTCTCGCCAGCGGGGAAGTGGTCGAGAAGAGCGGTCAGAAGTTCATGAACGTGAAGTCGATCAAGCTGGTCTTGAAATAGGCCGCAGCAAGGGTCATGACGTTGCGCCGCGCCGTCGCCGCCCCGTTCGGCGTCATCGCGTTCCTGCTGCTGAGCGCGCCCATCGCATCACAAGTCGCGTCGGCGCAATCGCCAGACGCGGCCTTGATCCAGCGGGTCAGGGACCAGGTAGTGCAGCTGCAGGCGCAGTCCCCGTCCCTCGTCGCCCGCGAGCAGTACAAGCAGACGGTCAGCTATCGCCGCACCGATCCGTTCGGCCAGCAGGCGGCCAGTCGAGAACTCCTCTCGGAGCTGCTGATGGTCCGGCTACCTGGCGCGGCCGGGTGGATTTCGTTCCGCGACGTGCTTGAAGTTGACGGCCGCAAGGTCGGCAATCGTGAACAACGGCTCGTCGATCTCCTGCAGAACCCAAGTCCCACGGCGTTGCAGCAGGCCCGCCAGCTGGCGGCCGAAAGCGCGCGCTACAACATCGGCAACATTCCGCGCACGATCAACCTGCCGGACATCGCGCTCGAGTTTCTGTCGGCGCGGCACGCCGAGCGAATGACCTTCACCGTCGGCGAGCGCGTCCGCCTTGGCGATCAGCCGGCGGTGATGCTGCGCTTCCAGGAGCGGACCGGCCCGAGCATCATTCGCGACAACACGGGACGCGATCTCCTGCTCAGCGGGCGCGTATGGGTCGAGCCCGCGTCGGCGGCGTTGCTGCGCACCGAACTGATCCTCCGCGATCGCTCAAGCGCGGGCAACTGCGTGGTCGACTTTGCCGTCGACGAGCGGCTCAAGATCCGCGTGCCCATCAGGATGACCGAGCGCTACAGCGCGTCGGCGTCGACGATCGATGCGGTGGCGGTCTACTCCGACTACCGCCGGTTCGGCGTCTCGACGGACGAGAAAATCACCAAGCCGCCAGGCGTGGAACGCTGACGCGGAGCCTTTTTCCGCCGCGCGGATACTAATCAATCAGCAGACAGTTCTGGCCCGGCCGGGCAGACGTTCAGGCAGAAGGAGAGTGGTATGCCTCGCGATCTGTTCGGTGATGTCACGCGCCCGTCAATGTCCGTCGGCAGCCGCAAGTGGTACACGCTGCCGCTGTCGCTGATCACGCACTCGGCAATCGTCCTGGCCCTCATCGCCATACCGATCCTTGCGCCATCGGTGATGCCGCAGGTATTTGCCGACGATGATCTGGCTTACATCACGAAGCTGATCCCCATCCCTCCGCCCATACCGAAGTTAAGGCCGGTGGAGGTGGACGAGCCGCTCATCGATCGCGCCGTGGCGCCGATCAGTGCTCCAACGGGATTCGCCACGGAGCCCGACGTGCTGAGTGATCCGGCGAGTGACGCGCCCGTGGGCCTGATTGACGGCGCGATCGACACCAACGCGGCCGCGGTGCTGGCGCCGCCCCAGCCCAGGCCGGTAGAGCAGGCTCCCGCGCCGGTGCGGCCGGGCGGTGCCATTCGCACCCCCGTGAAAACGCGCCATGTGGCGCCGCTCTACACCGAGATGGCGCGCATCGCGCGCGTGGAAGGCCTGGTCATTCTCGAAGCGACGATTGGTGTTGACGGCCGCGTGACGAATGTCCGCGTGCTGCGATCGATTCCGCTGCTCGACCAGTCAGCGATCGAAGCCGTCAGTCAGTGGGAGTTCACCCCGACCCAGCTCAACGGGCAGCCCGTGCCGGTGATCATGACGGTCACGGTGAAGTTCACGCTGCGGTGACGGCCATGCTGAAACCTGCTAGGCTCCGGCCGTCGTCCGAGATGAACATCACGCCGATGATTGACGTGCTGCTCGTGCTGCTGGTGATTTTCATGGCGGCGTTGCCGCTGTCGCAACGAGGCCTGGACGCGTACCTGCCACCGGAGACGACGGCCAACGTGGCGCGGCCGGTAATCGACGAGCAGATCATGGTCGAGTACTTCGCCGACCGTCGGATCGAGATCAATCACGAGCCCATCCTGCTGGGCGAACTGGAAGATCGCCTGCGGGAGGTCGACAGCTCGCGCGCGAACAAGACGCTGTATGTCACCGGCGCGGGAACGTTGCGCTACGCAGACATTGTGGCGGTCATTGACGCCAGCCGGGGGGCTGGCGTGACGCGCGTCGGCATCATTACGGAAGGGATGCGTCGCGGAGTCCGTTGAAAAACAAAGAGGGTCCCGAGCAAATGCTCGAGACCCTCTTGAACCCTGAGCCCTTCAACCCTGGGCGACGACGTCCTGCTAGATCGCGTCCAGCAGCGCCTTGACCTTGTTGGTGGCTTCCCACGTCAGGTCCTTGTCGCTCTTGCCGAAGTGACCGTAGTTGGTGGTCTTGCCGTAGATCGGGCGGCGCAGGTTGAGCTGCGCGATGATCTCCGACGGCTGGAAGTCGAACACGCGATTCACGGCGCGCTCGATCTTGGCCTCCGACACGGTGTTGGTGCCGAAGGTGTCGATGTGCACGCTGACCGGATCGGGGTGGCCGATCGCGTAGGCGAACTGCACTTCGCACTTGGCAGCCAGCTTCGCGGCGACCACGTTCTTCGCCACCCAGCGGCCCATGTAGGCGGCGCTGCGGTCAACCTTCGTTGGATCCTTGCCCGAGAACGCGCCACCGCCGTGACGGCCCATGCCGCCGTAGCTGTCGACGATGATCTTGCGTCCGGTCAGTCCGGTGTCGCCCTGGGGACCGCCAACCACGAAGCGGCCGGTCGGGTTGATGAAGAATTCAGTCTTGCTGGTGAGCAGGCGCTTGGGCAGCACCTTCTTGATCACTTCCTCGATGCAGAACTTCTCGATGGTGGCGTGCTGCGCGCTCTCGGCGTGCTGCGTCGAGATCACCACGTTCGAGATGCCAACCGGCTTGCCGTTCTCGTAAATCACCGAGACCTGTGACTTGGCGTCGGGGCGCAGCCAGTCGGCGGCGCCGGCCTTGCGCAGTTGCGTCAACTTGCGGCCGAGGCGGTGCGCGAACATGATCGGCGCGGGCATCAGCTCCGGCGTCTCGTTGCTGGCGTAGCCGAACATCAGGCCCTGGTCGCCGGCGCCCTGCTTCGCGGTCTTCTTGCCCTTGGCCTTGCGCGCGTCGACGCCCTGCGCAATGTCGGCCGACTGCTGCGTCAACAGCAGGTTCACGAACACCTTGTCGGCATGAAACACGTCGTCGTCATTGACGTAGCCGATCTCGCGGATCGCCTTGCGCGCCAGTTGCTCGACGTCGAGCCGGGCCTTGGTGGTGATTTCGCCGCCAACGATGCAGACGTTGGACTTGACGTAGGTTTCGCACGCGACGCGGCTCATCTTGTCCTGCGCGAGGCAGGCGTCGAGGACCGCATCCGAAATCGTGTCGGCGACCTTGTCGGGGGGACCTTCGCCGACTGACTCCGAAGAGAAGATGTAACGATTTGCCATTAACTCTCCAAGCATTTCCAAAAAAAAACCCGCGAACACATGTCGCGGGTCTCGCGACTTAGATAGAGCTTCCTAGCTCTGGCGGCCCATCAAGTCGGAAAAATCGCCGCAAAACGACCCTTCAGTATCACTGGTGGGCCGCCGAACTGTCAAACCGCTTTACTTCTTGTTGGCGGCGATGTAGCTGAGGGCGAATTTCTCGAGCGGCTCGCCGCGCAGGCCGATGGCCTTCGCCTCTTCGGTGGCCTTTTCCACCGTCCAGCCGTCCTGCATGACGCGCTTCACCAGCCACAGCGACCCAACCCGGCTTGCCGACCCGCAGTGGATGTATGCCGGCTGGTTGCTCTTGTCGGCGACGGCCGCCAGGAACGAGTCAACGACCTTGGTGTCTGGCGACGCGGTGTTGAAAGGGATGTGGATGTACTTCATCCCAAGTTCCTTCGTGCGCGCCGCGTTCTGTTCGATGTTGGCGTTCGGCTCCGAGGCCTGACGCAGGTTGATCACGGCCTTGAAGCCGTCCTTGGCCAGCGCGTCGAGCGCCGACGTCTCGGTGGCGCCGCCGCACGCGACCACCGCATCGACCTTGCTGAAATTCACGATGCCCGCGCGTTCCTGCTTGGTGACCTGTGCGAACGCAGTGGTGCCGAGGGTGAGGGCGAGAACGAAAACCGAAGTTGCCAAACGCATGACCAGCCTCCAGTAGCCGATCATAACAGTAGCCAGTATCCGGAAGCCGGTGGCCAGAAGCGCGTCCTTCTGGCTACTGGCATCTGGCTACTGGCTACGAGCTACTTCAGTTCTTTTGAACCGTCACGGTCATCGGCGCCTGGATGCGCACCGTGACCGTGGTGCCGGCTGAGAGCGTGGCCGGATTGCGGTCGTTGCTCATCGCGGCGGCGGTGCCGCCGGCCGCGCCGACCGCGCCGCCGATGGCGGC
>JAYQOO010000119.1:0-12649 GCA_038144855.1 Acidimicrobiia bacterium | reverse complement strand
CACGCTCACCGCCACCGCCATCAGTATCAGCAGCACCGGTCGAAGTACCGCGATGCCGCCATCCGGTGAGTTATCCAGCGGAAACACCGCCGCGCGATGGTCCACATAGCGGCCCTGCCCGGCCCACTCGGTACGCATTTGTGCGATGGCCGCGGGCCGCGAGCCGGTCGCCTCTGGGCGTCACGATCGACTGCGTGCCGATCGGCAGCCAGAGGTCGTAGGACAGGCCGGCGACCGAGCCAAAGAATCCCGGGGCCGCGACACCAACAACCGTGAACGGCTGCGAATTGATCTTCAGTTGCCGCCCAATCACGGACGGGTCCGAGTCGAATCTGCGCTGCCAGTAGAGGTGGCTGAGCACGACCGACGCGGGCGCACCAGCGCGCTCCTCCTCGGCCGTGAAGCCGCGTCCCAATGCGACCTTCGCGCCGAGCACGTCGAAGAAATTGGTCGTGACCATTTGCGACCATGCCCGCTCGGCATCGCGATCGATCACCACGCCGACCGACAGATCATCAAACCCGGTGATCCCGGCCGCGTGTGGCGAGGCGGCAACGATGTCCTGGTAATCGGGGTAGGAGAACGACGGCATTACGTCGCCCTTGTAAAGGTAGGTCAGCTGGACGAGCTCTCGGGTACGAGCCGACCCCGGCATCGGATCCAGCAGGACGGCGTTGACCCAGCTGAAGATCGTCGAGTTGGCGCCGATGCCGAGCGACAGCATCAACACCGCAATGCCCGCGAACCCCGGAGTGGCAGCCAGGGAGCGAATCGAGTAGCGAAGGTCCTGAATGATCGTCTGCATGCGTGAGTCTCGGGCTGGAGGTTGTGGTTGGCGTCGACGCTCGCGGATGGCGTGGGCGACGATCTGTGTGGCCTGCCGCCAGTACCAGCGCCGGGCTGCGCGGCGGCCGTCTTCGAGCACCCGGACCTGGAACAACTCTTCCAGATCGCCGAGCAGGTCTTCACCCCTGCGATCTTCGATCTCCCTGGTGATCAGCCACGTCGCGAGCCGCGGCGGCCGGATCATTACGCTGGCTCTCCGAGCAGGTGCTCGATGCCGTCGGCCATGTTGCGGAGCGAACGATAGGACGCCTGCAGCGACTTCATGCCGAGCGCGGCGACTTCGTAGTGGCGTTTGCGCTTGCCGCCGCGCTGCGGCGTCGGATCGCCGATGCGTGACTTCACCAGGCCCTTCTGCTCGAGGCGCTCGAGCGTGGTGTGCACCGCACTGACCGAGACGCCGCGGTTGCCGCGCTTCTCGATCTCCTGGCAGACGACGGCCCCGTAGGCCTCCGGACCCAGCCGCACCAGGGCGAGCATCACGATCTGTTCGAACTCACCGAGGAGAGGAGGCGTCATTCGGCTCATCAGTCATTAATATCCACAATGTAGATTAATTTATCAAAAGTCACCGCGGCACGAGCGGCTAAGATGGCGTATGCGCTCATTCGCCCTCGCCACCGTGCTGGCCCTCGGCGTGTCGCCGCTCGACGCTGCGCAGCAACCGTCGCCGCCTTCTACGCTCCGGGCGCCGTCACGTACCGACATCCTGCGCGGTGAGTACGGCCGCTACCGCGCCAACAACGACCTGCTGCACTACACCCTTGATATACGGGTGGTTCCGGCCAAGAAGTTCATCTCGGGCAAGAACACCATTCGCTTCAAGATGCTCAAGGACGACACGCGCATCCAGTTGGAGCTGTTCCCGGAGTTCACCATCGAAAAGACCGTGATGGGCACGCAGGCGCTGAAGGTCGAGCGCGACCACAACACCGTCTACGTCGACTTCCCCGAGATGCTGCGCAGTGGCCGCACCTACGCCATCGAGGTGCACTACTCCGGCAATCCCCGTGAGCAGGGGCGCTTTGGCGCGCTGGCATTCCGCACGACACCAGACGGCAAGCAGTGGATCAATACCGCGAACGAAGGCGAAGGCTCCGCGTCATGGTGGCCGAGCAAGGACCAGTGGCGCGATGAGCCGGATGAGGGCGCCGACATCAGGGTCGCGGTGCCGAATGGCCTCACCAACGTCTCGAATGGCCGCTTCATGGGCAAGACAGATCTGGGCGACGGCTACACGCGCTGGGACTATCGCGTGCACTATCCGATCAACTCCTACAACGTCTCGTTGAACATTGCCGAATATGCAACGTTCTCGGAAAAGTTTGGCGACCTGACGATGGACTACTTCGTCTTGCCGGGCAACCTGGACAAGGCGAAAGCGCAGTTCGCGCAGGCCAAGCCGATGATCGAGGCGTTCGAGAAATACATCGGCAAGTACCCGTTCCCGAAGGACGGCTTCAAGCTGATCGAAGTGCCGTACTCAGGCATGGAGCACCAAAGCGCCGTGACCTACGGCAATCGCTACGCCAATGGCTACCTCGAGCGCGACTGGACCGGCGTCGGCGTCAGCCTGAAGTTCGACTTCATCATCATTCACGAGAGCGCCCACGAATGGTACGGCAATGCGATCTCCGCGGCTGACGTGTCCGACATGTGGATCCAGGAGGGGTGGTGCAACTACCTGGAGTTCGTTTACGTTGAGGCGCTGTTCGGCCGCGAAGACGCGATCAAGTACGCGGGCGGCTACAAGTCGAAGGTCGGCAACAAAGAGCCGATCATCACGCAGCGCGGTATTCACCGCACGCCGAACCAGGACATGTACTTCAAGGGCGCGCTGTTTCTCGACACGCTCCGCAACGCCGTCAACGACGACACGCGCTGGTGGAAGCTGATGCGAGACACCTACGAGAAGTTCAAGTACCAGAACATCATGACGGAGGATCTGGTCCGTCACTTCAGCGCCGAGCTCAAGCAGGACATGACGCCGATCTTCGACCAGTACCTGCGCCGCGTGGATCTGCCCACGCTCGAACTCACGTTCGATGAGCCGGCAAAACGCGTGTCGTATCGCTGGAAGGCGGACGAGCGCGGATTCAACATGGCGGTCAAAGTCGGCGATCCAGCCAGATGGCAGATGATTCAGCCGACGTCGGATTGGAAGTCGATGGAGTGGGCTGGCGGCAAGGACGCGTTCAAGGTGGCTACCGACCTCTTCTACGTCAACGTGCAGGTGCTGGCCGCGAACGGAAGGCCGGAGGCCGCAGCCGTTCGATAACGGACCCTCGACGTGGCGCCGCGCTACTTCCCTTTAGGGAAGCACGGGAGTTGCGTCCACGGTGCTACGGTAAGAAGACCTGCGCCTTCAGGCGGGGAGAGGACTTCGAACATGACTGTGATGATTTTGGCCGCGTTGACCGCTGTACTGTCGGCGTCGCTTGGGATGTCCCAAAGCGGCCTGCAGAAATTCGCGGCGGATCTGACGATCCGCCAGGCATTCGAGAATGCGCTGCACCGCCAACCTGACGACGCGGAACTCCGCTGCTATCGCGTGCGGTTTTTCGAGGATCACTGGAACGCGCGCGATATCGAAGACGACCTGTCGCATCGCTCGGATTACTGGAGCCACGACGATCGCCGCTCTCGGGATCGTGAAGACGGTGGCTACGATGTGGATCGCATGATCCGCCACGCCTACCAGGACATCCTTGGCAGGGCCCCGGACGCCGAGGGCATGAGGACTTATCGCAGCAACGTGATTGACCGCGGCTGGACCGAGCGTCAGGTGCGTGATGCGCTGCGCAAGAGCGGGGAGCATCGTGACAACGCGTCAGCATCTGCGGATCGTGTGGTCACCGATGCTTATCGCCGGGTATTGCGGCGCGATCCCGACGTCAATGGTCTGTACAATTACCGCAACAACGTCGAGATGCATGGGTGGGACGAGCACGACGTTGAAGATGCGCTGCGAGCCAGCCCCGAGTACCGGCTGAAGAATGCCCTGACGCGTATGGAAGCGGCCGCGATCGTGCGGCGCGCGTACCTCAGCGTTCTGGGCCGCGAGCCCGACCCGGCGTCGTCAGGCTTCGTCGATCAGGTGATGCGCAATCACTGGACTGAAGCGGATGTCGCGCGAGAGCTGAGCCACAGCGAAGAATTCCGCAACAAACCGCGCTGATCGAGGGCCGCTGGACATGATGACCACTCGCACACCGAAGCGCATCGCCTACAGCGGCGGCCTCTCGGCGCTGGTCCTGCTGTGTCACGCGGCACCGGCGTTGGCGCAGCGGCAGGAACGCGTCGCCTTCAAGCCCGGCACCTGCGCTGGGACCGGAAATCGTCGTACAGAAGGGAGGCCCCCAGGCGCCGGGTGCGATCGTTGCCGTCGATCAGCAGCGCCTGCTGCAGTGTGCGGCCAGCGGATACGGGCCGCGGATGGTCCGTAAGGCCGATGGAACGCTGGCACCGGTGGGGCTGCTCGGCCTGCTGCGGATACCAGATGCGATCCTGCAGGACATCCCTGCCAACAGGCAGCGGACTGCCGACTGCCTGGTGACGATCGATCGCCGGCCCCGGCCAGCAGACAGCGGTGTTCAGCGCTAGGCAGCAGTCTGGTTCTGAAGCGGCGTCGAGGTCGTGCGTTATTTCCTGTTCGTTCGATGTGTCGCCGGGGCGTTCCACGGGTCTTCTGGCCAGGGATGCCTCGGGTAACGACCTCGTAGTTCTTTTCGCACCTCCGGGTACGTCCGCTCCCAGAAACTCTTGAGGTCTTGCGTCGTTTGCACCGGCCGCGTATTCGGTGCGAGCAGGTGGAAGGTGATCGGTGTTTTCGATCGACCGATGCGTGGCGTCTCGGCGAGGCCGAACAACTCCTGCAGCTTCACGGACACGGACACGGTACCGGCATCGCCGTACTCAATGAGCATGTCGCGGCCGCTCGGCACCGTCAGTTTCGCCGGGGCATTGCGCTCGAGCTGTTGCCGAATCTCCCAGGGCAACCCCTCTTCACTCAACCGGACATCGTCCAGCTTGCGGGCGGTTTGCGAAGCGTAGGCAATCAGCATGGTGCGATCGACATCGAGGCCGGCAAACTCGAGGCGGCGCAGCAGCCGTTGACTGTCCTCGTCCGGTCCGCGCTCGAGCCACGCCGACGCCAGGATCCGCGCGCGCTCCTCGGGATCCGCCGCAATCGAGTGCTCGCGTAGCGGCACCTCGTCGTACCAGTCGATCGCTGTTGCGCGGACGGTGCCCGTGCCGCGGTCGAATTCGTGACGCTGCTCAAAGCGGGTGGCCTTCAGCCATGCCGGATCGATCGGAATGGCCTCGCGAATCAGCGCCTCAGCTGGCCCGGACGCGCGCCCGCTGGTCACGTCGAGTGCGATGATCCAGTCGCTTCCTGACGCGTTGCTGTCACGCACCAACGCCGCGCCGTGCCCGGTCGCGAGCGTGTATTTGTCGGATTGGCGGCGTCTTGCGACTCGATCGGGATATCCGGCGAGCAGCGCCTGTCTGAGCTCCTCTTCCCCGATGTGCGCGCGTTGCTCGTTGCCGAAGAGCCGCCGCGCCGACTCGGCGAGTTGGTCGGCGACCCGCTTGAGTTGCAGCGACGCGCGTGGGCCCGGCTCCGACAGCCGCGCACACTCCGCAGCGCCTTCGGCGGAGCCGCGTGCGGCGATCAGGACGCGCCCAAGACGAGGATGCAAGGGGAGTCGCAGCAACCACCGGCCAACCTGAGTGACCTTGCCGCCCTCCAACGCGCCAAGTCGCCCGAGCAGGGACAGGGCGGCGGTCATGCGGTCTTGAGACGGTCGATCGAACCAGTCGAAGGTGTCCGGTGTCGCCCCCCACGCGAGGATCGACAGGATCGGCCCCGCCAGATCGACCCGGTGAATTTCGGCGTCTCGATGTGGTCGCAGCCGGTCGCGGGCGTCCCACAGTCGTACCGCGATGCCAGGCCCCAGTCGCGCCGCACGGCCAGCCCGCTGATCGGCGCTGTCGAGCGTGATGCGCTCGGTCGTCAATGCATCGACCCCGCGTTCGGCCTTGTAGCGGGCGACTTTGTGCAGCCCGGCGTCAATCACTGCCGACACGCCGGGAACCGTGAGCGACGTCTCCGCGACGTTGGTAGAGATGATGATCCGGCGTCGATCGGTCCGCGGTGACAGCGCGGCGTCCTGCGCGTCTCCGTCCAGCGAGCCGTGCAGCGCGACGACGTCAAGGTCGTGCTCGCGCGCGAGCGACGCGCAGTCGGCGATCGCGTCGTTGATCTCGCGCACGCCTGGCAGGAAGCAGAGCAGGTGGCCCCTGGTGCGAGGCAACAGCGCCCTGGCAGCGTCCGCGACGCGCTGTCCCGGCGCGTGTTCAATGGTGAGTGGGTGCAGCGTTCCAGGGACGTCGATGACCGGACACCCGCCGAGAAATGCGGCGACCGGTGCCGCGTTCAGCGTAGCGGACATGACCAGGATGCGCAGGTCGGTCCGCGCCAGCCAGGCTTGCCGGGCGAGGGCGAGCCCGAGGTCCGCATGGATACTGCGTTCATGAAACTCGTCGACGATTAACGTCGTGACGTCGCTCAGCAGCGGATCATCCTGCAGGTAGGCGGTGAGGATGCCTTCGGTAACGACGACGAGCTTGGATTCGCGCGATAACTGCCGCTCGAAGCGAATGTGCCACCCGATTTCGCGTCCAACGGTCCAGCGCTGCTCTTCGGCGATCCGCTTGGCCATGGCGCGGGCTGCCAGCCGTCGTGGCTGCTGGAGCAGGACGCGACCGCGATCAACCAATGCCGGTGGTACGCGCGTCGTCTTGCCGGCGCCGGGCGCGGCCGTCAGCACCGCTGCGCGGTGCCGGTCGAGCACGTCGCGGATCTGGTCTACGAAGGAATCAACCGGCAGGGGCGTCGCCACGAGGTATCATCAAAGCTTACCGTCAGGGGTATTCGTCGATTCACGGCGAGTTGAGAGAGTCCCTGGAACCTGATCCGGTTCAGACCGGCGGAGGGAGAGCGGAGATGAGCAAGTCCACGCCAGTGCCAGCGGTCTCGACCTACGAAGAGGCCTTCCCGAATTCCAAGAAGGTCTACGAGACCGAACTGCGCGTCCCGTTCCGCGAGGTAACGCTCGGCGGCGGCGAGAAGCCGGTGCGGCTCTACGACAGCAGCGGTCCGCAGGGGCACGATCCTCGCCAGGGGCTGCCGAAGATGCGCGAGTCGTGGATTGCGCCGCGCCGCGCCAACGCCAAGGCAGGTAAGCCGGTGACCCAGCTGCATTACGCGCGCAAGGGCGAGATCACGCCCGAGATGCAGTACATCGCCACTCGTGAAGGGCTGCCGGCGGATTTCGTTCGCGACGAAGTGGCGCGCGGCCGCGCCATCATTCCCGCCAACATCAATCACCCGGAACTCGAGCCGATGATCATCGGCCGCAACTTCCTGGTGAAGATCAACGCCAACATCGGCAACTCCGCGGTGTCGTCGTCGATCGAAGAAGAAGTCGAGAAGCTGCGCTGGTCCACGCTGTGGGGTGCCGACACGGTCATGGACCTGTCGACCGGCAAGAAGATTCACGAAACACGCGAGTGGATCCTGCGCAACTCACCGGTGCCGATCGGCACCGTGCCGATCTACCAGGCGCTCGAGAAGGTCGGCGGCAGGCCGGAAGACCTGACCTGGGAGATCTATCGCGACACGCTGATCGAACAGTGCGAGCAGGGCGTGGACTATTTCACGGTGCATGCCGGCGTGTTGCTGCGCTACATCCCGATGACCGCGAAGCGCATGACCGGCATCGTGTCGCGCGGTGGTTCGATCCTCGCGAAGTGGTGCCTTGCGCATCACAAGGAAAACTTCACGTACACGCACTTCCGCGAGATCTGCGAAATCATGAAGGCCTACGACGTGTCGTTCTCCCTCGGAGACGGCCTGCGTCCAGGCTCGATCGCCGACGCGAACGACGAGGCGCAGTTCGCCGAACTGAAAACCCAGGGCGAGCTCACGAAGATTGCGTGGGAGTACGACGTCCAGGTGATGAACGAAGGTCCCGGACACGTCCCCATGCATCTCATTCGCGAGAACATGGAGAAGCAGCTCGAGTGGTGCGCCGAAGCGCCGTTCTATACACTCGGTCCGCTAACCACGGACGTCGCGCCCGGCTACGACCACATCACCTCCGCGATCGGCGCGGCGATGATCGGCTGGTATGGCACGGCCATGCTCTGCTACGTCACGCCGAAGGAACATCTCGGTCTTCCGAATCGTGAAGACGTGAAGGCCGGCGTCATTGCCTACAAGATCGCGGCGCACGCCGCCGATCTGGCGAAGGGCCACCCGCGCGCCCGGGTGTGGGACGACGCGCTCTCGAAGGCGCGGTTCGAGTTCCGGTGGGAAGATCAGTTCAACCTGTCGATGGATCCGGTGACGGCACGCGCGTATCACGATGAGACGCTTCCTGCCGACGGCGCGAAAGTCGCGCACTTCTGCTCGATGTGCGGACCGAAGTTCTGCAGCATGGAGTTGACCCAGCAGGTGCGCGCCGAAGCCGCGAAGGGGATGGACGAAAAGTCGGAAGAGTTCCGAAAGACCGGCGAGATCTACGTCAAGCAGTAAGGCGGAGGGGCGGATCGCCGGATCCGCCTTGTTCAGACTGTTTCACTCCCTCGGCAGCAGCTCCTTTAGTCGGGTGTAGCCGGCATTGTTGTTGGTGATGCGCGCCAGGGCGCCGTACTTCGACGCGGATCGCCGCGGTGCCCTTGTCCACGACGTTCGGTTTGTCGCGACCGTAGTCGATCATCGGCTCGGTGTAGGTGTTCCCCTCGCCGCTCGCGACGTTCTGAATGCCGACCTGGCGCACCTCAGGGACATACCGCTTTCCGTGCCGCCGCGTGTGAGCCCAGTCGACAATCGTGGCGACCACGTGCATCTGAGCGGTGTGCTCGACGGCTTCGAGCCGACGGTCGTTCTCCGACATCTCCTTCGCGATCGCGTCGCGCAAGCCGGAGGCGACGTGGTCAGGGGCGGTGGAGCGGTTCCTGACCGCGACATCGAACGATCCCGCAGGCAGCAGCACTGCAGGTGGCACAACCGGGAACAGGCTGATCGTGGTTGTGGCTGAGCCAAGACCGCGCTTGAACTGCGCGTTGGCGGGATTGCCAGCCAGGACAAATACCGCGACCGCCGTGATCAGGCGCGAGGTCTTCATGCGCGCCATTATCCGACAGACGGCGCCGTACGGGCAGCTCCCCGCGGCCGCCGCTCAGGGTTTGGGCAGCGCGACGATTTGAATGACGGTGGGATACCGCGCCGGCGAGCCATCAGCCCTGGGATTCGGGTAGCCTGCCGAACCGCCATAGCTGTAGTCCTTGATCGTGACGCTTGGCGGAAAGGCCATGGTTTCGTCCCGAAATTTCGCGGTCTCGAACTGGTGGGTGGGCGGAGCGGCGAATAGCTCGTCGCCCTTCGTCTTCAGCACCGTCTTGTAATACGTGACCAGGTCTGCGAACGCGACGTTGGCGCCGAAGATGTAAAAACGCTGGCCGCGGCCGGCGTCGTACGAGGTGAGGTAGACCGCTGATGGATACAGCGGTGCACCGAGCTCGGCCTCGGTTGGTGATCCGTCCGTTCGCGGTGCCTGCGGCTTTGCGGTCTGCGGCGGCGCCGCGGTGGTCGTTGCCGGCGGAGGTTGTGCAGGCTTCTGCGTGTTCGGACGGGGAAAGGGTTGAGGCGCCTGCGCCAGTACCGCGGTCGCGCTCAAGCTCAACACCAGGACACAGATGCTGCGGAACACGGAACTATTATAGGCACTTCACGTCCCGAGGATCTCAAGACCATGACTCCCTATCTCGACTACTGCCTGGCGAACCAGGGGTGGTTGCTCGAATTCATCGAGGCGCTCGTTGCGATCGAGTCGCCGAGCGACGATCCATCAGCCGTGAATCGCTGCGGCGCTGAGCTGGCGGCGCGGCTGAGCGGGATCGGCGGCGCGGTGTCGACGATCGCCTCCACGACGGCAGGCGACCACCTGCGTGTCAGCTTTGGCGAGGGATCCAGTCAGCTCTTGTTGCTCGGTCACTTCGACACGGTGTGGCCGGTCGGCCAGCTCGCGCGGATGCCGATGAGGCGCGAGGCCGGCAAGCTGTACGGTCCCGGCGTCTTCGACATGAAGGCCGGGATCGGGCTCGCGGCGCTGGCCACGCGCGCGGTGCTGGCGCACCGGGAGCTGCACGACACCCGCATCGTCATGGTGTGGACCACCGATGAAGAAATCGGGAGCACGACATCGCGCGCGCTCATCGAGGCCGAGGCGGCGAAGAGCCGCGCGGTGATGGTGTTCGAGCCATCCCTGCCCGGCGGCGCGTTGAAGACGAGCCGCAAGGGCGTCGGCCAGTTCGAGATCGTCGCGACCGGTGTCTCCGCGCACGCCGGCCTCGATCCGGGCAAGGGGGTCAGCGCCATTCGCGAGCTCGCTCGTCAGGTTCTCGCCATCGACGCGCTGCAGGATCCGGCGAATGGGGTGACGCTGACCGTTGGCACGATTGCGGGCGGCACGCGCGCCAACGTCGTGCCTGCAGAAGCACGCGCCGTGATCGATGCGCGCGCGATCACGCGGGCGGACGCCGAGCGCGTGCAGGGTGCGATGCATGCGCTGACGGCGCAGCTACCAGGGGCGTCGCTGGCGGTGACGGGAGGGTTCGACCGTCCTCCTCTCGAGCGCACACCGGGGGTGGTGGCACTGTTCGAGCAGGCCAGGGCAGTTGCGGCCGAGATCGGGGTGACGCTCGAGGAAGGCAGCGCGGGTGGAGGTTCGGACGGCAACTTCACTGCCGCGCTTGGCATTCCTACGCTTGATGGTTTCGGCGCGGTCGGCGACGGTGCGCACGCGATTCACGAACATGTCGACATCGCCGCGCTGTCACCTCGTGCGGCTACGATCGCGGGGCTACTCGCGCGCTTGTCCCGCGGTAGCGCGTAGCGCGGAGGCGGACCTGCTGCGCGGCAGGTATCGCGCCCGGAGCAGCCCGACCACTTCCTGGACCCGCGTGTCGTAGTCTTTCGGCACGTGCTTGCTCGCATACAGCTGCGAGTATTTGTCCACCATTTCCGGATATTCGCGCTGCAGCATCGCCATGAAGTGCTCGCGCGTGCCACCTTCCAGGTGCATCACCATGGCGCCGACTGACCTCGCGCCGGTGTCGGCGATCGCCTTGATGGTCCGCTCGATCTTTGAGGGATGGGTCGAAAAGCCAGGCACGATCGGCGCCATCAGCACGCCGCAGTCAATACCGGCATCTACCAACTCGCGCACGGCGCGCAGCCGCTTCGCTGGATGCGCCACGCCGGGTTCGAGTCGTTCCCAGGCCTCCTCGTCCACCGTGGGAATGCTGATGTGCACGCGACAACTGGCGCGCGCCGACAGGTCCTGCAGCACGTCCGTGTCGCGCACGATCATCGGGCCTTTCGTCACGATCCCGACCGGCGACGCGGCGTCACGCAGGGCTTCGAGCGTGCCGCGCGACAGTTTGTAGGTGCCCTCGATCGGCTGATAGGGGTCGGTCGCGGTGCCGAAGCCGATCGACTCCCTGGCCCATGATGGCTTGTCGAACTCGCGGCGCAGCACGGTGACGAAGTTGGTCTTGACGAAGATGACGGACGCGAAGTGATCGCCTGCATCGAGTTCGAGGTGCGGCTGGTACTTGCGTGCGAAGCAGTAGTGGCAGCCGTGCGTGCAGCCGCGATACGGATTCAGCGTCCACTTGAAGAACGGCATGCCCTTCACCCGGTTGAGGGCAGAGCGGCAGCGAATCTCCTGGTAGGTGGCCGCGTCGCCGCGTCGCCTGGCGTCGGGTAGTGCCGCCACGCCACCGTCCTTCACCAGTCCCGCGATGTCGCGTGTCGTGGGCGAACGGCCGAGGTCAAAAAGCAGCGGGTGAGTGGCCATTCACGTAGAGCCACCTGGATTGTTTTCGCTATTTATTCGCCAGTCAAGCTCGTCATTTCACTGATGGACCCTAGCTACGACTGCTGGACGCGCCAGTAGTCGAGCAGGTCGTCCACGGTCTGCTGCAGCGGGATCTGCGGCGTCCACCCGGTATCGCGCGTCAGTTGCGAGTGATCGCCGAGCACCAGGGGCGTATCGTTCGGCCGGAACCTCGCCGGATCCTGTTCGATCGTGATCGGCACGCGAGCCCTCGACAGCAACGTCTCTACTAGGGTGCGCACCTGAATCGGCTTGCCGGCGCACACATTGTAGGGAATGCCCGGGGTGGCGGATCGCATCATCGACTCGTAGGCCCGGACCGTGTCGCGGACGTCCATGATGTCGCGGTGCGAGTCGAGATTGCCCATCGACAGCACCGGTGCCCTGCGGCCGGTCTCAATCTCGGCGATCTGCCTGGCAATGCTTGACGCCACGAACGAGGGAGATTGGCGCGGTCCGATGTGATTGAAGGCGCGCGCGATCAGCGCCGGAATGCCGTCGTCGTTCCAGGCGCGCCGCGCGAGCATTTCCTGCGCGACCTTGCTGGAGCCGTACGGACTGTTCGGTCGGACCGTGCAGGTCTCGGTGATCGCGCGGTCGAGTGGCGCGTAGACGAACGCGGTGCTGGTGATCAGCACGCGCGGGCGCAAAGCGGCGCGTCGCAGGCCGTCGAACAGGTGATGGGTCGCCAGCACATTACCGGCGAATGTCTCGGTGACATGCGCCCACGAATCGCCCACGTGTGGCACGCCGGCGAGGTGATAGATCGCGTCGGGGCGCGCCGACGCGAGGGCCGTGGCCACGGCGTCGCGGTCGTGCATCTCGACCGACAGCCA
>JAYQOO010000118.1:8090-12848 GCA_038144855.1 Acidimicrobiia bacterium | reverse complement strand
CACCCACGCCCACGCCCACGCCGACTCCAACCCCCACCCCAACGCCAACCCCAACGCCCACGCCCCCGCCAACACCGACGCCGACACCCACGCCGGTTGTGTGCACGGCGCCATCACTGCGCTCGATCAGCGGAGCGGCGGTGGGGAATCGCGTTGATGTGATAGCGCGCGACAATTTCGTCGACATCGACGTCGTCACCAACTGTGCGTGGACGCTGGCAAACGTCCCGTCCTGGATTCAGCCCGACCCCTCGTCGGGGCAGTCCGGTACCACCCGAAGCCGGGTGCGCATCAATGCGAACAACACGACCGCCTCTCGGACAGCGGAGACCGTGTTCCGGGTCGACGGCGCACAAACCAGCCTGGTCATCAACCAGGAGGCTCCGCCGCAGCCGATCACTTACACGGGCAGTGGAGGGTCGGCGACCGTGATGTATTCACCGACGTCTGGGAACGGCGACAAGTGCACCTATACGACCACACTCAGAAATATCAGCGTGTCGGTCACCGTGCTGGAGGAGACCGTGACGGCGGGCGAGGTCCGGTTCGACGCCACCGAAACGGCAAACATCTACTGCACGTCCCCGCCGGCCATTGGGGCGTCGTTGCATATCTATTCGTTGTCGTCGGGAACGCTTAGGAGCAACTCCCTCGACGCCCGCTTTTCACCGGCCTCAGGCAATCGGCCGCAGGCGAGCGTGCAGGTCACCGGAACCCGGAGTGGAACCTCGATTGACGCGACGATCGACGTCAGGCGCACCGATTCGACCACCGCGCTCAACTGGCGCGTGACGCCGCGACTCATCCTGACCGCGCGCTAACCCATTCGGGATATTCCCCGGCTCTTACGGATGAGGTAGCATCCGCGGCAATCAATCGCGCGTTCCGTCTGAATCTACTCTCTTCCCCCAGGAGTCGTGGATGACAGCTGTACTCATCGTCGTCGCGTTGCTTGCCGGCGTTCTGCCGGACTCCCAATCTGCTCAGCGTGCTGCTCCCGAAGGTCTACGAATTGTCGTCATCAGCGGCGAGGATCAAGTCAACGTCATTCAACAGAAGACCGCTGTGGCGCCCGTCGTCGAAGTACGAGACCGTAACAACCTTCCGGTCGCCGGCGTCACGGTGACTTTTTCAGTCGCTCAAGGTGCCACCTTCGGAGGTGCATCCACCATTACGGTGGTCACGAACGCGGCCGGCCAAGCGGTGGCCGCCGGTCTTACTCCAACCGCGGCGGGGGCCATATCGATTCAGGCCACCGCGGTCTCGGAGGGCTTGAAGGCCGTAGCGACTATCGCGCAACGTGCTGACCGCGGCGCAAGTGGCGGGCACTGCAGGAACTGCAGCTGGCGCCGGCGGAACGACGGGAGCGGCGGGCGGCGGAGGTGTGTCCGGGACGACACTCGGCGTTGCTGGCGGAGTCGTCGCGGCCGGCGCTGGTGCCTTCGTCCTGCTGAGCGGCGACGATCCTCCGCCCGTCGCTGCGGCGCCGCCCGAGCCGGTACAGGTGTCGAGATCTCCTGAAGGCAGCGGCATCGTGGATGTGACGGCATTTGCGTTTACGTCAACCAATGCCACGGGTCGGGTCACCTGGGATTTTGGTGACGGCACCACTGGAGAGGGCGCGCAGGTGACTCACATCTACAATCACGTCCATCAGCGCGTCGTACTACCAGGGTGGATGGTCGCAGATCGTCCTGATCGGATCTCTGTTCGCGATTGCCTCGTTCTTGCTCGCCTACAACGGCCTGTCGAAACGCGAGATGGTCCTGAGCAAGATCGCTGCCTTCGCCGCACTCGGCGTCGCCATGTTTCCCTGCGCGTGCCCGGGCCATCCTGAGTCCCGCGCGTTTGCGCAAGAGATCCCCTATCTCCATGGCGCCTCTGCCGCGGTCATGTTTGCGATCCTGGCGTTCTTCTGCCGAGAGTTCCATCAACGCGCGCAGGCGAAGGGATACGTGCAGGCCGAGCGGCGGGCCCGCATCTATGCGACGTGCGGGATCGTGATTGTGCTCTCGATGGCCGTCATGGGCGTCGACGTCGCCAGCGACGACGCGATCAGCGAGATCTTCCCGAAGCTAACGTTTGCAGGTGAAGCCGTCGCCCTTGTGGCATTCGGCGTCTCGTGGCTCACCGCCAGCAAGGTCGTGCCCGGTCTGGCCAACCAGAGCGAGAGGCTGACGCTGGGCTAGACGCCGTAGCCGTAGCCAGAGTCCTGGCTGAAACCAGACTCGAACACGTCGACATACACCGGGACCGGCGCCAACGCCGGTTCGTGGCGGACGCCAGGCTGATCCACCATCAGGATCACCGCGCGCACACCGGCGGCCTGGTGATCGCGCACGGCGCGCTCCACGGCCTGGCAGAGTGACTGCAGGGCCGCGTCGTTCTTGTCGACCTGCTGCATCCGCCCGTCTTTCCACACTCGAGTACTTCCGGATTCCATAATCACTTCCCTTTATCGGCCTAAATGAAAAGGGCCATCACCCCTGCGGGAGATGGCCCTTTGTGTCTGCGTTGTTTCTGGGCTACATCATCCCGCGCGATTGGATAGTCCAAGGCTAATCAGGCTAAGGACGCCCGCCAGGACACGCGTGAAAATGTAGCCGCCGAAATTCATTAGGGATAGCTTATCACAAGACCAACAGTATTAGTTTTGTGGATACCTGCTCAAGATCTCCTTTATACGGTCGATCGGCAGTGCCTCGGCTCTGCCAAACCGGCTGGCGACCGGCGTGGCCTTCAAGAGCGAGTTGTAGACGGCCTCTTCGGTGGCCTCAAGCGCAGCCTGAAACAGCGGGGAAACCCCATCGGCCGGCAGCAACGTCCGGGGCTGCGCCGCCGCTGATCCGAAACGCGTCCTCAGATCAGGGGCGGTCGAGAACGCGATCGCGAAGTCACCACTGCCGTTGCTGAACGAGGATCCCGTGCGAGCCAGCCCAAAGACCGCGCGCGCCGCCAGGCGCTTCAAGTCGCGGGCGTCGAGGGGCGCGTCGGTTGCGACCACGATCAAGCAGGAGCCGTCGCCGTTGTTCACAGCAGATGGCGCATCGGCCTGCTGCCCCGTTGGCCGGTAGTCATAACGGCCAAGCAGCCTGCCGACCGGCGCGCCTCCCATGGTCAGCACGCCCCCGAAATTGGACTGCACCAGCACGCCAACGGTGTAGTTGCCGTACCGAGCGTCGAGTTTGCGAGAGGCGGTGCCAATACCGCCCTTCCACCCGAAGGCGCGCGTCCCCATGCCGGCACCGATGCTGCCCTCCTGGACGTCGCCTGTGCCAGCGGCCTTCAGCGCCTCGAGCACATGCTGCGGACGCACGTGCTGGCCGCGGATGTCGTTCAATCCGCCGTCGTTCGTCTCGCCGACGAGCGCATTGACCGACCGCACACTCTCATTGCCCGGTTGATCGAGCGTCCACTTCACGACGCCTTCCATCACCGCGCCGACACTCAGCGTGTTGGTCAGCGCGATCGGCGTCTCGATCGTCCCGAGTTCGTCCACCTGCGTCGAGCCGGCCAGCTTGCCAAATGCGTTACCCACGAAAACCGCGCCGGGCACCTTGTCCTGGAAGACGTTGCCGCCATGAGGCACGACGACCGTGACGCCGGTGCGAACGTTGTCACCGTGGTTCAGTGTGGCGTGGCCGACCGACACGCCGGCGACATCGGTGATCGCGTTCCGGGCGCCTGGCGCGAATACACCGGGCGTCAGCCCGAGGTCTCTCGCCCTGGGCCTGGCAACGTCCTGAGCGCCGAGCGTCGCGACCACCAGCACCGCAACACCAACCGCCGCAACCCTTTGGAACCGCTGGAACCCATGGTACATTGGAACCTCAGAGTGATACGATTTTCTTCCCATGCGGCACATTTCACTCGACGCCGTTGAAGACGCCGCACGACACGTCTATAAGGCCGCCATTCGCACGCCGCTGGTCAAACTGGACCTGCCCTTCGGCGACGGTCCAACGCCTGAAATCTACCTCAAGCTCGAATCACTGCAGCCGATTGGTTCGTTCAAGATTCGTGGCGCGTGGAACGCGGTCCGTAAACTGACGCCCGAGCAGATGAAAGACGGCGTCTGGACGGTCAGTGCCGGCAACGCCGCCCAGGGGGTCGCCTTTGCCGCCCGCGTCGCAGGGGTGCCGTGTTCGGTCATGGTGATGGACACCGCCCCGCAGACGAAGCTGCGCTCGATCGAAAGGCTTGGCGCCACGATCGTCAGGGCCACCTACGACGAGTGCTGGAAGACGGTCGAGTCGCATGCCTCGAGCCGCATGCAGGGCCATTTCGTTCACCCGTTCGATGACGACGACTTCATCGCCGGTAACGCGACTGCGGGTCTCGAGATTCTCGAGCAGCTTCCTGATGTCGACACCGTCGTCGCCGCGCTCGGCGGCGGTGGGCTGCTGTCAGGCATTGCCGCCGTGATGCGCGCAAAGAAGCCTGGCGTCAAAGTGTTCGCGGCCGAACCAGAAACCGCCGCGCCGCTGGACCTGTCGCTGTCACGCGGCGAGCCTTGCTACTTCGACGCCTGGAAACCGTCATTCGTCGACGGTGCCGGCGGCAAGTCCGTCTTGAAAACAATGTGGCCGCTGTTGAAGGACCTGAACGGTTCCATCGTCATGCCGCTCGGCGAGATCGCCGCGGCGATGCGCAAGGCCGCCGATCGCGTTCACGTGGTCGCCGAGGGTGCTGGTGGCACCGCCATCGCGGCCGCCCTCACACGCCCCCCCGGCCACGGCCAGATACTCGCCGTAGATG
>JAYQOO010000118.1:0-8080 GCA_038144855.1 Acidimicrobiia bacterium | reverse complement strand
TGGGGGGGGTGGGGGGGGGGGGGGGGGGGGGGGGCCCCCCCCCGGGGGGCCCCCCCCCCCGCCCCCCCGCCGGCACTGGCAAGATCGTCGCCGTCGTGTCCGGTGGCAACATCGACCTCTCCCGTTTCGCCGAACTGGTCGGCTCCGCCCAGACGGCTCCCTGATCCCAGAGTTATGTCCGAAGAACGTTTCTCCACCGCCGCTCCCCTTCCGGCTCGACTGCACCGCCTCCACGAACTCGCGCTCGACCTGTGGTGGAGCTGGGACGATCGCGCGCGTCAGGTGTTTCGCCGGCTCGACTACGCGCTGTGGCGCGCCACCGCGCACAACCCGGTGCAGATGCTGCAGCGCATCACGTCCGAGCGGCTCGCCGCCGTTGCCGGAGACGCGGACTTTCTGAAGGCGTACGACGAAGCGATCTTCGGCCTTGATGACGCGCGCACGGTTGCGCATCCGTGGTGGCGCGAGAACCAGGCGATGCTCGGCAACGGAGCCATCGCCTACTTTTCGGCGGAGTTCGCGCTGCACCAGTCGTTGCCAATCTACGCGGGCGGCCTGGGCGTACTTGCCGGCGATCATTGCAAGGAGGCTGCGGATCTCGGCCTGCCGTTCGTCGGCATTGGCTTCATGTATCCACAGGGCTACTTCCGGCAGCGGATGACGCACGACGGGTGGCAGGAAGAGCGCTACGAAAAGATCAGCTGGGCTGACGCACCGATCGAAGCCGCCATCACACCGGACGGGCGTCCGTGCATTACGGCCGTCCCGCTCGGCGACCGCACCGTGCTCGCCGCGGTGTGGCGCGTCCGGCTCGGTCGCGTTCGGTTGTTCCTGCTCGACACGGATCTGGCGGAGAACGCGCCGTGGGATCGTGAACTGTCGGCGCGCCTCTACGGCGGCGATCGTGAAACCCGCATCCAGCAGGAAGTCATTCTTGGCGTCGGCGGCGTGCGTGCGCTCCGCGCGCTCGGCATTGCGCCGACGGTGTGGCACATGAACGAGGGGCACGCCGCCTTCGTGGCGCTGCAACGCATTCGCGAGTTCGTCGAGCTCGGCCGCTCGTTTGATGATGCGTTGGAAGAGGTGCGGCGCACGACGGTGTTCACGACGCACACGCCGGTGCCCGCCGGGCATGACGCGTTCTCGTTCCACCTCGTCGAAAAGCACCTGGCCGGCACCTGGGGCGAAATCGGGGAGCATCGCCAGAATTTCCTCGCGCTCGGCGAGTACGACAATGGCAGCGGTTCGCAATACAACATGACCGCGCTGGCGCTCAGAACCTCTTCATTCGTGAACGGGGTCAGCGCGCTGCATGGCGAGGTCACGCGCGCGATGTGGCGGCCGATGTGGCCCGACACGCCGGCCGAGCAGCTGCCGGTGCGCAGCATCACCAACGGCGTCCACGTGCCGACCTGGCTGGCCAGCGAAGCACTTGAAATGCTCAACCATCACTTCGGGCCGGGGTGGCTCGACCGGGTCGACGATCCGGCATTGTGGGAGCAGCTCAACGACATCCCGGACTCTGAAATCTGGGCGATGCGCAAGGCGTTGCGCCAGGACCTGTTCAACTTCATTCGTGAACGGATGCGTTCGCGCTTCACGCAGGAGCATGTCAGCCAGAGCCGGATCGTGTCGGCGGGCGCCATGCTCGATCCCGATGCGCTTACGCTCGGCTACGCGCGCCGGTTCACGGCCTACAAGCGGCCCGAGCTGATCTTCCACGACCCGGATCGTCTCGCGCGCATCCTCAGCGACCTCGATCGCCCCGTGCAGATCGTGTTCGCCGGCAAGGCGCATCCCGCCGACGAACCGGCGAAACACAACCTGCAGCACGTCTTCAGGCACGCGCTCGATCCGCGATTTGCCGGGCGGCTGGCCTTCGTCGACGACTACGACATGCACGTCGCCCACTACCTGGTGCAGGGGTGCGACGTGTGGCTCAACAATCCGCGCAAGCCGCTCGAAGCCAGCGGCACCAGCGGCATGAAGGCCTCGCTGAACGGCGTGCCGCACTTGAGCATCGGCGATGGCTGGTGGGCCGAGGGCTTCAATGGCCGCAACGGCTGGCTGATCGAGAGCCAGACCAACCCCGACGATCACGCCGCCATCGACGCGGCCGACGCCAACGCGATCTACGAATTGCTGGAAAACGAAGTCGTGCCGGCGTTCTACGAGCGTGACGCGCGCGGCCTGCCACGGAAGTGGATTGCGATCGTTCGCGAAGCCATGCGATCGAACGTGCCGCGTTTCTCGACCCGCCGCATGGTCAAGCAGTATGTGACCGAGATGTACGGGCCGGCCTCGCGCGCGGCGGTTACTTCGTCAACCGAGTAACGCTCGCCGCCGCTTCGTCGTACCACTTGTGCCACGCCTGGATGATCTCCGGCGTGGCACTGTTCTTCTGTTCGGTGGCTACCCGCGCGTCGCGCGCAAACTGCATCATCTTCGTCAACGGCGCCACATCCGTCTGGTCGGCGGCCGCAAGAAACAACGCGGTCGTGCCCACCGTGATCGCCACGTGCTGCATTTCCGGGGCGCTGACCTTGTCGACCGTATCCAGGTTGGTGTGGTAGTAGCGATCCGTGAAGTGCCAGTTCAAGAGCGACGGCACGCCCGCCCGCATGAATACGGTGTGGTCGCTGCCACCTTCATAGGGATTGGTACGGACGACCCATTTCGTATCGCGGGCGCGCCGTAGCGCCACGCTGAGGTGCAGGTCATTCAGGAAGCTGCCTTTGACCTGCGCGGGATCGACCTTGCCGGCGCCCCATTCAGAATGCGGGTCGGAGGGCCGTTCCCAGATCGCGGATGGATCGGGCTGCTTCTCAATCAGGAACGTGCCACCGGTCTTGGCCGTGTCCTCGCCGGTCATGTCAAGCGAGAGCATCGCGACGACGTCCTTCGCGTCATCGGCATGGGCCTTGAGCCACTGCTCGCTGCCGCGAATCTCATCCACCCAGAGGAAGGTCAGTGTGCGCGCCGGCCGCGGCAGCGAGCCGTCACGAATGCCCTGCTGGATCGCGAGCGCGGCCGCCAGCAACGTGCCACAACCAGTGGCGTTGTCATTGGCGCCGGGCTCCTGGATGTGCGCGGCAAGCACGACGCGCTGCCCGGGAAGGCTCGCGCCGGGAATCTCCAGAACCAGGTTGCGATTCGGGCGCATGTGCCACGTGGACTCGATCTCGACGTGCACGCTCGCTGGACCATTCGCCAGCGCCGCGCGCAACTGCGCCGCGGCACGAGGTGTGGCCTTGAAGCCGAACGCCTTCAAGGCGTCGTCCTTGGGAATACTGCCCCACTGCAACACGTCAGGCGTCTCGGCTGGACGCGTGTAGCCGGCGATCTCTGAGGAGATCACGCCGGCGGCGCCACGATTGCGGACCGCCTGTTGAAACACCTGGCCGAGCGATCCGCTCGCGAGCACGACCGCCCCCTTCACCGCCTTGCCTTCGTACGCGGCGGCCGAGGTGCCGGCACCAACGTCAATCAACGGCAGCGTCACGCCGCCGGGAGCGGTGCTGTGCGAATTGATCGCCAGCGCCACGCGATGTGTCTCGCGCGACAGCACGACCTCGCCGGTCGCGCTCCCAAGCCGGACCGTCCCTTTGCTGTGCTCCCACCCGCCGTTAGCATTGGGAAACTCCTCGTAGGCCGGGCGCAGGCCGGCGGCCGACAGACGATCGAAAATGCGCTGTTGCGACTGCTCGAACGCCGGGTTCCCGGCCAGCCGCCACAGCGGCGCCATGAAGGTCACGACATCCATCGCCACGGCGGCGTCCGTCGTTTGCGCGAGCCGCCGGTAAATCGCTTCCGCACGGGCCGGAAGCTGCCGATCGAGTGCAGGCAGATGAAATTTGTCCTGCGCGTGAACCGAACTGCCAACCATCGCGAGGCATCCCAGCACCGTCGCACCTGCGCACCCGAGCAACTTCGCCACCATATGCTTGCAGTACAATTGAGTGATGTCCCGGAAGTCAATCGGCAACAAGAAAGGCTGCGCCCTGTGCGGCGCGAAGGAAGTCTTAGAGCCGCGCGGCGACGAACGCTACTGCCGCGAATGCTGGGACAAGAAGATCGCGGTCGAAGAGATCGTTGCTCGCGATTTCGCGCTGAAGCGCTACATCCGGGCGCACAGCGCCGAAAAGTACCTGGTCTACCACTCCACGCAAAAGCGTCCCGTCGGCCAGATCATCGTGGTCGATGACGGTTATGACCTGTTCCTGACCATGACGCTGTACCCGAATTTCATGTGGGATGACCCGGCCTACAACCTCGAGGGCGACCCCGAAGGCCGGACCTTTGCCGAGTTGCTGGTGGATGTGGTCGCCACCGAGGTGATCGAGCCCTGGGGCGGCGGGAAATGGCACCTGGAAGTGTTCCGGTCGACGGCTGCCGAGCCTGAGGACTGGAATGGCGAGATGTGACGTAAGAAATGTGAAATAATTCTGCCCGTGGAGGATTCTCGTATGAAATTGTTCCAGCGGACTGTGGCCCTGGCTGCGGCCATTGGCTTTATGTTCGCGCCGGCAGCTCTCGCGCAGACGCCTGCGGCGCCGGCTGCTCCTAGAAAACTGATTTCGCCCTACCGCGGCGACGCGACGGTGGACTACACGCGTCCGGTCACCAAGCGCGCCGGCTCGAACATCGTCACGACGTTGACGGTGCAGAACACGTCGCCTGGCCCGCTGGCCGGCTTCCGGCTCGAAGAGAGCTGGGCCGACAAGGGCGGCAACCTCGCCGGTGGCGAAATCTACCGTCATCCGCGCCCGTTCATGCCCGGCGAAATCATTCAGGTGACCCTGACGACGCCGTTCAACGCGCGCATGCAGAACAACAGCCTCAACTTCGTCCACGCCAACGGCAACATCAAGCCGAAGTCCGTGCCGAAGATCGAAGCGCCGAAGTCCTAGAAGATTTTCGGGTTGGGCGATTCCTCGATGGTCAATTGAGGACTCGCCCAATCTTCGACGCGAGCGCCCCGGCAACCGGCAGGCGCAGATCCTCGCCCCGCCAGGTTTTCACCAGCAGAAACAACCACAGCAGTACCGCCGCAGACCAGACAACGTTGCCGACAGCCTGCAGCAGCTGGAACGTTGGCGCAGCCACGAAGAAGGCGACCGCGCTGGCGCCGCCGCAGAACAACAACACCGCGGTGATGCCACCGAATACGATCAGCGATTGCGCTGCGTGGAAACGCACCTTGGGGTGCTGCCGTTCGGCAAACAAGAAGACCAGGCCGGTGACCCACCAGCCGGCATAACACAGCATCGACGACAGCCTCGCGTCGACGCCGGTGCTGGTGGTTGACTCCTCCGTGGCACTCGCGGAGGACGGATCCGTCATTTTTCGACCTTCTCGAACCGGATCTCGCCGGTGAACCTCGGGATCGTCGCCGCGTGCATTGGGCTGGTCAGCACTTGCGCGGCGATCATGTCGCGATCGGGCCGCACTTCGCGCCACCGCACGGTGAGCACGCCGTCACGCTGCTCGGTGCCGACAAACTCAACCGAAAAACCCGACGACATCCGGGTGCCAAGAAATACCGCGACGACCGTGCCGTCGAGAAGTCCACCTTCGGGGCGGCCCCGCCGGCGTGTAGTTTCCAAAGCGCGGACCACTCCTCCAGCGTGCGGGCTGCCGCCTGGCGTGGCATGTCGACGTGGCTCATCATCTCGCGAGCCACCGTCTGAAACGGCGCCGGCTGAGCGGCCTGCATCACCATGACCAGGATCGATGCGGCAATCGTCATGGCGCCACCCGGAAGATGACTTCCCTGGAAGTGGTTGGCCGATCGTTGATGCGCATGGTCGCATCTACGCGCAGGACGTACAGCCCCGGCGCCAGCGACTTGAGCGGAATCCTGGCCTCGAACCCGAAGCCGCCGGCCGAGCCCTTCAAGTCGGCGCTGTCACGTTCCTCGCGGGTCGAAAACACCGAGGTGCCGCCTTCCGCCTTGACCGTGGCGTTGATCTCGACCTTGTGCGGCTGCGTCACGTTGTCGTAGATCTCGGCGAACAGCGCCACTTCATCGGCACCCGTGAATTCCCGGTAAGTTGTCAACGGTCCAGGCAGGAGCTTCTCGAGCGGATCCTTCGGACGGATCGTCGGGGCAATGCCGCTCAATGCCGAGGTCAACGCCAGGTCGCTCATCGACAGCTGGCCCTTGCCGAAGTCCGGCACGTCGACATCGAACATCACCGAGCCGGCCTTACGGGTGTTGGACTCGCGCACCGCGACACGAATGTTGTAGCGGCCCGGCGCAAGGTCGAGCGCATTGATCACGCGAAAGCCGGTCGCCGTCACGCGCTTTGCAGTATCCGGCTTCATGTTCAGGTTGACGGTGTTGCGTGGGGTCGAGAACGTCTTGCCCTTGTCGTCGGTGGCAATGCCGACGATCTCGAGGTCGTTCTTGAACATGCCATCCGACTCGGCGAACGGCAGCGTGGCGCCATTGACCAGCGTCGAGATCACGACCGAACCTTGCGTGGAGCCCTTCGTGGTTGGCCCCTTGAAGACGGCGGCGGTCACCGACATCGGCAACGCGGCAATCGGCAACGGGCTCTCCATGGCGTCGCGCAATTCCGCCGTCGGCCCATCCTTGGCGGCGGCCCGCGTCTCAGGCGCGCGGCCGCGCGGCGCAACGTACCCCTTGCGGGAGCGAATCACGTAGCCGGGCTTGCCAGGCAAACGCACGTCGATCTTGCGGAACCGCCCGTCACGACGATCGTTGGACGCGTAGTAGCCCATGACGTAGTACGAGCTGTTGTCGTCGACGATCCGCTGGAAGGCGGTTGAGAAATCATTGCGATTGACCACTGCAAAGCCGCCGGTCTCGTCGCCCATCACGCGCAGGCTGTCCTGCCCCAGCCGCACCTCGTTGAAGATCGACGACATCCCGAGGCCGCTCGACGTGTCGTCCGGAAACGACTGGATGGCAGCCGAGTCCTCGAATTCCGCGCCAAGGCCGCGCGGATCGACCGCGTAGATCGCCACATTGGCCCGCGTCGCGGCCGCGATCATCTCGCGGGTCGCATCAATTACCACCTGCGCCTCGGTGATCTGGTCGCTGAACAGCTCATTGATGTTGTAGTCGATGCCTTCGCCGAACATCACGACGGCCTTGCGGCGGCCGCGGATGTTGCCCAGGTAGTTGGCCAGGTTGCGGATCGAGTCCAGGGTGTTGCGCGCCTGGAAACCACGCTCCTTATCATCCATGTCCACCGCCGGATCGCCGGCAAACGGGGTGCTGGCGCGACGATTCACGTCGTCGATCATGTTCATGGTCGACGAGCGGAGCTTGCGGCCCATGAACTTGTCGACCGCCTGCAGCAGGCGCGCCTGGCTGGTCGTGAACTCCTGGCCACCGCTGGTCAGGCCGCTGGTGTGCACGACCGCAGCAATGTCGTTGGCGCCGATGTAGCGCTCGATGAACTGCCGGGCAGCCAGCTTGATGCGCTGCGAGCGCAACGGCGCGGTGTGCAGGTCGTCGAGCACAATCACGTAGATCCGCCCGTCGGCTGCTTCCAGGTTGGTGCGGACGTCACGTTCGACCGGTTTCGACGCAAACAACGGGCGCTCGACTCGATCGAGCGGGATGTTGACCATCGAGAACGCGGTGACGTTCTGCTGCTTGCCGTCCTCGAAAATCTGGAAGTCCGACGCCTGAAGGCCGGTGACGAACTTGCCGTCGCGGTCAAGCACGCGGGCGTCAACTTCGATGTAGTTGACCTCGGCGCGGAACGTGACCGGCGGCTGTTGAGGCGCCTGCGATTGGGCCTGCCCCTGGCCATTGACCGTCGGCACCACGAGGGCGAGCAGCGCAACACCACAAAGGAGAAGTCTTTTCTGCATACACGGGAACTTTTCTGCCGCCAGCGTGCTGGCGTGCTGGCCTGATTATAGGACGCCGGCCATCAGGACATGGTTCGTCCGCCGGTATAATCCAGTCAATATGTCCCTTGATATCAGAGCCGTCCAGGCGGCACTGGCAACTGAAGGTCTTGATGCGTGGCTCCTGTACGATTTTCAGGGGTCGAATCCGGTCTCGTACCGGCTCGCCGGCATGGGTGGCGCCGGACAC
>JAYQOO010000117.1:3132-12977 GCA_038144855.1 Acidimicrobiia bacterium | reverse complement strand
GCCGTCGACTCGTTCCATGACCGCGGCGTGCATGTCGGCGGCACTACGAACCCTGACCAGGGCGACGCCCTGCGGCGCCGCCAGATGTGTCGGCCCACTCACCAACGTGACAGATGCGCCGCGTCGTGACGCCTCCGCGGCAATCGCGTAGCCCATGCGGCCGCTCGAACGATTGCCGACGAAGCGCACCGGGTCGATGTCTTCGAACGTCGGGCCCGCCGTCACGAGCACGCGGCGTCCGGCCAGTGACGCGGGGGGCCGCGACGTCAGCAATTGCTCGACCGCCGCCACGACGTCTTCCGGTTCGGCGAGCCGCCCCTTCCCGACCCACCCGCACGCCAGGTATCCTGAACCGGGATCGACAACGTGCACACCGCGTGCAACGAGCGTCTCGAGGTTTCTGGCCACGGCCGGATGATCGAACATGTTGGTGTTCATGGCCGGTGCGATCATCACCGGCGCTTTGGTCGCGGTGTAGAGCGATGACAGGAAATCGTCGGCGAGACCATTCGCGAACTTGCCGATGGTGTTGGCGGTCGCCGGTGCCACCAGGAGCAGGTCGATGTTGGACGCAATCGCGATGTGCTCGATGTCGGCGTTGGCGCCGGCCTTGTACTGATCGGTGATGACGGGGCGGCGAGTGATCGCCTCGAAGGTCAGCGGCCCGACGAAGTGCTCCGCCGCCCGCGTCATGATGGCGACGACCTCGTGCCCGTTCTTCTGCAGCCCCCGCGCGATTTCGACGGCCTTGTAGGCCCCGATCCCACCCGTGACGCCCAGTGCAATTAGTGCCATGGCTGTTCCGCTTATCGGCCGCTCGCCCGTCGACCTGTTGGCCGGACTATTGGCCTTCGCCCGTCAGTCCCTGAAGGTTTTGATGATGTCTTCCGCAATCGGTTTCATGCGGTGGGTTCGCGACCGTTCGGCGGCGATGATCTCCTGGAGCCTGACCACGGTCGGCTCGAGCCGGTCATTGATCACGACGTAGTCGTAGTCCACGTAGCATCCGGCCTCGGCGCGGGCGGCGGCCAAACGGCGCTGCATCGACGTCTCGCTGTCGGAGCTTCGGCCGCGCAGCCGGCGCTCCAGGATCTCGAACGACGGCGGCAGCACGAAGATCGTGGTCTGGTCGACACCGGCCCTCCTCACCTGATCAGCACCCTGCACGTCGATCACCAGCACCACGTCCTGTCCGGACGCCTGGAGTTTTTCGCAGTCATGCCGCGACGTGCCGTAGAGGTTGCCGAACACGTCAGCCCACTCGAGGAACTCCCCTCGGTTGATCATCCCTTCAAACTCTTCGCGGCTGACGAAGTTGTAGTCGACGCCATCGCGTTCGCCGGCACGTGCGGCTCGCGACGTGTACGACCGCGACATGCGCAGGTTCGGCAGGATCTGCACGAGACGTTCGGCCAGCGTCGTCTTTCCCGTCCCGGACGCGGCCGAGATGATGAACAGCAGCCCGCGCTCGGGATCCGTCGTCGGCCTATTCAACGTTCTGCACCTGCTCGCGCATGCGCTCGAGTTCGGCCTTCGCTTGGATCACCACTTCCGACACCTGCAGGCCGTCGGCCTTCGAGCCAATGGTGTTGACCTCACGATTCATTTCCTGCAGCAGAAAATCCAGCTTGCGGCCACACGGCTCCAGACTGTCGGACAGCGCGTTCCAATGTGCCAGGTGACCGTGAAAGCGCGTCACTTCCTCAGTGATATCAGATCGCTGCGCGACGCGGACCACTTCCTGCGCCAGCGCCGCCTGGTCAATCGGCAGCGCGCCGGCGACTTCGCGCGCCCGTTCGAGCAGCCGGGCTTCGAGCGCCTCGCGGCCGTGGTCTGCCGCCGCGGCGATGCGCCCGATGAGGTCGGCGAGCAGGCTCTTTCTGCCGTCAAGGTCGGTGCGAAGGTGCACGCCCTCCCGCACCCGCATCGCCTCCAACTGCACGATCGCCGCCTCGACCGCATCGTCGATCGCAGTGCCGAAGGAGGCGGACACGCCGCCCTGCTCCGGCAACTTCTCGCGGACCGCGAGCGCCTGCGGCAGCCTGAGCAGGTCGCCGGGCGTCAGCTCGCCGGCCACCAGGCCGCGCGCCCTTGCCTTTTCCACCGCGGCTGCCACTGCCTGCGCGAACTCCTCGTTCAGTTCGACCTGGGGCGCCGTCGCCTGCCGCAATTGCAACGACACGCTGATCTCGACGCGCCCGCGCGCCAGGTGCTTCTGCACCAGCGCGCGCAGCCGGCCTTCAAGATCGGCGATCGATGGCGGCACGCGGAGCTGCAAGTCGAGGAAGCGGTGGTTAACCGACCGAATCGTCACCCCGATGGCGCCGCGCTCATCGTCGCGTGTCAACGAGGCAAATCCCGTCATGCTCTTGATCATCGCGAGCGTTCTGCCTTCTGTGCGGCCGCCTGGGCCGCGGCCTGGTATGCCTTCAGCTCACGAGTGTCCTGCTTGGACTCGAGCAGCTGCATCTGGTGGAGGCGCGCATAGACGCCGTTGGGACGCGCGACCAATTCGTCGTGCTTGCCGATCTCCACGATACGGCCGCGGTCGAGGACGATGATCGCGTCCGCCCGGCGGATGGTCGACAGCCGGTGCGCGATGACGAACGACGTGCGGTTCATCAGCAACGTGGTCAATGCCTGCTGGACGAGGCGCTCGGCCTCGGTATCAAGCGCCGACGTAGCTTCGTCAAGGATCAGGATCGGCGAATTCTTGAGCAGCGCGCGGGCGATCGCAAGGCGCTGCCGCTGGCCGCCTGACAGCCGCTGACCGCGCTCGCCGATCATCGTCTTGTAGCCGTCGGGCAGGGCCGCGATGAAGTCGTGCGCGTTGGCGGCCCGCGCCGCTGCCTCTATCTGATCGGCCGACGCGCCGGGGGTGCCGTAGGCAATGTTGCCGGCAATACTTTCGTCAAACAGCACCGTCTCCTGCGTGACGATGCCGATCTGCGCGCGCAGCGAGGCCAGGGTGACGTCGCGGATGTCGCGCCCGTCGATGCGAATCGAGCCGCTGGTGACGTCGTAGAAGCGCGGCAGCAAATTGACCAGCGTGGTTTTTCCGGCGCCGCTCCGGCCGACGATCGCGACCATCTGGCCGGCGCGCACCGTGCACGTCACGCCGCGCAGCGTGCTGCGGCCATGTCCGTCCTCGTAGCCGAACGACACGTCCGCAAACTCGATCTGTTCGGTAAACGGCGGCAGCGGCTGCGCACCGTCGCGCTCGACGACTTCCGTGTGCACGTCGAGCACTTCAAAGATGCGATCCGACGCCGTGGCCGCCTGCTGCAGGTTGGCGTTGACGCGCGACAGCTTCTTGATCGGGCCGTACATCAACAACAGCGCCGTCAGGAACGACGTGAATTCGCCCGCCGTCAGCCGCCCGAACGCAATCTCCCGGCTGCCGTACCAGAGCGCGCCGGCAATCGCAATGCCGCCCAGGAACTCCATCAGCGGCGGCAGCAAGGCCAGTACGCGCGTCACCTTCAGGTTGGTGCGAAACAGCGTGTTCGAAACGCGCTCGAACTTGGCGGCCTCACGGCCCTCGGCCCCAAAGGCCTTGACGATGCGGTGGCCGGCAAACGCCTCGGCGGCCACGTGCGACATGTGCTCCTGGGCCTCCTGGCTGCGCTTGGTCACGCTGCGCACCCGGCGTCCGAACCGCACCAGCGGATAGACGATCAGCGGGGCCGCCGTCATACAGAGCAACGCCAGCTTGGCGTCGTAATAAAACAGCAGCACCACCGACCCGACCAGCACCAGCGACTCGCGCGCCAGGTCCCCGATCGTCTCGGACACCGCACGCTGCACCAGCCCGACGTCGTTGTTGATGCGCGACAGGAGCTGCCCGACCGCGCGGCGCGAGAAAAACGCCGCGGACTGATCGAGCATGTGCCGGAACAACTGGTTTCGCACCACCATCACGACGCGATGGCCGAGCCCTTCCATCAGGTAGCTCGAGAAGTAGGCGCCGATGCCCTTGACGAAGTACACGGTCAGGATCGCTGTGACGATGAACGTGAGATCGCCCTGCGCGATCAGCACATCATCGATGATCAGCTTGACGAGGTACGCCATCGCCGCGTTGGCGGCGCCGTACACGACCATCGCCAATGCCGCGCCGGCAATGACGGCGCGGTGCGGTGTCGCGTAGCGAAGCAGGCGTAGAAAGGAGTCCATCAGTGGTCGCGGTGACTCATCCTGCGTAGCCATTGGGATGCGTCGAGTGCCACTGCCAGGCGTGCCGGACGATCACCTCGAGTTCGGCGAACCGAGGTGCCCAGCCCAGTTCGCGCTGCGCGCGGTCACTGGATGCATAGAGTACTGCAGGATCGCCGGGGCGGCGAGGCGCCGGCGTCCAGGCGACCGGGCGGCCGACCACCCGGCTCACGGTCTCGATCACCGCCCTGACCGAGTGCGGGGAGCCGGTGCCAATGTTGTAGGCGGACGATGGCGCGCCCCGCTCCAGGGCGTCGAGCGCCCGCAGATGCGCGTCGGCGAGATCGCACACGTGCACGTAATCGCGGAGGCAGGTGCCGTCCGGCGTCGGGTAGTCCTCACCGAACACCTTCAGCGGGGTCCCGCCATTGGCCGCCCGGATCGCCAGCGGAATCACGTGAATCTCGTCCGCGTGGTCTTCCCCGATGGTGCCGTCTGGATGCGCACCGGCGGCGTTGAAGTAGCGTAACGCGATCCACTTCAGGCCGAACGCGCGCTCGAGAAACGGCAACATCCGTTCGACCGCGAGCTTGGTCTCGCCATACGGATTGATTGGTTGCGTCTTCTCGGTCTCGACAATCGGGACCGCAGAGGGCTCCCCGTAGACGGCACACGTCGAGGACAACACGAACCGCTTCACGCCAGCGTCGCGCATGGCTTCCAGCAGCGACAACGTTCCGGCGACGTTGTTGTTGAAATACTCAATCGGCTTGCTGACCGACTCGCCGACCTTGAGCCACGCCGCAAAATGCATGACCGCGTCGGCCTGGTGCGACAGCAATAGCCGCCGCACGGCGTCGCGGTCCTGGAGGCGCGCCCGCACCAGCTCGACCCCTTGCGGAAGCGCTTCGGCGTGCCCCTCGGACAGATCGTCGAGCACCGCGACCGCATGACCGGCGTCGCTCAACGCGCGCACGGCATGGCTGCCGATGTAGCCTGCGCCGCCGGTGACGACGATCCTCGACAATGCGCTACCGTCCGATCGAGTAATAGGTGAAGCCGAGCTGCTGCATCTGATCCTTCTGGTAGATGTTGCGGCCGTCGAACACCACCGGCTGCCGCATCAGCTTCTTGATGCGCGCAAAGTCAGGGTCACGGAACTCCTGCCACTCAGTCACCACTGCCAGCGCATCGGCATTCTTCAGCGCGTCGTACCCCTTGCTGACGAAGGTCACCTTGCTGCCGAAAATCTCCCTGGCCACCTTCATTGCTTCAGGATCGTAGGCCGCAATCTTGGCGCCCTTGGCCAGCAGCGACTCGATGATCGGCACCGCCGGCGCCTCGCGCATGTCGTCGGTCTTTGGCTTGAACGCCAGGCCCCAGACCGCGATCGTCTTGCCCTTGAGCGACGCGCCGAAATGCGCGTCGATCTTCTTCACCAGTACGCGCTTCTGGTATTCGTTCACCGCGTCGACGGCCTTCAGGATCTTGAAGTCGTACTTACGGTCGGCCGAGAACTTGGTGAGCGCCTTGACGTCCTTCGGGAAGCAGCTGCCGCCGTAGCCCACGCCAGGGAACAGGAACGAGGTCCCGATGCGGCGATCGGCGCCAACCGCCTGCCGCACGCGATCGACATCGGCGCCAAACAGGTCGCACACATTCGCGATCTCGTTCATGAACGAAATCTTGGTCGCCAGGATGGCATTCGAGGCGTACTTGCAGAGCTCGGCGCTCGCGCAGTCCATCACCATGATCGGCGCGCCGGTGCGGGTGAACGGCTTGTGAAGCTTGACCATCAGCTCGGCCGCGCGCGGATCCTCGGCACCGATCACGACGCGGTCGGGCTTCATGAAGTCGTCGACAGCGGCGCCCTGCTTGAGGAATTCAGGGTTGCTGACGACACTGAACGGGTGCGTGGTCTCGCGGCGCACGACCTCTCGCACCTTCTCGGCCGTGCCAACCGGCACCGTGCTCTTGTCGACGATAACCTTGTAGCCATTCATCGCGCGGGCAATGTCACGCGCCACATTCATGACGTGGCGCAGGTCGGCGGAGCCGTCTTCGCCCTGCGGCGTGCCGACGGCGATGAACACGATGTCGGACGCCCGAACGCCCTTGGCCAGATCCGTGGTGAAGACCAGCCGCTTCTCTGCCTTGTTCCGCTTGACCAGCTCTTCAAGGCCGGGCTCATAGATCGGCACCTTGCCTCGCCGCAGCATGGCGACCTTGGCGCTGTCCTTGTCGACGCAGATCACGTCGTTGCCTGACTCGGCCATACAAGCGCCCAGCACGAGTCCGACGTAACCTGTACCCACCACTGCGATCTTCATTCCGCCCCCCAAAAGAGACAGCGTATCACTCGGGGTACAGACCAGTCAACATACTGAACCACAAGGACTTGCCGCGTTTGTGGTACTCTCTTCGCCGTGCGGATCCTCGTCGATTACCGGCCGGCCCTGCGCGAGCGGACCGGAGTGGGCGAGTACGTCCACGAACTGGCCAAGGCGTTGGCCGCCGGGCTTGCCGGAACCCACGACGAAATCGCACTCTTCACCAGCTCCTGGAAGGATCGGCCGGCGCCGACCCTGTCGTCTGAATTGCCGGGACCCGTTCGGATCGTCGATGCCAGGATTCCGGTTCGCGCACTGGTCTGGGCCTGGAACCGGCTCGAGTGGCCGCCCATCGAATGGCTGGCCGGCAACGCCGATGTGGTGCACAGCCAAAGTCCGCTGTTGATCCCATCAACCGGGGCCGCTCAAGTGGTGACGGTGCACGATCTGGACTTCCTGCGGCACCCAGAACAGATGACCGCCGAGATTCGGCGAGACTATCCCGCCCTGGCCCGCTCACACGCCTCTCGCGCGCACGCCGTGATTGTGTCCTCACGTTACGCCGCAGGCGAAGTCACGCGCGAGCTGCAGCTGGATTCGGCGCGTGTCCACGTCTGCCCTCCGGGCCGCCCCGAGTGGGCAGACAGCGTCCGCCGGCAACGTGAAGACCTGCAGCCGCGCCACATCCTGTTTCTCGGCACCCTCAATCTGCGAAAGAACGTCGGCACGCTGATCGAGGCCTACGCGCGCTTACGGGAGCAGCGCCCCGACTCGCTACCGCTGGTGCTGGCCGGGCACCGCACGCCGGCCGCGGCACGCTGGGAAGCCCGGTGTGAATGCGCGCCGCTCAAGGGGCACGTCGAACTCACGGGTTACGTCGATACGGCGAAGCGGATCGACCTCTACAGGCATGCGGCCATGCTGGTCCTGCCGTCGCATGAGGAAGGCTTCGGGTTGCCCGTACTGGAAGCAATGGCCTGTGGCATCCCGGTCGTGGTTTCGTCGCGCGGGTCGTTGCCAGAAGTGGCGGGGCTTGCGGCCACGCCGATCGATCCGGATGATGTCGAAGGGTTCACCGAAGCGATGCGCGACATTCTCGACGGCGATACCGGCGACCGCGTTCGGAACGGCCTCGCGCAGGCGGCAACCTATGACTGGACGAAGTGCGCCACTGCGGCGCGTCTCGCCTACCAATCGGCGATCGAGGTTCATGCGCGTCGCCATTGATGCCCGCGAACTCTGCGGCCATGTCACGGGGGTTGGACGCTACCTGTCCGAGTTGCTGAATGCCTGGGCCACGAGCGATCGTGCCCGGCGGCACGAGTGGACGCTGATCGCGCACGGCCCGATCCGCGGCGCACGCGAGTGGCCGTTCACGACGGTGATCGCCGAAGGAAGTGGCGCCACGGCCTGGGAGCAATGGACCTTGCCCCGGGCCGTCGCCGCCACCAAGGCCGATGTCCTGTTCTCTCCGGGATACACTGCTCCACTGACGGTGACGGCTCCCCTCGTGCTGACGATCCACGATGTCTCGTACTTTGCCCACCCGGAATGGTTCTCGTTCCGCGAAGGGACGCGCCGTCGCCTGTTGACCCGGTGGGCGGCCCGCCGGGCCCGCAAGATCATCACCATCAGCCAGTTTTCGAAGGAACAGATCGCGCGCTATGTCGGGGTGACGAACATCCAGCCGATTCCGCTCGGGATGAACGTGGATGGATCGACCGGGCGCTTGGACGAGCCGGTGAAACGGGGGTCGACGGTGCTGTACGTCGGCTCGATCTTCAAACGCCGCCGGGTGGATCGCCTGATCTCCGCCTTTGACCAGGTCGTCGCGCAGGTTCCAGAAGCGAAGCTCGAGATCGTCGGCGAGAACCGCACGCCGGGTCTCGATCTCGAGCGGTTGCGCCGGCAGGCGAGGCATGCGGATCGCATCTCGATTCGCTCCTACGTGGACGAAGCCACGCTGGCGGCGCTCTATCGCGACGCCGGCGCCTTCGTGTTCCTCTCTGAATACGAAGGGTTTGGGCTGACGCCCATGGAGGCGCTCGCCGCCGGAGTCCCGCCGGTGGTGCTGGATACGCCAGTCGCGCGGGAAACCTACGGCGACGCGGCCGGCTATGTCTCGGCCGCCGCGTCAAACGACGACATTGCCGTCGCCATTACGCGCATGCTGACCGATGAAGCCACCCGCAGTGGTGTCTTGAGCCACCTGCCCGCGCTGCGCCGCCGCTACGACTGGTCACAGACCGCCGAGGGCACCTTGTCCGTTCTCGAGGAGGCGGCGCTTGGCCGATAGGGACAGCCTCGCGATCATCATCGTCACCTATAACTCGGTGACGGAGATTGACGACTGCCTGCGCTCGCTCGTGGGCCATACCGATCCGTTTCCGACCACGATCACCGTCGTCGACAACGCCTCGACGGACGGCACGGCCGCACACGTGCGCAAGACGTGGCCGAGCGTGCAGGTCATTGAGTCTGCCGACAACGTCGGCTTCTCCAAGGCCAACAACATCGGCATCCGCGCCACGCAGAGCGATTACGTGCTGCTGATGAACCCGGATACTGTCGCGCCTCCCGCGGCTATCCAGACGTTGGTGCGCGGCCTGGCGTCACACCCCGAAGCGGCAATCGCCGGCGCGCGGTTGTTGAGCGAGCGCGGCTTTCCCGAGCTCTCGTGGGGCTCGGCCATTACGCCGTGGAGCGAATTCAGGCGGATGATCTTCTCGCGGCTCTACCACCGCAAGATCCGCCGCATCGTGCGCCGGATGGACAAATTGAGCCGGCAGGCGCGCGAAGTGGATTGGGTATCCGGTGCCTGCCTCGTCATCCGCCGTCCCGACCTCGAGGCGGTGGGCCTGCTCGACGAGCGCTTCTTCATGTATACCGAAGACGTCGACCTCTGCGTGCAGATGCAGAAGCGCGACCGCCGCGTCCTCTATGTCGCCGGTGCCGAGGTCCTGCATCACCGTGGCCGGTCCGCAGCCAGGAATCCCGAGGTCGAACGGCTCAGGCAACTCAGCCACATTGCCTACTACGAGAAACATTTGCCGCGCTGGGTACCTCTGCTGCGGCTGTACCTGAAGATCACCGGGAAGCTCTGACGATGCGCATTGCCATCGACGCACGCAAGCTTCGGGATTTCGGCATCGGGACCTACCTCAGGAACATCCTGATGGAGTTGTCGCGGCTCGATCGCGACACGGAGTACGTCGTGCTGTGCCGCCCCGATGACGTCGGCTCCGGTGATGTGCTCGGCAGCAACTTCCGGATGGTGCCGGAAGCCTCGGCGCCCCATTTGGGGGGGCCCCCCGGGAAATAACCCCAATGGGTGTTTGGCGGCCGGGGGGGAAAGTGGTG
>JAYQOO010000117.1:0-3122 GCA_038144855.1 Acidimicrobiia bacterium | reverse complement strand
GCGCGAAGGCGTGCAACTGGTGCACGAGCCGCACTACGTGCTGCCGCCGCTCGTGCGCTGCCGGTCGGTGGTCACCATCCACGACTGCATCCACTTGATGTTCCCGGAGTACCTGCCAAACCGGCTGGCCTACTACTACGCCAAGGGCTCGATGTGGACGGCTTCCAAAAAGGCCGACCGGATCCTGACCGTTTCCGAGGCCTCCAAGACCGACATCCTGCGCTTCTTCAACGTGCCGCCCGACAAGGTCGAGGTGATCTACAACGCCATCGATGAGCGATTCCTCGCGCCCGCCGACCCTGAGCGGATGGAACTGGCGCGTCAGCGCTACCAGCTTGATCATCCGTTCGTTCTCTATGTTGGCAACATCAAGCCGCACAAGAATCTCGAGCGGCTGATCGACGCGTTCAGCCGCGCGCGCGCCCGGAACCTCGAGGACTTGAAGCTGATCATCATCGGCGACGAAATCTCCAAGTACCCGCCGCTGCGACAGTCCGTGCACAAGCACAAACTCGACAAGCACGTCAGGTTCCTTGGCTTCCAGCCGATGGAGACGCTCGCGGCGTTCTATCGCCTGGCGCGCGCGTTCGTGTTTCCGTCACTGTACGAGGGCTTCGGGCTGCCGCCCCTCGAGGCGATGGCCTGCGGTACGCCGGTCGTGACGTCGAACGTGTCGTCGTTGCCGGAGGTGGCGGGAGGCGCGGCGCTGCTCGTGGACCCGTACGATCCCGATGCGATCGCCGACGCGATCGTCCGCGCCGTCAGCGACGATTCACTGCGCGCCGAACTAATCGAACGGGGCCGGCAACGCGCCCGCGCGTTCTCGTGGCAACAGAGCGTCAAGAAGATCCACGACATCTACATGCAGGTCGGCGCCTAGCCCGCGCCTCATTTTTCTACCGTGACGACGTGCGCCTGGATCCGGCCGTCGACCGGGCCGGGGCCAAAGCGTCGCGTGATTTCGTCGGTCGCCGCCTGTGTGCCGGTCTCGACACTGCCGCGCGCTTCAACATCACCCTTCAGTGGCGAGCCCTGGATGTAGCCAATCGCCGGATCGCCTGCCGACTGCGACCTGCTGCGTTCATCGACCGTGACGATCTCGGCCGGCGCGACAAATCCGCCTGCCGCCACGTCTGCCGCGATCCGCGCGTGATCGAAGTAGCCGTATGGCGTGCGCTCGAGGAACTTGGGTGGATCGTTCGGAAACGCGGCGGCAAGCCCCGCCTGCACCGCGGCGGCAAACTCGTTGTGCTCCAGGCTGCCCCACACGTTAAAGATCAGCGCGCCGCCGCTCCGCAACACGCGGCGCGTTTCCGCGAGCGCTTTCGGCTTGTCCGGGAAGAACATCACGCCGAACTGGATCACGACCACATCAAAGGACTGGTCGGGAAACGGTAACTGCATCGCATCGGCCTGCTGGAATTCCACGCGACGACTGGTGCCAATCGCGGCAGCCTGTTCGAGCATGGCCGGATTGAGGTCCGTCGCCACGATCTCGGTCGCCTCTGGCAGCACGGCTGCAAGCGCCCGCGTCACGACCCCGGTTCCCGCAGCAATCTCCAGGACGCGCTGCGGACCACGGGCTGCCACCCGGCGCGCCAGGTCCGCCGCGTAGGCTTCGAAGATCAGCGGAACGAGGTAGGTTTCGTACACCTTCGGGATCGATCCGGTAAACGCCTTGTCGTCAGCCATGCGCCAGATTATGCCCTTTCGCCAGTAGGCCCGCGTGCCCCGGGCAGGTACAATCAGGTGTTTGCGCGTCGCGCTCATTCACGACTGGCTGACCGGCATGCGCGGGGGCGAAAAGGCCCTCGAAGTGTTCTGCGAGATCTTTCCTGACGCGGACCTGTTCACGCTTGTCTACTTGCCCGGCACCACGTCGCCCCTGATCGAGCGCCGCATGGTCAAGCGATCGGCGATTCAGTGGCTGCCGATGGCCGGCAAACTCTATCGCCAGTACCTGCCGCTCTTCCCCATGGCGGTTGAGCAATTCGATCTCGACGGTTACGACCTGGTGATCAGCACCAGTCACTGCGCCGCAAAATCCGTGGTCGTCACCGGACGCGCCCGCCATCTCTGCTACTGCCTGACGCCGATGCGGTACGCGTGGGATCAGTTTGACGAGTATTTCGGGCCGGAACGCGTCGGACGGGTCGGCAACATGATCTTGCGGCCGATGCTCGCCGGACTGGCGCGGTGGGACCGCGCCACGGAGGGCCGCGTACACCGCTATCTCGCTATTTCTCAATATGTTGCGCGGAGGATAGCGCTGTACTATAATCGGAAGTCGACCCTTGTCTATCCACCGGTCGATACCGAGTACTACCAGCCGGCGCCGCCAGTGGCGGAACGACCGGCACCTCCAGCACAGCCGAAGTTTCTTGTGGTGTCCGCGCTCGTCCCCTACAAGCGAGTCGACCTCGCGATGATGGCCGCGCGCAGGGCCGGCGTGGCGCTGACCGTCGTGGGCAAGGGCCCCGAGCGCGCCAACCTTGAAAAGCTTGCCGGCGACGGCATCGAACTGGCGGGCTGGCGCACGGATGAAGAGATTCGCGACTTGTATCGCTCGTCGACCGCGGCCATTCTCCCCGGTGAAGAAGACTTCGGCATTGTGCCCGTCGAGGCTCAGGCCTGCGGCCGCCCGGTGGTGGCGCTGGGCCGAGGGGGCGCCCTGGACACGGTAATCGACGGCGAAACCGGTGTGCTGTTCGAAGCGCCCACGGTCGATTCGCTGGCCGCGGCCCTGACGCGCACGGCCGGCATTGCGTGGGATGCCTCGCGCATTCGCCGGCACGCGGAAACGTTTTCGCGCACCCGTTTTGTCCACGAGATTCAACAGGTCGTGGACGACACCCTGCGCGCCCCGGTTGGTGAGCGATGGTAAGGCGCCACAACCGTCTCCTCGTCGCGTTCCATGTCGTCGCCGACGCGTTACTCGGCATGGTGGCGTTTTTCATTGCCTACCTGCTCCGCTTCGAGACCGGCCTGATCGCGATTACGCGCGGGCATCCGCCGGTTGAGCAGTACGTCAACGTGCTGCCGTTCGTGGCGTTGATCGTGCCGCTTGGCTTCCACTTCCAGGGCCTGTACCGCCTGCGCCGCGGCCGTTCGCGCATCGACGA
>JAYQOO010000116.1:0-13103 GCA_038144855.1 Acidimicrobiia bacterium | reverse complement strand
CGGAATGGTCCCGGCGATGATCAACCGGCCAAGCCGCTCGTACTCGCCGTCGCGGCCGCTGAGCGCGCCCGGCGCCGCCGCCACCAGGCGGACGATGGCGGCGCTAAAAAACGCGACGACCGCCAGCAGCGTGCCGACGTGGCAGGCCACGTCAAACGCGATTCCAAACCGCCCGGGATCCCAGCCAAAGAACGCCCGGGCCAGGATCAGGTGGCCGGAACTCGATACCGGCAGGAACTCGGTGAGCCCCTGCACCACCCCCAGCAGCGCGGCCGCGATCAGATCCACGGCGGCGTTCTAACGGAACGTACTCACGAAAGCACTACCGGGCCGTTCCTTCGCACGGCCCCCACTTGCTGCGAGGAGCCTGCTGGTAGTGCCAGTCATACCGTTGATACGCTCAGCTAGACCGTCTTGCGAGCGCCCGTCGTGCGCGCCTTCGCCTGCTTGCTGCTCAGGATGATCGCAATGGACGAGGCGATGAAAATCGTCGAGTAGGTGCCGCTGATGATGCCGACCAGCATCGTGAACGCAAAGGCCTCGAGCACTTCGCCGCCGAACAGATACAGCGCCAGCACCGCGAGGAACGTGGTGCCTGCCGTGATGATCGTGCGGCTCAAGGTCTGGTTGACGCTCTCGTTGACGACCTTCTCGAGCGAGTCACGGCGCTTGCTGCGCAGGTTCTCACGCACGCGGTCGAAGATGACGATGGTGTCGTTCACCGAATAACCGGTGATGGTCAGGATGGCGGCCACGACGTTCAGCGACAGGTCGTAGCCCATGAAAAACAGGAACGCCACCGCGATGAGGATGTCGTGGAACGTCGCCGCGATGGCGCCGATCGCAAACGCGAAGCGGAAGCGCAGGCCGATATAGATGGTGATGCCGACAATCGACGCCAGCATCGCGTAAATACCGCGGCGCTGCAGGTCGGCGCCGATCACCGGGCCGACAAGATCCTGGCTGATGACCTCGATCTTGCCGAGGTTCGCCGCGTTGAGGGCGTCAACCACCGCGCGGGCGTTCTGGTCGAGCGCGGCGCCCTGCTCCTGGATCAGCTGCGGCAGGCGAATGACCTTCTGGTTCTGCGCCGGATCCCCGTAGGTCTGGATTACCTGCTCACCGGCAATCGACGACAGCGCGTTGCGCACCTGGTCGTCGCTCACCGGCTGCTCGAACTTCACGATCATGATCGTGCCGCCCGAGAAATCGATGCCGAGCGGAATGCCCTTGGTCGCGCCGTAAGCCAGGCCGGCCAGGATCACGATCGCCGACAACGCAATCGCGTGCCAGCGCCACTTGATGAAGTCGTAGTTGGCGTTCTGGAGGAGGGCCATAAATTAGATCGACAGCTTCTGCACGTTGCGGCCTGACAAGGTCGCCTCGAACAAGGTGCGGGAAACGAAATATGCCGTGAACACGTTCGACAGCAGGCCGATGGTCAGCGTCAGCGCGAAACCGCGAATCGAGCTGGTGCCGAAGTTGAAGAGGAACGCCGCCGCAATCAGCGACGCGACGTGCGTGTCGAGAATCGTCAGCAGCACGCGGTCGAAGCCGGCGCTCACCGCCTGCTTCACGCCCTTGGCGGTGGCGAGTTCTTCCTTGATGCGCTCGAAGATCAGCACGTTCGAGTCGACGCCCATACCGATCGTCAGGATGAAGCCCGCGATGCCGGGCAGCGTCATGGTCGCGCCCGCGTACGCCATCAGGCCGAGCAGGATGATCAGGTTGGCCCCGATCGACAGCAGCGCGTTGATGCCGGCCGCCTTGTAGTAGACCAGCATGAAGAGCGTCACGAGCAGCAGGCCGCCCGCGGCCGACATCACGCCGGCGCGAATCGAATCGGCGCCGAGCGACGGACCAACGGTGCGCTCTTCGAGGTAGGTCAGGTTCGCCGGCAGCGCGCCCGAGCGCAGCTTCAGCGACAGATCCTGCGATTCCTGGTTAGTGAAGTTGCCGGTGATGCGGCCCTCATCATCGATTCGCGACTGAATCACGGGCGCCGACTGCACGCGGTTGTCGAGGACGATGCCAAGCTGGCGGCCGATGTTGGCCTGCGTGAACGCGCCGAACTTGCGGGCGCCTTCGTTGTTCAGCGAGAAGCTGACCGCCGGGCGGTTGTTCTCGTCGAGCGTCGGACGCGCGTTGCGAAGGTCGCGGCCGGTGACCGCAGGCACGCGGCGGACGACGTAGTAGCCCGTGCCGGCAGGCTGGCCCGGCGCAGCTTCGATCGTGCCGGGCAGCACCTGCATGTCGGGAGGCACGTTGCCACCGAGAGCAGCGCGCGCCGCAGCCTCGTCTGAGAAGGGCCCCTGCTCAACCTGCTTCAGCTCGAGCTGGGCGGTCGAGCGGATGATTTCCTTCGCGCGATTCACGTCGGTCACGCCCGGCAACTGCACCATGATCTGGTCCGCCGCCGTGTGACGCGCAATGATCGGCTCGGCGACACCCAATTCGTTCACGCGCCGTTCGATCGTCTGCAGCGCCTGGTTCACCGTGTCTTCGCGCAGCTGAACCACGATGTTCGGCTTCAGCGTGAACGTGTAGGTGCCGGCCCCGGAGCTGCGGTCGTAGTTGGTCTCCACTTCGACGAGGCTGTTGCGGAACTCCGCATCCTTCTCGGGCGAAACGCCGCTGACCGTAAACGCGGTCGCGGAATCGACCGTGATCGCCGTCACCGCCACGTTCTTCGTCTTGAGCTGCTCGCCCAGCCGGTCGGCCGTGGTCTGCGTTTCAAGACGGAGCGCGTCATCAGTTTGGACGCGCAGCACCAGCTGCACGCCGCCCTTGAGGTCGAGACCGAGCTTGACCTTCTGGTCGGGCGGGTAGAACGCAAACACCGCCAGCGCCAGAACGGCGACGATCGAGAGAAACTTCCACTTAAGGTTCTTCGCCATGATTTATGTGTTCGGCGTTTCAACTACGGGCGGCTGGCCCTGGTAGCCGACAACTGCGGCCCTGGCCACGTCCACCCTCACATTCGGAGCAATCTGCAGGCTGATCTTGTCCTCAGCGACCTTGGCGATCGAGCCAAAGATGCCGCCGGAGGTCACGACCTTGTCCCCTTCCTTGAGCGCGGACAGGAACTCCTGCACCTTCTTCTGCCGTTTCTTCATCGGCAGCAGAATGACGAAATAGAAAATTGCGAGTACGAGCGCAAACGGAATGAGCTGCACGAGCGGGCTCACCTGTTGGCCAGGCGAGGACCCGAGTGCCAGGATCATGCCGAAGTGGGGATCCGTCGTGGTCATGAAATCAACGCGCGGCGGGTAAAGGTCTGATGGAACTTCTGTCTAAAATCTTCGAACCTGCCGAACGATATAGCCTCCCTAATCCGGCGCATGGTGTCAAGGTAAAAGCTCAGGTTATGCAACGTGTTAAGGGTGCCGGCCGTCATCTCACCAGCCCTGAAAAGGTGGTTCAAATAGGCCCTCGAAAAGTTGCGGCAGGTGTAGCACGAGCACGCCGGATCGACAGGTCCATCGTCTTCGGAAAACGGGGCGTTCTTGATGTTTATGGGCCCTTCGCTGGTGAAGAGCTGGCCGTTGCGCGCGTTTCGGGTCGGCATCACGCAGTCGAACATGTCGATGCCGCGGGCGACGTTCTCGACAATATCTATAGGTGTGCCGACACCCATTAAATAGCGTGGCTGGTTGACGGGAAGGAGCGGCGTCGTTTCCTCCACCACGCGGTACATGACTTCGTTCGGCTCGCCGACGCTCAGCCCACCAATCGCGTAGCCCTCAAACCCAATAGATACAGTCAGTTCCGCCGACTCAGCTCGCAGATCCTTGAATGTCCCGCCCTGCACGATTCCGAATTGAGCCTGAGTAAAGGGGTCGGGTCTATTTTTCCGGTGGTTGAAAAACTGCTCACGGCAGCGTGCCGCCCATCGGGCGGACATTTGGAGCGATTTCTGAATGATCTCAGGGGTCGACGGCAACGCCGGACATTCATCGAGCACCATCGCAATGTCGGAGCCGAGGTTCGCCTGGATATCTACTGCAGATTCAGGAGTTAAGCGGTGTTTGCTGCCGTCGATGTGCGACCGGAAGTCCACGCCGTTCTCATCTATCTTCCGGCGATCGGCGAGGCTGAACACCTGGAAGCCGCCGCTGTCCGTCAGGATCGGCCGATTCCAGCCGGAGAATTTGTGGAGGCCACCGCGCCTGGCGATCAACTCATCGCCGGGGCGGAGCATCAAGTGATAGGTATTGCCAAGAATGATGCTCGCGTCGATCTCCTCTAAGTGGCGAGGAGTCAGCGCTTTGACCGCGCCAGCAGTGCCCACCGGCATGAAAACCGGTGTCTCAATTTCGCCGTGAGCCGTCTTGAGTACGCCACGTCGTGCGGCGCCGTCTCTATGGGTGAGTGTGAACAAATGGTCCCGACCCCTTATTATCGGCGTAGTGGCGACAGTAGAAAAGAAACTGCGGGTTGGGATCATTTTCGGCGGGCGATCGGGCGAGCACGAGGTCTCGGTCACGTCGGCGGCGTCGATTTTCAAGTACATCGATCGGGCGAAGTACGAGCCCGTGCCCATCCGCATCGAGAAGGACGGGCGCTGGTCATTCCCAGATCACCCGCCAACCGCAATGTCGGCGGCCGAGGTGATTCAGCAGGCACGCGCCGCGGGCGCGGCAGCGACCTCGGGCGGCACGACCGATCCCGCGTTGGCCGCCCTGAAGCTCGACGCCGTGTTTCCGATCCTCCACGGACCGTACGGAGAAGACGGCACGGTCCAGGGCCTGCTGGAGCTCGCCAACCTTCCCTACGTGGGCCCCGGCGTGCTGGCATCCGCGGCCGGGATGGACAAGGCGGTGATGAAGGTGTTGTTCGCGGCACGCGGCCTGCCGGTCTGCGATTGGTACGGCTTCGTGCGCACCGATTGGGACAGGGACCGCGCCGCCGTCCTGAAGAAGATCGACGCACTGGGGCTGCCGGTCTTTGTGAAGCCCGCCAACCTGGGATCGAGCGTCGGCATCTCGAAGGTCAAGACCGCCGGCGAGCTGCTGCCAGCCATTGAACTCGCGCTCAGTTTCGATCGCAAGGTAGTGGTGGAAGCAGGCGTCCCCAACGCGCGCGAAATCGAATGCGCGGTGCTCGGCAACGACGCGCCGGAGACCTCACTGCCGGGCGAGATCATTCCGTCGCGCGAGTTCTACGATTACGAAGCCAAGTATCTCGACGAAGGATCGAAGTCCGTAATCCCCGCCGACCTCCCGGCGTCGCTGGTCAGCGAGGTGCGGCGGCTGTCGGTCGAAGCATTCAGGTCGATCGACGCGGCGGGACTTGCGCGGGTCGATTTCCTGGTTTCGCGCGATAGCGGCGCGATCTACCTGAACGAAATCAACACCATGCCCGGCTTTACCACCATCAGCATGTATTCGAAGATGTGGGAAGCGACCGGCGTCGGCTACACCGAACTGGTCGACCGGCTGATCCAGCTGGCGCTGCTGCGCCACGCTGAGAAACAGGGACTGAAGACCAGCGCGATCTAGGCGCGCAGGGTGGGGTACGGCAGGAGGGGCTGGCAGGGCGTGAAAATTCTCCCGATCATCGCTCCCCTGGTGCTGCTGTCGTCTTCCATCGCAGCCCTGCCCGCCCAACCGGTCGTACCCGCCCAGACCGGTATCACCGCCGCCTCGACCGTCGCGAAGGCGTACGAGTTGATCCTCGACGCCAACTTCGAACAACTCGATAAGACGCTGCCGGCCGTCTGCCCGCCGGCGCCGATGGCAGCGTGCCGCGGACTCGAGTCGCTCAGCTTGTGGTGGCAGATCCAGCTCGATCTCGACAACCGCCAGCTCGACGCGAAGTTCCTCTCAACCGTAAATGCGGCCATCGCCGAGACCGAGCGGTTTGCCGCCGCTGAACCGCGGCGGGCTGAAGCCTGGTTCTACGTCGGTGCCGCCTACGGCGCGCGCTCTCAATTTCGTGTCTACCGCCTGGAGCGCCTCGCTGCCGCCCGCGATGGCAAGCGGATCAAGGAAGCGCTGGAACGGGCGCTGGTCCTCGATCCGGGCATGCATGATGCCGAGTTCGGCATCGGCATGTATCGCTACTACGCAGGCGTGGCGCCGGCGATCTTTCGGTTCCTGCGGTTCCTGTTCCTACTCCCCGGCGGCGATCGCGAAGGCGGACTCCAGCAACTCGAACGCGCCGGCGCCCAGGGACTACTGGTCAAGGACGAAGCGCAATTCCAGATTCACATCCTGTATCTCTGGTACGAGCAGAAGTGGCAGCAGGCACTGACGATCATTCGCGGCCTGCAGGAGCGCTACCCGCACAATCCATTGTTCAGGCAGATCGAGGCGGAGATCCTCGACGTCTACTTCCACGATCCGGCCGCGAGCCTGAAGGCCTCGGCGCAACTGCTGTCTCTCGCGCATTCACGAGCGGTGTTCCGCGCCGACGTCGCTGAACGCGTCGCGCGCCGCAACATTGCGAAACAAACGCTCGCGCTCAAGGTGAAGAAACCGTAGCCACGCGCGGTCGCGTCGTCAGTACGGTACGCAGGCTACAGATTCGTCAGCGAACAACCGAGACGACGGTTGCGGGTGTGCGTGGACACGGTGAATTCGAGCGTTCGGTACGCGTTGGCCGGACTACAATAAACGCTTTGTGCTTGACAACCGAATTTCTCATCCATAATCTACATCTGGTATGAGGGCGGACGGCTCAGGCCACTGGTTGTGAAGAGGTAAAAACTCTTCGAATACGGAAAAACAATCAGCGGTTGCCATCAGGCAGAGTCACCCCCCATCAGGAGAGAACAATGGCGAAGAAGGCAAAGAAGGCGGCCAAGAAGAAGGCCAAGAAGCGCTAGCCGCTACAGGGGCGGTTCTCACAAACTGCCCCACCCTTTTCCATTCGGCGCACACATGGTGTGCGCGTTAGAGGCGCGAAGACAGCCGGCACCGTGACGCGGAGTGCCAGGCGGCAGAGGCCGAACGGCGCTGCGGCGGAATCTTCCGCATAACCCAACCTGAAGGGGGGGATTTGAAAATGGCAAAGAAGGCTAAGAAGGCTGCTAAGAAAAAGGCGAAGAAGCGTTAAGCTTCGTGAGCCGTTAGTTAGAAAAGGGGCGCCTCACGGCGCCCCTTTTGTTTTGTACGCTTACTGCCCGATCCAGTTCACGCCGTCCCAGACGCGAATCCGGTCGATCGTGTCCCACTGCTGCAGCCGATCGACGACATCCATGCCGGAGACCACCTGTCCGAAGACCGTGTAGCGCGCATCCAGGTGCGGTTGCGGAGAGTGGGTGATGAAGAACTGGCTGCCGCCGGTATCCGCCCACTCGAGCGCCATGCCGACGGTACCGCGCAGGTAGGGGCGCTGGTTGATCTCGTCGCGGATCGTGTAGCCCGGACCACCCTCTCCGTCGCCGCGGGGATCGCCATCCTGGACGACGAAGTCGGGCACCACCCGGTGCAGTTGGACGCCGCGGAAGTAGTTCTTCCGGACCAGGGCAATGAAGTTGGCGACGGTTCTCGGCGCGTCCAGTACCGCCAATTCGAACTGAATCGTGCCTTTGCTCGTGTCGATGTAGGCCTGTGGCGAGTACTGCGGCGGCGCCACGAGGGCGTCAAGCGCGGTCAACTCGGGCACCGAGGTTTGCGGCGGTGCGGGCCGCATCGACGTAAGATCGGCGGCGGGATCGAGCTTGCGCAGGTGTTCGGCGGCGCGCATCCGCACGGCCCAGTCACGATCACCCAGCGCGGTCGTCAACGTGGCCCTGGCGGCAGCCGGATCGAGGGCGGTCAGCGCATCGAGCGCGGCCGTCCTTGCGCCATACAGGCCGTCACGCTGGGCGGTCTTGAAGGCTTCGGCGAGGGCGGCCGTCGCGTTTGGCGCCTTGATGGTCGCCAAGCCGCGAGCCGCGGCGGCCCGCACGACGGGATCGTCGCTGCTGAGGCGCGACACGAACTCTTGCGCGGCATTGGACGCGCCGACTTTAGCCAGCGCATCCAGCACCGACGGAATGACGCGCTGATCCTGATCCTGCAGCATGGCGGTCAGCGGCGCCTGCGCGCGTTCAGCGCCAAGATCCGCCAGCGTGTCGGCGAGCGAGGCGCGCACCGACCAGTGCGCATCCGGGCCCAGGCCCGAAATGGCGCTGGTGAACGTGTCGGCGTCCGTCTTGGCCAGCGCGTTGAGCGCCGCCGATCGCACCGCCGGCCACGATGCCGACACCAGGTCGATCAGCAACTCCACGGCCGCAGGATCGCGGAGCCTCGACAGCGCGGTAATGGCCTCGAGTTGGAGGTTCTGCTCCACCTTGGGTGACGCAATCAGCCGCCGCATGACGGCACCGCCGCGGGCGTCGTTGAGCGCCGCAATGGCGCGAACCGACTGGATGCGCACCGCAAGGGGCTGCGAGGCATCCTCCGCCGCAGCCAGCAGCGGCGTGACGGCGCGCGGGTCCTTCGACGCGCCCAGGCCACGAGCGGCAAACGCGCGCGACAACTGCCCCTGGCCGGCGAACAGGTCGAGCAGCACGGCCGCGGCGCGCGGGTCGTTGATGCGCTGAAACGCAAACGCAATCGGCCACCAGCGGCTCCGCACCTTGCCTGCGGGATTGAGGAACGCGGACGCCAGCCCGTCGTAGGCACCGAGCCGGACGAGTGCGAACGCGCCCAGCCGCACCGCTTCGACGTTGGCGGCTTTCGGATAACCCATGTCATCCGGATCGAGACCGTTTAGCGCACCAGCGTTGATGTGCGCGTAGATCATGTTGGTGATCGGTTGTGCCGCGGCCTTATGGGCGATCAATCCCAGCGCTTCAGCAGCGCGACCCTGGATCAGGGGATCAGGATCGTTGAGGGCCGTCGTCAAGACCGGCGCGGCGGCGGCGTCGCCGATCAGGCCCATCGCAAACACGGCCATCTGCCGCACTTCGGGATCGCGCTCGGCCTGCAGCAACGAGGTCAGGCCGGCAATGCCTGCAGGAAGACGCACGCGCCCGATCGCGAGGGCGGCACGACGACGGATACGGGCCTCGGCATCGCTCAACAGCGCCACCAGGTCGCCACCGCCGGCGTCCCCAGACAGGCGCCGCTCGTCCTCGAGCTGCAAGATCCACTTCATCTTCTGCTCGAACACCGCCACAGGCGGCGTGGGCGCCTGCACGGGCGCCGCCGGAGCGGCACAGCTGGTTACGCCGGCCAGCAGCACGCACAGCAGGCTCGCCTGCCGCAGCGCGACGCGCGAGGTCGCAAAACGAAGTCTCATAGGGTCACGTGTCGAAGCGTTGCCTGCGTGATGCGCTCTCGCACGATATTGACACCAATTCCGGGTTCTTGCGGGACGGCGATCGTGCCGTCGGCCGCGATCTCGATCGCCGGCTCGATAAGGTCGGGCTGGTAGTAGCGCTTGCTGGCGGCGATGTCGCCGGGCAACGAGAAGTTCGGCAGGCTCGCGAGATGAATGTTGTGGGCGCGGCCGATGCCGCTTTCGAGCATGCCCCCGTGCCAGACCGGAATGCCATTGGCCGCACACAGGTCGTGCAATTCGATCGACGCTTGATGGCCACCAACACGGCCGGGCTTGATATTGATGATCTTGCACGCCTTTGCCTCGATGGCGTCGCGCGCAATGCGCACGGTGTGGATCGACTCGTCGAGGCACACCGGCGTCTTGATCTGTTGCTGCAGGACCGCATGGTCCATCACGTCGTCATAGTCCAGCGGCTGCTCGATCAGCAGCAGGTCATGCGGATCCAGTCTCGCCAGCAGCGCCGCGTCCTCGAGCGAGTAGGCGGCATTGGCGTCGACCTGGAGCGGGATCTGTCCAAAGGTCTTTCGCACGCGCTCGACGGCGTCGATGTCCCAGCCGGGCTTGATCTTGATCTTGATGCGCTGGTATCCGGCGGCCAGTTCCTTTTCGATCTTGCCCATCAACTGGTCGAGCGAGTCCTGGATGCCGATCGACACGCCCGAGGCGATGCGATCGCGGGTGCCGCCGAGCACCTTCGACAGTGGCTGTCCCTGGGCGCGCGCGTAGAAGTCCCAGATCGCCATTTCCACGCCGGCCTTGGCCATGTTGTGGCCGCGAATCCGCTTGAGGAACGGATAGACCTCGCGCGGGTGCTCGAAGCGCGCGCCGATGATCAGCGGCGCGATGAAGCCGGTGATGATGTGCCACACGGTCTCGGTCGTCTCGCTGCTGTAATACGGGTTGGCCTCGGCCACCGACTCGCCCCAGCCCTCGAACCGCGCCCCGCCGGCCTCGCCTTCGACGCGGATCAACACGAACGTCCGGTCGTAGGAACGGCCGAAGCTGGTTTCAAAGAAGTGGACCAGGGGGAGCCGGCAGAGAAAGAGTTCGATCCGATCGACCGTCATCGCCACTCGATATGACCCTTCTTGATCATCACGCTACAAACTATACTCGGCGGCGGAGTGGCCTTTCACTACCTAGCTATCGAAGGTCCGATCGGGGTCGGCAAGACGCGTCTGGCCGAACGCCTGGCGGCCAAACTCGAAGCGACGACCGTCCTCGAGGACACTGAAAACCCGTTTCTCGCCGACTTCTACGCCGATCGTCCGGGCTCCGCGTTGCAGGCGCAATTGTTCTACCTGCTCAATCGCCATCGGCAATTGACAAGCAAGCGACAGGCCGATCTGTTCCTGCAGACCACGATCTGCGATTACGTGTTCGACAAGGACAAGATCTTCGCCTACCTGAACCTCGACGATAACGAGCTGTTCATCTACCAGCGCCTCTTCGATTTGCTGTCTCGCGACGTGCCGGCGCCGGATCTGGTCGTCTACCTCCAGGCGCCGACCGAGCTGCTGATGGAGCGGCTGCGGCGCCGCGCCCGGGCCCGCGCGGCGGCGGAAGCCGAGAGCGGCGGCGCCGAGAGCGCCATCCCGTTGCCGGACGAGGACTACGTTCGCGAATTGAACGAGGCCTACCAGCACTTTTTCTTCCATTACACGTCCACGCCTCTCCTGGTGGTCGAGACGTCGGAGTTCGATCCCGAGTCGGACGATGTGGCCCTGGATGAGCTCGTCAAGCAGATCAAGGGGATGGGCAAGGGCACCCGCTACTACGTCGCTCGCAAATAGAGGTATCGTTAGAGAGTTATGGCGTGGTTCAAGAAGACGCGCAAACCCATTGCCGCGTCCACGAAGACCAGCCGGGTGCCCGAAGGCTTGTGGGTGAAGTGTCCGGAATGCGACACCGTCATCTACACCAAGGATCTCGTCAAGAATCTTCACGTCTGCGGCAAGTGCGCACACCACTTCCGGCTTGACGCGACCGAACGGCTGAAAACGCTGTTCGACGACGAGCGCTGGGAAGAAATCGCCCCGAACCTGGTCTCGAACGATCCGCTGAAGTTCACCGACACCAAACCGTACAAATCGCGGTTGGCGGCGACCCAGAAATCGACCGGCAAGAAGGACGCGGTGATCGTCGGCGTTGGCCGGATCAACGGGATGGACGCCGTCGTCGCCTCGATGGAGTACAGCTTCATCGGCGGCTCGATGGGCGTCGTGGTCGGCGAGAAGATCGTGCGCGGCATCGAGCTCGCGCTCGAGAAGCGTTGCGCCATGATCATCGTGTCGTGCTCGGGTGGCGCGCGCATGATGGAAGGTGCGCTGTCGCTGATGCAGATGGCGAAGATCTCGGCGGCGCTGGCCCGTCTCGATCGCGCCCGGCTGCCCTACATCTCGATCCTGACTGACCCGACGACCGGCGGTGTAACCGCCAGCTTCGCGATGCTGGGCGACCTCAACGTCGCCGAGCCGAAGGCCCTGATCGGATTCGCCGGACCGCGCGTCATCGAGCAGACCATCCGCCAGAAGCTGCCGGACGGGTTCCAGCGCAGCGAGTTCCTGCTCGAACGCGGCATGCTGGACCTCGTCGTCGACCGCCGCGAGATGAAGGCCACACTTGGGCACGCGTTGAAGTTCATGCTGGCGCCAGCCGCCCAGCACGCCGACGCCGCCCCAGGCCGTTGACCCCGCTCGAACGGCTCTTCGCGCTCGAACAGTTCGGCATCAAGCTCGGGCTCGACAACATCCGCGCGATCCTCGACGCGTTGGGCCACCCCGAGCGCGCCTACCGCTCGATCCACGTGGCCGGCACGAACGGCAAGGGATCGGTTGCGGCCATGGTCGAACGCGGGCTGCGCGCCGCCGGCCTGAAGACCGGCCGCTACACATCACCGCATCTCGATCGGATCGAGGAGCGCGTGGCGATCGACGGGCAACCGATCGACCGGCCGACGTTCGAAGCGGTCACCGCGCAGGTGCTGGCCGCCATCGACGCCCTCGTCGCCGCCGGCACGCTGGGCGTGACCCCGACCTTCTTCGAAGTGTCGACGGCGGTTGCGTTCGAGATCTTCAAGCGCCAGGGAGTGGACGTCGCCCTCGTGGAGGTCGGGCTCGGCGGACGATACGACGCCACCAACGTGCTCGCGCCGACGATTACCGCCATCACCTCGATCGCCTTCGATCACGAACGGCACCTCGGCAGCACGCTGGCGGAGATCGCGTATGAAAAAGCCGGCATTGCGAAACGCGGCGTCCCGCTGGTGATCGGCCAGTTGCCTCGGGAGGCCGAGGCGCGCATTACCAAGGTCGCTCGCGAGGTCGAGGCGCCGCTGTTTGACGCCCACGCGACGACGACCGACCGCAAGTATCCGCCGTTGACGCTGGCGCTGCCGGGCCGCCACCAGCTCGAGAACGCCGCGGTGGCAGTGGCGATCCTCGAGCGCTGGTCGATGCTCGTTGGCCACGTCTCGACCGATGCGATCGTGACGGGGCTCACGCAATGCGAATGGCCAGGCCGCCTAGAGTGGCTGCGGGTGCCGGTCGACTCAGCGAGCAGCCCGGCCCACGGCGAACTGCTGATCGACGCGGCGCACAACCCGGCCGGAGCGACGGCGCTGGCGTCGTACCTGCAGGATACGGGCAGCAAGCTGCTGCCGTTTGTGTTTGCCGCCATGGCCGACAAGGATCTCGCCAACATGATCGGGCCGCTCAGACCCGTCGCCTCGGCGTTCTTCGCGACAAGCGTCCCGCACGCCCGCGCGCGAACTGCCGACCAGCTGGCCACGGAGTTGCGCCGGATGGTCGGCGTGCCGGTCGAGG
>JAYQOO010000115.1:0-13614 GCA_038144855.1 Acidimicrobiia bacterium | reverse complement strand
GGTAGGTTCCTGCGGTGTACCCCATCAGGCGGACCCTGAGAGCGCGAGCCAAGATGACGACACCGATCGCACAGCCGGAGCCGGGATGGGAAGCGTGCGAACCCTTTCCGTTTCCCGAAGGCACGTTCCTCGCCGAGAACAACCATGTCCGCCTCGCGTATTTCCGCAAGCCTGGCGAGCCGACGCTGTATGCGAAAGCATGGTTCGGCTCCAAGACGATGGGGCCGCCCGGACACGTGCACGGCGGCGCGCTGGCAGCGACGCTGGATGAAGCCATGGGCGCAGTGTCATGGATGAACGATCACAAGAGCGTGGCCGCGTCGATCACCATCTCATTCATCGCGATGTTGCCGCTCGAGACCGACACCGTTGTCGAGGCCCGCATCGAGAAGATCGACGGACGCAAGATCCAGGTGCGCAGTACGTTAAAAGACCCCTCTGGACGCGTCGTCGCAGAGGGGTCTGGATTGTTTGTCGTCCTGAGGGACGACCAACTCAAGGCGCTCGAACGCCCTTAGTCCTTCACGACCGTGATCAACGTCCAGATCTTCGGGACGTTCACCTTCTCCAGCGACACGGGGTTCAGGTTTGCCTGCTCGAGGAACCCCGGCAGATCGAGGTCGGCCTTGAAGCCAATGTGCACCGTCATCGGCGAAATGGCGGTTTCGATCTTCGCCATCAACGGGCTCTGGCTCTTGAAGTGATTGAGGATCACCACGCGCCCACCGGGACGGCACACGCGATACATTTCGCGCGCGACGGCGACCGGGTTGGGAACCACGCTGATCACGTACGGCGCATAGACCACGTCGAACATGTCATCGGCGTAGGTCATCTTCGTGGCATCCATCTCGGCGACGGTGCAGTTGGTCAGCCCCTTGTCGTCAATGCGCTTCTGCGCCTTGACGAGCATCTTGGCTGACAGGTCAATGCCGGTGATCTTCGCGGTGCGCGGGTACATCCCGAGGTTGATGCCGGTACCCACACCCACTTCGAGCACCTCCGTCCCCGGACGGATGCGCATCTTTTCGAGCGCCTCAATGCGGCCAGGGTGTAGCGTCGGACCGTAGGTGTAGTCGTAGACCTTCGCGATGTTCTGGTACACCAGGTGCATGAACTCGGTACCGTAGTTGGTAACCGAGAGCGCTTTGCTGGCTGCGTGACCCGAACGCTGGGTTTGCTGCTCAAATAGGCCCATATTTGCTCACTCGCTAAGTCGGAACGGGACTATACCACGTCGAGCACGTCGAGGGCGGCGTCCAGCCGGCCCGACGGTGTCGAGATCTGCACACCTGCAGCCATGCCTTTCACGGCCGTCACAATTTCCCGCGCAATGGCCACGCCTTCCGCGGCGGCGGCCTCTGCACTGCCCGTCCGCCTCATCCGCTCGACCAACGCATCCGGCACGGTCACACCGGGCACTTCGTTGGCCATGAATTCGGCGTTCAAGGCGGTTTCGAACGGCCAGATGCCGACAATGATCGGCAGGCCGAACCCGCTGACGCGCGCCAGGAAGCGCTCGAACGCCGCGACGTCGAACACGGGTCTCGTCACCGCAAACTCGGCCCCGGCTTCGACCTTGAACTCGAGACGTCGCACTTCCTGGTCGAGGTCGCGCGAGGGGTTCACCATCACACCGGCGTGAAAGGCGGCCGGATCCCCAATCGGCTGTCCGCCGATATCGAGGCCATGGTTCAGCCGGTTGATCACGTTCGTCAGGCCGATCGAGTCCACATCGAACACCACCGTCGCGTCCGGAATGTCGCCAAGGTTGCGCACGTCGCCGGTGATGCCGAGCACGTTACGCACGCCCATGGCGTGCGCGCCGAGCAGATCCGACTGGATGCCCAGCAGGTTTCGATCGCGACACGAATACTGCAGCAACGCTTCCACGGCGGCGTGCTGCTGGACCAGCACCGCCATCGACAGCGCGCTCATGCGCGCTCCCGACCGCAAGCCATCGGGAATCGTCACCACGTCGACGCCACGGCTGGCGAGACGCGACGCTTCCTTGAGGGTGTTCGACGACGCGTGGCCGCGGGGCGGCACCAGCTCGATGGCGCGAACGAACCCGCCGTTGACCAGCTTCTTGGCGAGCGCGGATTTCGCTTCGCGCGCCACCGGCGGCTTGGCGTTCGGCTGACTCGCCACCGGCACCTTGAGTTCCGCGCCGCCGGCGTGACGCGCCAGGCCCGGCGCCATGGACTTGGCAGCCAGCGCAATCTGCCGAATGTGTTCGGGAGTCGTGCCACAGCAACCGCCAACCAGGCGGACGCCGGAGGTGATGAAGCGGCGCGCGTAAGACGCCATGTATTCCGGCGAGCACAGGTAGAGATTGCGGCCTTCGATGTCACGCGGCTTGCCGGCGTTGGGCTGCGCAGACAGCCACACATCGACAATGTCGGAAATGCGCTCGACGGTTTCCAGCATCGGCGCCGGACCGACGCTGCAGTTCACCCCGACCACGTTCGCGCCGCGCGCAATCAGGTCTGGCGCGAACTGTTCGGCCGGGGCGCCGTCCAGGCTCAGGCCATCCTCTTCCGTGGTCATCTGCGCCACGATCGGCAGATCGCAAATGCTGCGGACGGCGGCAATGGCCGCGCCGATCTCGTTCAAGTCGCGAAACGTCTCGAGAATAAACAGGTCGACCTTGCCATCAAGCAACGCCTGCGCCTGCTCGCGAAACAGCTCTTCGGCTTCATCGACACCGGTCTTGCCCCATGGCTCGACACGGACGCCAAGCGGCCCAATGGCGCCGGCGACGTACTTCTCGTCCTGCGCGCCGGCGATTTCAACAGCCTTGCGCGCCAGCAGCGCGCCCGCGAGGTTGATCGCGCGAACCTGGTCGCCCAGCCCAAACGCGCGCAACTTCATGCGGTTGGCGCCGAACGTATTGGTCTCGATCACGTCGGCGCCGGCCTTGAAGTACTCGCCGTGGACGTCGGTGACCAGGTCGGGGTGCGACTGGTTGAGCGATTCGAAGCAGCGATTGATGAAGATGCCTTTGCCGTACAGCATCGTGCCCATGGCGCCGTCGCACACGAGCACACGATCATCTAACGCTTGGAGAAAGGGCTTCTTCACTGAACTGATCTAAATGTTACAGACGGCCGGAATGGCCGCGCGGTTCTTAGCGCGCGGCGACGGGCGCCTTCTGATCGGCTGCGGCAGGGACCAGCAGTTCGGTCTTATCCCACACGAAGTCGTCCTTGCTGTAGACGGCGAGCTCGTAGTCCTTGCCCATGAAGATCGCCGACACCGGACACGCCTCTTCGCAGTAGCCGCAGAAGATGCAGCGCGTCTTGTGAATCTGGTAGGTCGACGCGTAACGCGGGCCCGCCATCACGGTGCCGTCGTTTTCCGCCGCCTCGAGATAAATGGCGTCCGCCGGGCACGCCACCGCGCACAGGCCGCAGGCCACGCACTTCTCAAGCCCGTTCTCGTCGCGCATCAACACCTGTTTGCCGCGATAGCGCGGGAACATCGGAACCTTCTGCTCCGGGTAGTTGACGGTGATGGGCTTGCGGAAGACGTGCTTGAACGTGAGTGCAAACCCTTTGACGACGTCACTGAGCATATGTCCTTGAATGATAACATCGGAGACCGGCGGCCGCACCGCAAAACGGGCGAGCAGATTCCCGTAAGTCCTTGCCCGTTAGCCTGTTGGCCCGTAGGCCCGTAGGCCTGTATGGAAGATCCGAAGCTTCTCTCGGCGAACCAGTTCCTGCTCACGACCCTGGTCGTAAAACTGGCGGCCATGGCGGCGCTGGCGACCATGCTGGCGAGATATCGCCGATTTCGGCACATTCTGATCTTCGAGCACCGAAGTTGGCCGGACCGCTTGGTGTTCGCACTTGGGCTGGGACTGCCGTTCAGCGCCGGGGTGGCCGCGCGCGTCCTCCTCAACTACGACGCGGCCGACCTCACGCTCGAAGGTGCCCTGCTGGCCGGACTGATCGCCGGCCCCTACACCGGGGCCATCGTCGGACTGCTCGCCTCGCTTCCGGCCCTGGCCGTCGGGGAATACGGCGCACCGTTCTTTGCGATCGGCTGCGGCTTCGCCGGCGGAGGCATTCGCGAAGCCTGCCCGAAAGAGGCGATCTGGGATTTCTCCCCGTTTGGCTTCTTCAGCCTCCCCCGCTACCTGTGGCGGTCCATCCGCGACATGAAAGTGAACTGGCAGATCGTGCTGATCCTGGTGCCGATCGGCCTCGAAACCGCGCGGCAGGCCATCGGCGCGCGCTATCCATCCGGCCTGTTCCACTTCCCGAGCCCGGAGCCCTGGCTGACCGTCGTGGTCTACATCGCGGTTGTCCTCACGGTGTCTACAGGAGCAGGAGAAGCGATTGCTGGCGGCCAAGGTCGAAGCGCTGAAAAGTCAGATCAATCCGCACTTTCTGTTCAACACGCTGACGTCGGTGTCGTCCCTGATCCGCTCGCAACCTGAAACCGCGCGCGCGACGATCCACAAACTGTCCGGCCTGCTGCGCCGGCTCATGCAGAACCAGCAGCAGTTCGTCACATTGCGCGATGAACTCACGGCCATCGACGAGTATCTCGACATCGAAATGATTCGGTTCGGCGCCCGCCTGTCCGTCCGAAAGTCGATCGCGCCGGATACACTGGATATCGTGGTGCCGAGCCTGCTGTTGCAACCGCTCGTCGAAAACTGCATCAAGCACGGCCTGGCGAGCAAGGTCGGCCCGGGCACCATCACCATCCGTTGCCGGCGCGAACTGGATCTGGCGGTGATCGAGATCGCGGACGACGGCGTCGGCATTCCGCACGAACGCAAGCCGCAAGACCTGTCGGGCGGCATCGGGCTTAACAACGTCCACGAACGGTTGCGCGTGCTGTACGGCACCGCCGGCCGCTTCACGCTCGTCGGTTCGCGAGGCAAAGGCGCGGTCGCGCGCATCGAGATTCCCTACGCCGTCGCGGTCGAACACCGGATCACGGCATGAGCGAACGCGCCCTCACGGCACTGGTGGCCGACGACGAAGAGCTTGCGCGGGACGAGCTGTGCTTCCTGCTTGGCCAGATCGACGGCGTCGACGTCGTCGCCGAAGCGGCCAACGGCATGGAGGCGCTCGACGAAATTGCGCGGCACGGTCCCGATGTCGCGTTCCTCGACGTGCAAATGCCGGGACTGACCGGATTCGAGGTCGCGCGCCGCCTGATGGAATCGGGAACCGGACCAAGTGTGATTTTCGTCACAGCATTATGACCAGCGCGCCATTGAGGCCTTCGAGGTCAACGCGGTTGACTACGTCCTGAAGCCGGTCGATTCCGCGCGGCTCGAGACAGCGGTGTCACGCGCGCGAACGCGACAGAAGCAGGCCGAACCGCTGCAGGGGCAGCTCGACCGGCTCGTCCGGATGATGGAAGGGCCGAAAGACCGCCGGGATCAGGTGGCGGTCAAAGTGAATGACCGGTTCGTGCTGGTGCGGGCGGAGGAGATCATCCATGCCTCCCTCATCGAGGATTCGATTAATATTGTGACTGGTCAGGTGTCGGGAACTTCGAACGACCGGACCCTCGAAGAGCTGCACGCGCGGCTCGATCCCGAGGTGTTCTGGCGAGTTCACCGGTCGCACCTGGTGAATATCAACAAGGTGAAGGAGATCGTTCCTTGGTTCAGCCGGAATTACATCCTCAGGATGACCGACCAGAAGGCGACGGAAATACCGGTCAGCCGCTCGCAGACCCGACGCCTGCGGGAGTACCTGAAGCTGTAGTCTTCGCCGACCCGGGCGACGAGAATCCGTTCGAGAACACCAGCTTCCAGACCACCACCGATCCGTTCGCGCGGCCGGCGACCACGCCACTGCCGATGCAGATCGACACCGATTCACAGCAAATGATGCGCCGCCTCGAAGTGTGGCGCGACGAGTTCTTCGCGTGGGTGCGGACGCTCGCGTCGGCAGCGGTCTACGCCACGCTGATCGTCACGTTCGGTTTCCAGGTCGCGCGCGTCGAAGGCCAGAGCATGGCACCGACGCTGGCCGACCAGGATCGCCTGATCGTCAACAAGCTGCGCTATCGCCTGACGTCGCCGCAGCGCGGCGCCATCGTGATGCTCTACTACCCGCTCAATCCCGACAAGTCGGTCGTCAAGCGGGTCATCGCCGAAGAAGGCGACACGGTTCGCGTGGTGGATGGCCGGGTCTACGTCAACGACGTGCCGATGCGCGATGACTTCGTGCCCGCCGAATATCGCAGCCACGACGACTGGGGCCCGCAGGTCATTCCCGAGGGCTACTACTTCGTGATGGGTGATCACCGCAACAACAGTTCGGACAGCCGCCACTGGGGCTTCGTGCCGAAGAAGTACATCATCGGCAAGGTCCAGGTGCGCTGGTGGCCCGTGCCGCACGCGAGAGTCTTCTGAGCCGAGCGTCTGAAGTTTCGGCGGTTCTCTACCGCGTCCTGTTTCTGAATCTCGTTGTGGCCGTCGCCAAGATCGCTCTTGGCATGGCCACTGGTGCCGTTTCGGTCCTCTCGGACGGCTATCACTCCCTCACCGATACCGCCTCGAACGTCGTCGGCATCATCGGCGTGCGGATCGCCGGCGCGCCTCCGGACGAGGACCACCCGTACGGTCATCGCAAGTTCGAGACCATGGCATCGGTCGGCATCCTGATCTTCCTGCTGCTGGTGCTGCGCGAGGTGCTGTCGGCGGCGTGGGAGCGCTACCAGGAAGGCGGCGAGCCGGCCATTTCGGCCATGACTTTCGTGGTGATGGGCGGCACGTTCCTGATCAATCTCGGGGTCGTGTTCTACGAACGCCGTGCCGGGCGCCGGTTGCAGAGCGAGGTGTTGCTCGCCGACGCGCAGCACACGCTGAGCGACCTGCTGACGTCGGCCACGGTCATCGCGGCGCTGATCGGCGTGAAACTCGGCTACCTGTGGCTCGATCCGCTGGCCGCAATCGTCATCGCCTGCTTCATCGGCTACGCGTGCTGGGAGATCTTCCAGTCAACCACCGGCATCCTGGCCGATCAGATCGTCATTGCCGAAGAAGATATCCGCTCCGTGGTCACCAGCGTGCCCGAGGTGATCGGCTGCCATCACATCCGCACCCGCGGCTCAGCCGATTTCGTGTTCCTCGATCTGCATATCTGGATGCGAGCCGACATGAGCCTCGATCATGCGCATCACTTGTCGCACGTCGTCAAAGACAAGCTGATGGCGCACTACCCGCAGATCAAGGACGCAATCATTCACATCGAGCCGCCGCCGAAGGATAGTCATCAGTCGACAATCGGCAGTTAAGAGTTTTCAGTCACCAGTCAGCAACTCAGTCGGCAGTCGTCAGCAGACTGAGAGACTGATGACTGGACTGATGACTCCTGACTGAAAACTCTTAACCGCCGACTGTCGACTGATGACTGAATCAGTATCCAAGCTCAGGCTCCACGCGAAACTTCAACGGCTCGCCTCGCCTGAATCGCTCGAGGTTCTCCGCAAACAGTTCGACGACCTCATCCCAGTGTCCCTGCCGAAAGCCGGATGTATGCGGCGTGAGGATGACGTTGGGCATCTTCCACAGGCGATGCTCGGGCGGCAGTGGCTCGGCCGGAAAGACATCGAGCGAGGCGCCGCCAAGATGACCTGATTCAAGCGCGGCCATCAGCGCGTCGGTATCCAGGATCTTCGCGCGCCCGACGTTGATGACGATCGCGCCCTTCGGCAACTGCGCGAGGGCACCTTCGCCAATGAGCGAGTGCGTCTGAGGCGTCAGCGGCGCGGCAATCACCAGCACGTCGCACTGCGACAGGAACGGGTAGAGTTGCTCGGATCCGAACATGCGCTCGATGCCGGGCGCGCCGGTCGTCGCACGCCGACGCATCGCGATCACACGCATGCCGAACGCGTTGGCGCGAGCGGCAATCTCGCTGCCGATCGTGCCGACGCCGATCAGACCAAGTGTTTTGCCTTTTAGCAGCCACGGCAGACGATCGCCCATGAACTGGTTCTGCGCCCACGTCGCCGTCCGTTGATGGTCGAGCGCAAATGGCAGCTGCTTCGCAAACGCCAGCGTCACCGCCATCACGTGCTCGGCAATCGGCACGGCCTGCACGCCACGGCTGTTGCTGACGGCGATACCGCGCGCGAACAACTCCGGCAGGCAGATGGTTTCCACGGCCACGGCGGACGTGTGCACCCACTGAAGCCGCGGCGCGTCGACGATCTCCGGCGCCTTGAGGATCCACGTGTAGGCCACGTCGCACTCCTGCAGCCCCTGCGCGCGCTGCTCGGGGGTCGTCGCGTGCACGAACTCGATGTCTGGGAATCGACGGCGAAGGGTCTCAACGCCGGCAGAGGGAATCTGCCACTGGGCCACCGGCTGCTGAATCGAAATCAGGACGCGCACGGTTCTTCGGCTCCAGCTGGCGGGGTTCAGCGCTTCTTGAAGTGGCCGGAGCGGCCGCCCTTTTTTTCGACCAGCTCGATGTCGCCGATCACCATGGTCTTGTCGACGGCCTTGACCATGTCGTAGAGCGTCAGCGCCGCCACCGACACGGCGGTCAGCGCTTCCATCTCGACGCCGGTCTGCCCGGCGATCCGCACGCGCGCCTCGATGTTGTAGCCCTGCCTGGTTGGCGTCAGGTCAACCGACACGTGCGAGAGGTTCAGCGAATGGCACAGCGGAATGAGATCGCTGGTCTTCTTGGCGGCCATGATCCCGGCGAGCCGGGCGGCCTGGACGGGGTCGCCCTTCTTGTTGGTGCCTGACTGGATCAGCGTGCGCGCGTCTTTCGACATCGCAATTGATCCACGCGCGATCGCCTCGCGGTCAGTGACAGGCTTATCGCCCACATCGACCATGCGGATGCGCCCCTGCGAGTCGACGTGAGTCAGTGCACCTTTCGCGCCGCTCGCACTCCTCGCGCGTTTCGCGCCCTTAGCTCCCATCATCGATGCCCTGCGCGAGATAGAACGACAGGCTCTCCAGCGACACGGTAAGGTCGACGCCCTTCATCTTCACGTCTGCCGGCACTTTGAGCGCTCCGGGTGAAAAATTCAAGACCGCCTTGATGCCGGCGGCAACCACCTGGTCGAGGACGTGCTGCGCGGACTCGGCCGGAACGGCGATCACGGCGATATCGATGTGCTCCTTGCGCACGATCTTCTTCAGGTCCTTCAGATCGTGGATCGGCACGCCGCTCTTCGAGTCACCGCCGATCTTCGTGTCGGCAACGTCGAACATCGACACGATTTCGAAGCCTTCACGCTTGAAGCCCGGGTAATCCGCCAGTGCGAGGCCAAGATTGCCGGCTCCCATGACCGCGACGCGGAGCTTGCGGTCGAGGCCAAGAATCTGTCGCAGATGTCGCTTGAGATCTTTGACGTGGTAGCCCACGCCACGCACGCCGAACTCACCAAAGTAGGCGAGGTCCTTGCGAATCTGCGCCGCATTGAGATGGAACTGCTCGGCCAGCGCCTGTGATGAAATGGTCTCGACCCCCGCCGCCTCGAGCTGATTCAGGCTCCGCAGGTACACCGACAATCGGTTGGTCGTGAGTTCGGAGACCGGCTCCGTGGCCGTCTTCCGCTTGTTCTGTGAATTCACAAGCAGATTTCAGAATACCGCAAATTCACGCCGAAGTATCATCCCGCGCATGGCAGATACCTCGAAGGGCTTCCAGCCCTACGTCCCGGCATCACAATCCATGGCGGAATTCACCGCCAAGGCAATCGTTCTCGGCGTGCTGTTCGGCCTGTTGTTTGGCGCGTCAACGGTGTATCTCGGACTGCGCGCCGGCTTGACCGTCAGCGCGTCGATTCCGATTGCCGTGCTGGCGATCTCTGTCCTCAAGAAACTGGGCGGCTCCACCATTCTCGAGAACAACATCGTCCAGACCATTGGCTCGGCCGGTGAGTCGGTCGCCGGTGGTGTGGTGTTCACGATCCCGGCCCTGATCTTCCTGATGCCGGAAGGTCCGAAGTATTTCAACTACACGCAGATCACGATGCTGGCGTTTGCCGGCGGCATCCTCGGCGTGCTGATGATGGTGCCGCTGCGACGCGCCCTGATCGTCAAGGAACACGGCGTCCTGCCCTATCCGGAAGGCACGGCCTGCGCCGAAGTCCTGGTCGCGGGTGAACGCGGCGGCAAGCTCGCCGGCCTGGTGTTCAGCGGCCTCGGCATCGGCGCGCTGTTCAAGTCGTTCACCAACATCTTCAACATCTTCCTCGCCGAGGTCGGCTACTCCACGCCGCGCACCAGCCAGTTCCCGAATGCGACGATGAATGTGGACCTGTCGCCGGAGTACATGGGCGTCGGCTACGTGATCGGTCCGCGCATCGCGGGCACCATGGTTGCCGGCGGCGTATTGTCGTGGCTGGTGCTCCTGCCGCTGCTGTCGTTGCTCGGCGCGGCCATCCCGACGCCGTTTCCGCCGATCCATCCCGGGATGGCGAATAACCCCGCCACCGGTTTGCCGTTCCTGATTTCGGAGATGGGCCCCGGCCAGATCTGGAGCGCATACATCCGCTATATCGGCGCCGGCGCGGTGCTGGCCGCGGGCTTGATCACGCTGGGACGCACGATGCCGACGATCATCTCGTCCGCGCGTGAGGGCTTGAAGGGGTTTGGCACCGCTGCGGGCGGCGGCATGTTGCGCACCGAGCGTGACATGCCGATGACCATCGTGCTTGGCGGATCACTGGCACTGGCAATCTTCCTGGCCGTGATGCCGGGCCTGCCGACTCAGGGCAACATCCTGGTGTCGATCCTGATCGTGCTGTTCGGGTTTTTCTTCGCAACCGTCTCGTCGCGGATCACCGGGTTGATCGGGTCGTCATCCAACCCGATTTCGGGCATGACGATTGCGACGCTGATCATCACCTGTGTGATTTTTGTGGCGCTCGGCTGGACCGGGGATGCCTATGGACCGGTCGCACTCTCGGTCGGCGCGATCGTCTGCATTTGCGCCGCCAGCTCCGGCAATACCGCGCAGGACCTGAAGACCGGCTACATCGTCGGCGCCACGCCGATCTACCAGCAGATGGGCCTGGCCATCGGCACGGTCACCTCGGCGTTCATCATCGGCATGACGGTGCTCTACATGCACCAGGTCTTCGGCATCGGCTCCGAGGAAGTCGCGGCGCCACAAGCCACGTTGATGGCCACGCTGATCAAGGGGCTGCTGTCGCAGAACCTGCCGTGGGGCCTGGTCCTGGTCGGCGTCTTCATCGCAGTGACGCTCGAACTCTGCGGCATCCACTCGCTGTCGTTTGCCGTCGGCGCCTATCTGCCGGTGGCAACGACGGCACCGATCTTCATTGGCGGCGTGGTGCGCTGGTGGGTTGAACGCAAGACCGGCGAATCAAGCGAGTCAGACCTCAGCTCGGGCACGCTGTTCAGCTCCGGCCTGATTGCCGGCGGTTCGCTCGCCGGCATCCTGTTCGCAGTCCTCGTTGGCCTGCAGCAGCGCAACATCAACATCCTGCCGGCACTGCAGTCGGTCGGCGACGCCATGCCGTTCCTGCGCGAGGGCAACGTCGGCCAACTGGCCGGCGCGGGGATGTTCTTCGCGCTCGCGGTGATCCTCGTGCGGTTCGCGCAGAAGAAGATGTGAGCTGAATTGAAATGTGACGGATTCCTTGATTGACGACCGTGGGCAATCGCCAATTGACCGATTGGCCGCCAATTGCCAATCAAGGAATCTTCAATCCCTTAATTCTTCTTTCCATCTCCGTCGTCGTCCTCATCCCTTTTCCATTCGCTCTCGCGAACGGCCTGCTGCAGGTGTCTGCGTGAGGGGTCGTACACGTTCAGGAAGTCCGACGTGACTCCGAGACCGCCGCACGAGCCGCGCTTCTTGCGGTAGTAAATCCAGCCGCGTTCCTCGGCGTAACAGAGAAAGCGATGCAGTCCCCACAGACCTGCGACGACAGCCACGAGGATCAGGGCGCCCCTCATTTGCTAGCATTGACGAACATGCGTGCCCGGACGTTCCTTGGCGCCCTGCTGCTGGCCGGGCTGACGGTTTCGACCGTGACCGGGCAGCCCGCCACGCGCCGCGCCACCACCATCACCGCGATCCGCGCCTACTCCGGCTACTACCATCAGCAGACCGTGATGGTGCTCGGCGAGATCAAGGGCACTGGCGATCGCATCACGATCGGCACCGACGAGGGCGCCATCAGGTTGATCGCGCGTGACGCGCCGCGCGAGGGCCGCGTCGAGGCCCGCGGCCAGTTGCTTGACGTCGGCCGCATGTCGCCGGACGATCCACGCCTGATTCCGTTCAACCTGCTCGATCGCGTGCGCGCGACCTATCAGGAGCGCTGGCCGAAGCCGGGCGAAGAAATCGTGTTGCTGCTGTCCGGCACGGTTCCTCCCCCCGCAGCCGCAAACGCCACCACGCCGCCGCTACGCGCCGTCGCGATGGACCCCCTGCGCTTCGAGGGCCAGCGCGTGACGATCACCGGCCAGTTCCGCGGCCGCAATCTGTTTGGCGATTCCCCAGAGGCGCCCTCGCAGAACCGCTACCAGTTTGTGCTGCGATCCGGCGACGCCGCCATCTGGGTGATGGGCCTTGAGCCCAAGGGCAAGGGCTTCAACTTCGATCCGGCGCGGCGCCTCGACAGCGGCCGATGGGTACACGTGCAAGGCACCGTGCACAGCGCCAAAGGCGTGACCTGGCTCGATGGCACGAGCATCGAGCTGGCGCCGACGCCGGAAGACACCACCGAAGTGGTGATCGACCTGCCACCACCGCCACCGGTGGAGATTCTCTTTACGGCCCCCTCCGCTGGCGAGACGGATGTGCGTTCGACAGAGCGGATCCGTATGCAGTTGTCGAGGGATCTGAATCCGGAGACGCTGAAGGGCCGGGTCAAGCTCACCTACGTCAGCGCCCAGGGCGACACGGGCGGCGCCACAGAGATCGAGTTCACGACGAACTATGTCAGGGAGAATCGCGCGCTCGAGATTCGTCCGGTAGCGCCACTCGAGCGCTTCAGGGGCGTGCGGCTCGACGTTGCGGAAGGCGTGAAGGGCACCGACGGCGGGCCGATGGCGCCCTTCACGCTGACGTTCACGGTCGGAGGCTCTTGACGTCCCGAACGCTCACGGGACGATCCTGAAGCCGTAGCTCACGACCTCTGGCTTGCCGTTCTTCGTGAGCGACAACTCCAGGACGTAGTCGCCTGCCGCCAGCGGGGCGAGCGTCACGTCAGCCACGCCAAAGCGCTGCTGCGTCGCCTCATCGGCGCGGACCGAGAAGTTGACGATCAGCGGCATGGGCTGACCTTCGCGCGTCAGCAGCCGGCCGGCGCCCGTAAACCCGTCACCCGCCAGAGGGACCTCGAAACGAATTCTTTCGGTGCGGCGAAATCTCGGATCGGCCGTCGCGATGTAGGCCAAACCCGTACTCGGGCCGCGCCGTGATGCCAGACCGCCCGATGCGACCTCGGCTGAATCACCGGGCACGGTTGCAAATGTCGTGACCTGGATCGGCACGCGGCTGTTGCGCGGCAACAGCTCGGCGCGCACCGAATAGCGGCCAGCCGCAAGGGGCTGCTCGGTGCCGTCAACCACAATGCTGCGCTGACCGGCGTCGACCGGGACGGTCATGGTCTGGGCCGCGGGCACAGAGG
>JAYQOO010000114.1:0-13947 GCA_038144855.1 Acidimicrobiia bacterium | reverse complement strand
GTGTTCAACCGCGGTGCCAAGCCGGTTATGGTGTTCATCACCGACGGCATGCTGGTGGCGTGGGGCGGCGATCAGGAGCTCAACGGCCGCAAGCTCGATCCCAACTTCCAGCACTCGGGTGCCGTGGATTGGGAGGGCAACGTCTACATGATCGAGCGTGACGCGCATCGCATCGTGAAACTCAGCCCGAAGATGGACAAGGTGCTGCTCCAACTGGGCACGACCATGGAGAAGGGGAACGATGCGACGCACTTCGATCTCCCCTCAGGAATTGCCGTACTCAGAAACGGCAACATCATCGTGACCGACGGCTATGGCAACAATCGCGTCGTGATGTTCGACAAGGCGGGCAAATTGCTCAAGCAGGTGGCGCGCGGCGCCGGTGGCCCTGGTGACAAGGGCAAAGCCGCGGGTGAATGGGATTTACCGCACAAACTCGCCGTCGACGCGCAGGAGAATCTCTACATCATCGACCGCGAGGGACATCGCGTGCAGGTGTTCGACAAGAACCTGAGCTACCTGCGCGAAATCAGCGTGCCCGGATGGAATCCGTGGGACATCGGCATTTCCCGCAAAGGTGATGACGGGTTTGCCTACATTGCCGATCACGCACTCGAACGCGTGCACAAGCTGTCGTTGAAGGATGGCAAGCTGGTCGCGACGTGGGGCAAGCAGGGGCTTGGCCCCGGCGAGTTCGACTGGGTCCACGGCATTGTCGTCGACTCGAAGGGCGCCGTCTACGCGGCCGATACCTACGGGCAGCGTATCCAGAAATTCGTGCCGTCCGTCGCTTCGAGTCGCTAAGACATTACGGCGGCGTCCGGCTTTAGCCGGACCACACGCGGGCGATGGTCCAGTACAGTCCGACCAGCGCGATGCATGCAGAGGCTGGTATCACCACGCGTTGGTGAGACCAGCCTTTCTTCATGAAGGCCGCTGTCGCCAGCACCGCCGCGCCAATCACGGTGAGCTGTCCACCCTCGACGCCAAGATTGAACGACACCAGCGCGGTGACGAACTCACCGCGCGGCATGCCGAGTTCGCGCAGCACGCCTGCGAATCCGAGCCCGTGCAGCAATCCAAATATGAACACCAGCGCAACACGCCACGGCTTCAGCTCGCGCGTCACGAGATTCTCGACCGCCACGTAGGCGATCGAAAGGGCGATGAGTGGTTCGACGATGCGCGACGGAAGCGAGACGAGGCCATAGATCGACAACCCGAGCGTGATCGAGTGCGCGATCGTGAACGCGGTGACCTGCAGCAGCAACGGCCTCATTCGCGGGCTCAGCAGGAACAGCCCGAGCACGAACAGGATGTGATCGAGCCCCTTCGGCAGGATGTGCGTGTAGCCAAGCCCGAGATACTGGCGCGCGATCTCCGTGCGCGTCGGCCGCGTGAACGACCTCGACAGATCGATCACGTCGCTCCAGTTGGTGCCGTCGATCCACTCGATCGTCGACGACCCGTCCGGTTGAACGATCTCGAGTGGATAGCGATCGCCGACCAGGCCATATAGCCAGGTCCGGGGTGCCGGGTCCCGCGGCAGCACGCCGCGGTGTGCAACGGCGGCCAGGGCCGAAGACGGCGCCGAACGCCCGGAGGGCTTCCGGTACATGACGGACGACGCTCGCACTTCGTGGCCGTCGACAAACAGCACGATGCGATCGGCAAACACCGCGGCGAGTTGCGCGAGGCGAGTGTCGCGTTGTTCGGGCGTCAGGTTTGGAGGAACGCTGCCACCCGCAAACGTCTCGAGGCGCAGCAGCAGCCACATCGGGTCATTGGCAACGTCAAGCGTGAATGACCCGTCCGCAGACAACCGCAGCGTGACCTTGGTGCGCTCGGCTTCGTGGGACGCCGTTCCGGCCGCGCCCACCAGCAGCAACGCGACGATCAGGAGAACGCGAGGCAATCGCGGCTATGATATGCCGCGTGTTTGCCACCGCCTTGCTCGTTGTGTCCATGGTGCAGGCTCCTGCGCCGAAGAAGACCGTTGAGATCGTGAGCGTCACCGGCTGCCTGCGGGAGCAGGGCACCAACTGGATGTTGGTCTCGGCGACCGAGCCCGTTCCGAGCCTCGCGAATCAGGCGGCCGGCGACGACATTCCGAAGACCGCGCCAGCCGGGAAGAACACGTTCCGGCTGATTGGCATCGGCGAGTTCAATCTGCCGCAGATGAAAGACAAGACGGTGGTGATTCGCGGCCTGTTCATCAAGGACAAGGTCAGCCGCATCAACGTGACCTCGGCGGTCGAGGCCGTGGCGACATGCGCCGCCGGCGCGCCGAAATAGGCTACTATCCGCGGGTCAGGCCATCGGGCCATCGGGCCATCAGGTCATCAGGAGAGCGCACATGAAGCGTTTCGCGTTGATCGCAATCGGCGTTGGTGCCCTCGCGTCGTTCAACGTCTCGGCTCAGTCACAGGCGCCTGCGGCGCACGTCCCCACCTTTGCCAAGGACGTCGCGCCGATCATGTACAGCAAGTGCGCGAACTGCCATCGGCCCGGTGAAGTGGCGCCGATGTCGCTGCTGTCGTACGAGGACGCGCGGCCGTGGGCCAAGGCCATCAAGTCGAAGGTCGTCGCGCGCGAGATGCCGCCCTGGGGCGCCGACATGGCGCAGACGTTGCCGATGCGCAACGACATCAGCCTGACGCAGAAGGAGATCGACACGATTGCCGCGTGGGTCGAAGGCGGTGCCGCGCGCGGCAGCAATGCCGACATGCCGCCGTCGCCGAAGTTTGCGACCGGCTGGACCGCGGGCACCGAGCCGGATCTGGTGCTCGAGATGCCGGTGGAGTTCGAGATTCCCGCCGAAGGTGAACTCGGCGTGCAGATGTTCTATTCGAAGGTGCCGTGGACCGAAGACAAGTTCGCGGAGATCGTCGAGCTGAAGCCGAGCAATCGCGCGGTGCTGCATCACGCCGGCATTTTCTTCGTCGACATTCCCGAGGGCGCCACGCTGAAGGACGGCCGGATCATCGGGCCTGACGGGAAGGTGATCGGCGATCGCGGCTCACGCGGACTGCCGTCAACCGACAGCGGACTGCCGGGTTCGAGCAAGTTGCTGTCGTGGGTGCCAGGTCGCGGTCTCGACCACCATCGCGCGGACATCGGCAAGCGTCTGCCTGCGGGCAAGTACATCAACTGGCAGCTCCACTACAACCCGACGGGCAAGGTGGAGAAGGATCGCACCAAGCTTGGCATCTGGTTCAACAAGGTGCCGGTGACGCACGAAGTGCTGATTCGCCAGGCGGGCGATCCGCTCGCGACGACCAAGGGCGGGTTGTCGATCTATCGCGCGGAAGGCCGCGAGGTCGAATACAAGGCGGATCCGGGCAGCACGCGCCGCAGCCGCACCACGCCGAACATTCCGCCTCACGCGGAGAACTGGCGCTTGACCGGCATCACGCCGGTGACGGAGGACATCACGCTCTACGCGATGTCGCCGCACATGCACCTGCGCGGCAAGAGCTTGAAGTGGGTGATTGTCTATCCGGACGGCACCGAGAAGACGATTCTCAACGTGCCGAAGTTCGACTTCAACTGGCAGTTCAATTACGAGCTGAAGGAGCCGCTGAAGATCCCGGCCGGCAGCAAGATCTTGGGGCTTGGCGTCTACGACAACTCGATCCGCAACAAGTGGAATCCGGCGCCGCACCTCGAGGTGTATTGGTCGGAACAGAGCTGGGACGAGATGTACCAACCGTTCACGGAATACTCCGTCGACTCGCAGGATCTGACCGTGCTCAAGCCACTCGGCTCGCAACAGCAGAAGTAGCCGCGTCGCGGCATCAGGCAGGTCGAACCTGGTTCGCCCTGCTACTTCACGCCCTTCCCACCCTTGCGGTTGTCCATCACGAATCGATCGCGTGAGGGCATCTTCACCGCGGGCAGCGTCTTGCGATCCATCACCGCATCGTCCGCGACAATCTTGTTGAGATTCAGGATGTAGGCGACGAGCGCGTAGGTTTCGTCCGGCGTCAGCGTGCCCGGCTGCACGAACGGCATCGCGCGGTAGGTGTAGTCGTAGAGCGTGGTGGCGTACGGCCAGTAGTTGCCGACCGCGCGCGGCAGCTTCGCATTCATCGCGAAGTCCCAGTTCTTCCCGGAGTCCGTGGCCACGAGACGATCGAAGCTCGCGCCTTCGCCGCTCTTGCCGTGGCACGAGGCGCACTTCGCGGCGTAGATCTTCGCGCCGTCGGCGACGCTGCCTTTGCCGTCCGGTAGTCCCTTGCCATCCGGCCGCACGTCGATGTCGATCCTGGCAATTTCTTCCGGCGTTGCGGCACGCCCGATCCCGAGCGGTTTGTCTTGCGCAGCGACCGCGATCGGGACAATCGAGAGCAGCGCGATGAGCAGCTTCTTCATCACAGGCCTCCTCCGAATTTGACGGTGCCGTCGGCGTTCACCTTCCACGCGCGAATATGGTTGAAGTGATACGCGGTCGCCGGACCGCGTGCCGCGAGCAGCACGTCGTAGGTTGGCTGCACGTAACCGGTTTCATCCGTCGCGCGGCTCGCGAGCATCGCCTCGCCGCCTTTCCATTCCCACGGCAGTCGGAAACGCGTGTGACACTTCGGCAGCACCGGGTCATCGAGCTTTGCCAGGTGCCACGTCTTGCCGCCATCACCCGTCACTTCGACCTTGGCGATCTTGCCGCGTCCGCTCCACGCGAGGCCGCGCACTTCCCACCATCCCGGGCCGGTGAGTTTGTCGGGGAAGGACGGCTCGGTAATCAGCGACTTGCAATCCATGTCGAGGCTGAAGATGCGGGCGGTGCCGTCGGGCAGCGGGTCGGTGTACTTGGAGGTTTCCTCGCGGGTCATGAAGGGCTGATCGGCGACTTCAATGCGGCGCAGCCACTTGATGCTCGCGTTGCCCTCGACGCCTGGCAGGAACAGCCGCACCGGGTAGCCTTGCTCGGGACGCAACGGCTCGCCGTTCTGCCCGTAGGCGATCAACGCATCGTCCCACGCCTTGGCCATGGGGACGCTGCGCGTCATCACGGCTGCATCCATGCCTTCGGCGAGGAACCATGTCGCTTTCGGGGACGCGCCAACCTCGCGCATCAGCGTCGAGAGTGCGACGCCGGTCCATTCGCTCGTTGACGTCAGCCCGTCGATCTGCTGCGGCGTAAGGTCGGACTGGTTGCCCTCGCGGCGATACACGCGCCCGCCGTTGCCCGAGCACTCCATCATGCGAATCATCGACTTACCTGGGAAGCGTCGGAGATCGGCGAGCGTGAAGACCATCGGACGATCGACCATGCCGTGAATCAGCAGCGAGTACTGCTGCGGATCGATCGACGGCACGCCCCCGTGATGGCGCTCGAAGTGCAGATCGGACGGCGTGATGATGCCGTCGAGATCCTGCAGCGGCGAGAGGCTTGACGTGCGTCGCTCGCCAAGCGAGACGCGCTTCGGTTTCTCGAATGGGGAACGGCCACCGACGTCGGTCGAGAGCGGCCCCTGGACCTTGGTGGGGTCCGCGGGCACTTTCGGTCGCGCTGCCTGGTCGGGGCTTTGGCCTGCGGCGGGCAATGCCGCGCCGACGATTCCGGCTGTTCCGGCCGCCAAAATACGCCGGCGGGAGATGGATTTCGGTCGATCCATGCGTCCTCCTTGAAGACCAGGAAGGGTAACACGCTGGAGATCTGCGAATTTCGGCGCAAATCCGTAGAAATGCGGGTTGCCATCTATTGAACACATGGTCAACATGACTGTGACAATTGTTGACACGCAATCCCGGCTAAGTCGTTGATAATTCGGGTTGTTAGAGTTATGAACGGCCGTGCTTGGAAGGGCCTCGAAATCTGAGGCAAGGCGCCTGATGAAAAGAATCTCGTTCGTAGTCTTGTCTGCGTTCGTGTTGGCCCTCGGCCTATCCGCGTACGCTGATCAGAATTCCACAGCGGCGAGTGCGAAGACGTCGCCCGCGGCCGCATCGAAGGCGACGGCAACGCCGCCCGCCCAACAGCGAGTGCCGGCGCCAGCCAGCGCGCCGGCGATGGCCCCGAGCCACACTGCGATTCCCGCCTCGGTTTCTGAATCTCAGAACGCACTCGTCAAGCAGTACTGCGCTTCCTGCCACAACGACCGCAACAAGAACAACGCGGGCGGATTGTCGCTGCAGACGTTCGATGCCGCGAAAGTCGGTCACGACGCGCAGGTCGCAGAAGTTGCCGAAAAGATGGCGCGCAAGCTGCGCGCCGGCATGATGCCGCCCTCGGGCGCGCGCCGCCCTGACGGGACGGTACTGGCCTCGTTCGCGCAGTCGATCGAAGCGCGCCTGGATCAGGCCGCCGCATTGAATCCCAATCCCGGCCGCCGTCCGTTCCAGCGGCTGAACCGCGCCGAGTACGCGCGCGCGGTGAGCGCGCTCTTGAACCTCGACGTCGACGTGACGGCGTTCCTGCCGCCCGACACGCTCAGTGCCGGCTTCGACAATATCGCCGACGCGCAGGCATTCTCCGCGACGTTGATGGAGGGCTACCTGCGCGCGGCCAGCCGCATCAGCTCGCTCGCGGTGGGCGACCCGAAAGCTGGCGCCTCCGAATACACCTACAAGGTTCCGCGCACCGGCTCGCAGATGCAGCACGTCGAAGGCGCGCCGTTCGGCACGCGCGGCGGCATTGCGGTGCAGCACACGTTCCCGGCCGACGGCGAATACAGCTTCCGCCTGCAGTTGCACTCGATTCCCACCGGCCAGTTGTTCGGCAGCACGGTGAAGGGCGAGCTGCTCGAGGTGTCGATCGACGGCGAGCGTGCCGCGGTGGTCGAGATCAACCCGCGGATGAGCGAAGCCGACCCGAACGGCATGAACCTGACGACCGTCCGCGTGCATGTAAAGGCGGGCACGCACCGCCTTGCCGCCGCGTTCGTGCAGCGCTTCGACGCGGTGCCGGATGACCTGATGCCGCCGATCGATCACACGCTGGCCGATTCGCAGATCGGTTCGGGCTTTGGCATCACCACGCTCCCGCACCTGCGCGAATTCGCGGTCAGCGGTCCCTTCAAGGTGACCGGCATTTCGGAGACGCCGAGCCGCAAGAAGATCTTCTCGTGCCGCCCGACGTCGAGCACCGAGGAAGCGGCTTGCGCCAGCGAGATCATCCGCAAGCTGGCGACGCTCGCCTACCGCGGTCCGGTGTCGTCGCAGGACATGGACGGCCTGACGAAGTTTTACGCGATGGGCCGCAAGGACGGCGACTTCGAGTCCGGCGTGCGCATGGCGCTGCAGGCCGTGCTGGCCAGTCCGCGGTTCCTGTTCCGCCTCGAGGAGGCGCCGGCGGCGATCCGCGCCGGCCAGAACTACCGCATCAGCGACCACGACCTGGCCACCCGCCTGTCGTTCTTCATCTGGGGCTCGGGGCCGGACGACGAATTGCTGAAGCACGCGCAGCGCGGCACGTTGCGCGGCCCCGGCGTGCTGACCGCGCAGGTCAAGCGCATGCTGGCCGACCCGAAGAGCGAAGCGCTGTCGACCCGCTTCGGCGCGCAGTGGCTCCGCCTGCAGGACCTTGAAAAGATCTATCCGGACGCGTTGCTGTTCCCGTACTACGACTTCAAGCTGGGCGAGGCGCTGCGCAAGGAAACCGAGCTGTTCTTCGACAGCATCGTCCGCGAGGACCGCAGCCTCACCGATCTGATCACCGCCGACTACACGTTCGTCAACGAGCGCATCGCGAAGCACTACGGGCTGCCGAACGTGAACGGCGATAACTTCCAGCGCGTCACGATCGCAGACGAGAACCGCCGCGGATTGCTGGGCCAGGGCAGCATCCTGGCGCTGACCTCGGTGGCCGATCGCACCTCGCCGGTGCTGCGCGGCAAGTGGATCATGGAAGTGCTGCTCGCATCACCACCGCCGGCGCCGCCACCCAACGTGCCGACGCTCGACGAGACGAAGGCCGAATCCGGCGACGGAGGCATGCTGACCACGCGCCAGCGCATGGAGCAGCACCGCGCCAACCCGCAGTGCAATTCCTGCCACCGCGTGATCGATCCGCTCGGCATGGCGCTCGAGAACTTCGACGTCACGGGCCGCTGGAGAATCCGCGACAACGGCAACCTGGTCGACCCGGTCGGCGATTTGTACGACGGCACGAAAATGACCGGGCCGAACGGCCTGCGCGCCGCATTGTTGAAGCACCAGGACATGTTCTTCACCAGCTTTTCCGAGAGCCTGCTGACGTATGCGCTCGGGCGCCGCGTGGAGTACTTCGACCAGCCTGCGATCCGCAAGATCATCAAGGACGCAGCGAAAGACAACAACCGCCTGTCAGCCTACGTGCTGGGGGTGGTGAACAGCCGTGCGTTCCAGATGGCGCGCGCGGACGACGTGACGACGACCGACGACAAACGGTAGCCGATATCCAGTAGCCGGTATCCAGTAGCCAGTAGCCAGTAGCCAGGAGACAGCAATGGAGTTTCTGACGAAAAAGCACCTCTCACGCCGCACGATGCTGCGCGGCCTCGGCGTCACGATGGCCTTGCCGATGCTCGAGGCGATGACGCCCTCCGGCACCGCCTTCGCCAAGACGGCAGCGGGCGCGAAGAAGGTGCGCATGACCGCGATCGAGATGGTGCACGGCTCGGCCGGCGCCACCCAGTACGGTCTGAGCAAGAACTTCTGGTCGCCGGCGGAAGTGGGCACCGCGTTCGACTTGAGCCCCGGCTCGCTGTCTTCGCTGGAGCCGTTCCGCGACTACCTGACGATCGTCAGTAACACCGACGTGCGTAACGCCGAAGCGTTCTCGCTGCCGGAGATCGGCGCCGATCACTTCCGCTCGAGCGCGGTGTTCCTCACGCAGGCGCATCCCAAGAAGACGCAGGGCTCCGACGTCTACGCCGGCACGTCGCTCGACCAGCTGTATGCCCAGAAGCACGGCCAGGACACGCCGATCCCGTCGATGCAGTTGTCGATCGAGACGGTCGACCAGTCCGGCGGCTGCGCCTACGGTTACTCGTGCGCCTACACCGACAGCATCAGCTGGGCGGATCCCGAAAAGCCGCTGCCGATGATTCGCGATCCGCGCGCGGTGTTCGATTCACTGTTTGGCGTCGGCGCGACCGCAAGCGAGCGCGCGCAGAGCCGCCAGGCCGACAAGAGCATCCTCGATTGGGTCTCGACCGAAGTGTCGCGCCTCAGCAAGGATCTCGGCGCCTCGGATCGCCAGCGCCTCAATCAGTACCTCACCGAAATCCGCGAGATCGAGCGCCGCATCCAGAAGATCGAGGCGCAGAACGGCAGCGGTGAAGTCCGCGAGCTGCCGGACGCGCCGGTCGGCGTGCCGGATGATTTTGCCGAACACGTCAAGCTGATGTTCGACCTGCAGGTGCTCGCGTTCGCGTCGGACGTGACCCGCGTGTTCTCGTTCAAGATGGGCCGCGACGGATCGGCGCGCGTGTATCCGGCCAGCGGCGTGCGTGGCGCGTTCCATCCGGCCTCGCACCATGGTGAGCGCGAAGAGCGCGTCACCGATTTCATGAAGATCAACCGCTACCACGTGTCGATGGTTCCGTACTTCCTCAAGAAGCTGAAGGAGACGCCGGACGGGGATGGCGCGAACCTGCTCGACAACACGCTGGTGATCTACGGATCGCCGATGGGCAACTCGAACGTGCACAACCACAAGCGCTGCCCGTTGTTCCTGGCCGGCAAGGCCGGTGGCGCGCTGCGCGGCAACCTGCACCTGAAGGCGGCCGACGGCACGCCGATGGCCAACGTGTTCCTGTCGCTGATGCAGGACCTTGGTCTCGAAAACATGAAGACGTTCGGCGACAGCACCGGCCGCTTCGAGTTGAAGACGGTTCCGGCGACGACCGCCGCGGTGTAGCTGGTAAGCGAAGAGAGTGCATATGCGTAAGCTGATTTCGGCAAGTGCTCTGGCGGTGGTCCTGTCGCTCGCGCTTCACGCGGCGGGAACGGCGCCGGTGGCAGACGCGGTGATGGCCAGGGATCGCGAAGCCGTCAAGACGCTGTTGAAGAACGGCGCGGACGTCAACGCCGCGCAGGGCGACGGCATGACGGCGCTGCACTGGGCGGCGCGCAACGGTGACGCCGAGCTGACGCAGATGCTGCTGTATGCCGGCGCGAACGTGAAATCCACGACGCGCCTCGGCGGCTACACGCCGCTGATGATGGCGGCCGATCAGGGCCACGCAAACGTGATTGCCGCGTTGCTGGCGAGCGGATCGGATGCCAAGGCGGCAAACTCGCTTGGCACCACGCCGCTGATGCTGGCGGCGGCGTCGGGCAATGCGCAGGCCGTGACCACGCTGGTCGAGAATGGCGCCGAAATCGAAGCGAAGGAGAACACCTTCGGCCAGACCCCGCTGATGTTCGCCGCCGCGAACAACCGCGTCGAGGCGATGAAAGCCCTCTTGAAGCTCGGGTCGCAGATCGCGGCGACGTCAAAGGTCAATAACGTCGGCAACCTGAGCGGACCCGAGCAGGAATTTCTCGCGGCATCGTCCGGGTCCGGCAACCAGGCCGGCGGCAACGGCACGGGCCGCAATGGCCAGGTCGTGGCCACTGGCACCGGCCAGGCACCGCCGGCGGCCAACGGCGGCGGTGGTGGTGGCGGTGGCGGCCGTGGTGGATTCGGCGGCGGCAAGCCGGGCATCGACCGCCCCTATTTCTATAACGAGTTGATCGGGTATCAGGGCGGCCACACGGCGCTGATCCTCGCGGCGCGGAGCGGCTATACCGATGCGGTCAAGACGCTGGTTGCGGCAGGCGCCAACGTGAACCAGATCAGCAAGGGCGATCGCACCAGCCCGATGTTGATTGCCGCGATCAACGGTCATTTCGATCTGGCAAAGTGGCTGCTCGATCAGGGGGCCGATCCAAACGCGGCCTCCGAGAACGGTGTCACGCCGCTTTACGCCGCGCTGAACGTGACCTGGGCGCCCCGCGCGCTGTATCCGCAGCCGCGCGCGTTCAACCAGCAGCAGATCACCTACCTCGACTTCATGAAGGCGCTGCTCGACAAGGGCGCCGATCCGAACAAGCGCCTCACCAAGAAGGTGTGGTACTCGGAATACAACTTCGACCTGGCCGGCGTCGACGAGATTGGCGCCACGCCGTTCTGGCGAGCGGCCTTTGCCGGCGACGTGCCTGCGATGTCGTTGCTGTTCGAACACGGCGCGGACCCGAATATTTCGACCATGCGCCCGGCCGGTCGCCGGCCGCTTGGTGACGCGGGTGCGGCGCGCGAGGCCAAGGACGTGTCGAACCTGGCACCGATTCCGATCGGCGGCCCCGGCATTCCGACGCTGCAGGCGGCGGCGGGCGTGGGCTTTGGCGAAGGCTTCGCGGCCAACTCGCACATTCACTCCCCGGCGGGCTTCCTCCCCGGCATCAAGTATCTGGTCGAGGTGACCGGCGCCGACGTCAACGCGGTCGATCACGACGGCAACACCGCGCTGCATCACGCCGCGGCACGCGGCGACGTCGACAGCATCCTCTATCTGGTGTCGAAGGGCGCCGACGTGACCAAGGTGAATCGCGAAGGGCAGACGGTGGCCGACATGGCCAATGGTCCCGTGCAGCGCGTGCAGCCATGGCCCGAGGCATTGAAGCTCCTCGAGAAGCTCGGTTCCAAGAACAACAACAAGTGCGTCAGCTGTTGATCCACGCCCCGAAGCCGATGAAGCGCCTCGCTCTCGCCGTTCTGTTCCTCGCGCCTGTCGCCCTGACCGCCCAACAGGCGGCAAAGGTGGCCACCCCTCAGGGGGTGGCGACACAGGCCGCCAAGCCAGTTGTTTCGCACGCGCCGGCCTCGACCACGTTGACCGTGGCCGAGCAGAACGCGCTGGTGAAGCAGTACTGCGTGACCTGCCACAACGATCGCGGCAAGGACCGCACGAGCGGGTTGTCGTTCCAGTCGTTCGATGCGGCCACCGCCACTGAGCATGCGGCCGTGACCGAACGCATGATTCGCCGCTTGCGCGCGGGCATGATGCCGCCGGCCGGCTCGCGCCGTCCGGACCAGGCCACGATCGATGCGCTGGTTTCGTCGCTCGAGACGCGCCTGGATCGCGCCGCCGCGCTCAATCCCAATCCGGGCTGGCGCCCGTCGCAGCGCCTGAACCGCGCGGAGTATGCGCGCGCGGTGAAGGACCTGCTGGCGGTTGACGTCGACGTCAACGCGTGGCTGCCCGCCGACACGCTGAGCGACGGCTTCGACAACATTGCCGACTCGCAGACCATTTCGTCGACGTTGATGGAAGGCTACCTGCGCGCGGCCAGCCAGATCAGCCGCCTCGCGGTCGGCGATCGCAACGCCTCGGCGAGTTCGACCACCTGGAAGGTGCCGCGCACCGCGTCGCAGATGCGTCACGTCGAGGGCGCACCGCTCGGCACCCGAGGCGGCATGTCGACCTTGCACGTGTTCCCGGCCGACGGTGAATACCAGTTCAAGATCATGCTGCACATGGGACCGACCGGCGACCTGTTCGGCGGCCCCTACTCTGGCGAGAAGATCGAGGTCTCGATCGACGGCGAGCGCGTGGCGTTGATGGACATCAACCCGCGCATGAACGAGCAGGACGCCAACGGCATGACGATGCAAACGCCGAAGGTGCACATCAAGGCGGGGCAGCACCGCGTCTCCGCCGCGTTCGTGCAGCGCTTCGACGGCCCGGCCGACGACCTGATCATGCCGATCGAGCACACGCTGGCCGACACCAACATCGGCGAAGTGTTCGGCACGACCGCGCTGGCGCACCTGCGCGATTTCACGGTCAGCGGTCCCCTGTCGGTCACCGGCGTGTCAGACACCGAGAGCCGCCGCCGCATCTTCAGCTGCCGTCCGATCAGCGCCGCCGAAGAATCGGCGTGCGCGGCCGACATCGTCCGCAAGCTGGCGTCACAGGCCTACCGCGGCCCGGTGGCCGCCGAGGACTTCAAGGACTTGATGGCGTTCTACGATCGCGGCCGCAAGCAGAGCGACTTCGAGGGTGGCATCCGCATGGCGGTGCAGGCGATTCTCGCCAGCCCGCGCTTCCTGTTCCGGATCGAGCAAACCCCGTCGACGCTCAAGGCCGGCCAGACCTACCGCATCAGCGATTCGGACCTGGCGTCGCGCCTGTCGTTCTTCCTGTGGGGATCGGTGCCGGATGCGGAGTTGCTGAAGATCGCCGCGCAGGGGACCCTGCGGACGCCGGCGGTGTTCGACAAGCAGTTGAAGCGCATGCTGGCCGATCCACGATCGGAAGCGCTGGCCACGCGATTTGGTTCCCAGTGGCTGCGTCTGCAGGACGTCGAGAAGGTTCGTCCCGACCATCACTTCTATTCCTACTGGGATACGACGCTCTCGCAGGCGATGGTGCGCGAGACGGAGCTGTTCTTCGACAGCCTGATTCGCGAAGACCGCCCGGTGCTCGACCTGCTGACGGCCGATCACACCTTCGTCAACGAGCGTCTCGCGAAGCACTACGGCATCCCGAACATCCTCGGCGATCAGTACCGCCGCGTCACGATCGCGGACCCGAACCGTCGCGGCGTCCTCGGCCAGGGGAGCGTGTTGCTGCTGACCTCGATTGCCGACCGCACGTCGCCGGTGCTGCGTGGCAAGTGGGTGATGGAGGTGTTGCTTGGGGCCCCGCCACCACCGCCACCGCCCAACGTGCCGCTGCTCGAAGAGACCGCCGCCATCGACGACGGCAAGGTGCTGTCGACGCGTGAGCGCATGGAGCAGCATCGCAAGAACCCGTCGTGCAACTCGTGCCACCGCGTGATCGATCCGCTGGGCCTCGCGCTCGACAACTTTGACGTCACCGGCGTGTGGCGCATCAAGGAGAACGGCTCGCCGGTGGATCCGGTCGGCGAACTCTATGACGGCACGAAGCTCGACGGGCCGGTGGCGCTGCGTAACGCGCTGTTGAAGCATCAGGACGTCGTGATGCTCAGTTTCACCGAGAACCTGATGACGTA
>JAYQOO010000113.1:12997-13965 GCA_038144855.1 Acidimicrobiia bacterium | reverse complement strand
CGTTGGTCGAACGGTTGATGATTTTGACCGTCTGCTGACCGGGGAACTCGCGCCGGCCGCGGAGTCCGATCAAGGTGCCGCACAGCTGCTCGAGCAGACGCGGTTTCTCGCCTTCGCGTTTCGCGCCTACGAGACACGCCTGGCCGAGGGTGGCGCCGCGGATGAACATGCGCTGCGAGCGTCGCTGGTCGCGACGCCGCCGGAGCGGCCGCTGCGCCGCCTGGTGATTGCCATCGGCGATCGGCCGTTCGATGCGGACGGCTACTGGCCCGCCGATGTGAGCCTGGTGACGACGCTGCCTGGCCTCGAGCAGATCGACATTCTGTCCACCGACGGCGTCCTCGACGCCGGCTATCGGGAACGCCTGCGTCTCGCGTTCGTCGAAATCGACGAGACGGCGGATGCCGCTCCGCCTGCGCCGGTGCCGGTCCTGCAGGTGCCGGACCCTGCGACCGTTGCTTACTCGTACCGCGATCGAGAGGATGAACTCGAAGCCGTGGCTCGCCGCGTCGCAGGCACAACGCAGGCCCTCGATCGTAGCGGCCTGATCGTGGCGCGGCCGCTGCCGTATCTGTATCTCGCGCGCGGCGTGTTTGCCGGTGCCGGCCTGAAGTTCCAGGCCCTGGACACGCTGCCACTCGACGCTGAGCCGTACGCCGCGGCCGTCGACCTTGTGCTCGAGTGCGCGGCCGCCAATTTCACGCGCCGCGCGATCGTCGCGTTGCTGCGATCCTCGCATTTCCGCTTTGTCGTCGACGACGTGGACATCGATCGCGAGTCGGTCTGTCAGCTCGACATCAACCTGGCGGAGCAGCGCTACCTGGGCGGGACCGAACGGCTGACCGGGTTGATCGAGCAGTGGACTGGCGCCGAGCGTCCCGCCGCCCGGGCGGCCCTTGACGTCGCAACCACGTTGGCGCCCCTGCTGGAGTCGCGGCCGCTGAGCGAGCAGGTCGATAGCCTGCGCC
>JAYQOO010000113.1:0-12987 GCA_038144855.1 Acidimicrobiia bacterium | reverse complement strand
CATGACCGTCCGCATGCCGGCCGCCGGGCGCGGGCGCGGGCGGCCGTTGATGCCGCCCGCGATGGCCTGGGCGCATCGTACCGGCGCCACGACCCATCGGCGGAGGGAACCGTCACCGAGCTCTCCGCCACGCTTCGCCGCTGGTTGGCGACGCAGACCTTTGCCGACGACACCGGCGCCGAGGGCCTGCGCATCCTGGACGCACAGGCGGCGCGTTTCGCCGATCTTGATGACGTGCAGATCATGGGCGCGGTTGAAGGCGAGTGGCCCGAGCGTCCGCGGCGCAATGTGTTCTATCCGCGCGCGCTGATCGCCCAGCTCGAACCGGCGCGGCCGGAACGCATCACGCTCAACGAAGAACGCGACCAAATGCGCTCGGCCCGCGCCATGTTCAAAGATCTCGTCACCCTGGCGCGCGACTCCGTCCGGATCTCCACCTTCTCGCTCGAGTCCGAGTCGGTCGTCGAACCGTCGTCACTGATCGAAGACGTACCGTCGTTCGGGCTGCGCGCCATCACGGCCGCCGAGGACCGCGGCCGCAGCGTCTTTGACTACGAACTGCTGGCGCGGGAGCCGCTGAGCGTGAGCTCGCCGTGGGCCAGGGTGCGCGCCGAGGGAATGATGCGCGAGCGCCGACGGTTTGCGGGCGAAGCGGGGGCGTGGGTGTTGCCCAGGGTCAGCGTCAGCCGTCTCGAACGCTACATGAAGTGCCCGTTCCAGTTCTACGTCTCGAACGTGTTGCAGGTGCAGGAAGAGCCGAAGGACGCCACGTCTCGATCGCCGCTCGAACGCGGACGCTTCCTGCACGAGCTGTTCGAGACGTTCTTTCACGAATGGCAGGCGCGTGGCCACAGCCGCATCACTGCCGCCCTGATGGCGGACGCGCGCGCGCTGTTCGACGAGATTGCGGGGCCGGCGCTACGCGCGCTGCCACCAGCGGAGGCCGGACTCGAACGCGCCCGGCTGTTCGGATCAGCCGTGGGATCGGGGATTGTCGACCGGGTCTTCGCGATGGAGGCGGAGCGCGGCGCCGGGATTCGTGAGCGCCTGATGGAGTACGAACTCGACGGCGTCTATTCGTTTGTCGGTGAAGACGGCAGTTCGCGCGACGTCCGGCTCCGGGCGAAGATCGACCGCATTGACGTGCTGGAGGACGGAACGTTCCGATTGATCGACTACAAGACGAAATACGTCCCCGATCGACGGGAAGCGCTGCAACTGCCCATCTATAGCGCCTGCGTGCGGACGTCGTTGGCGACGCAGCACGGACGCGATGTCCCGCCGAGTGAGGCGATGTATCTGTCGTTTGAGGGCCCCCGCGCGGTGGTGCCGCTCGAAGAGCGTGGCAAAGACTTCGACGATCTGACCGCGGCCGCGGCCCAGCGCCTGGTGGCGGCGCTCGATAACATCGCCGCCGGCCACTACCCGGCGAAGCCCGAGACCAGGAATCTCTGCACGATGTGTGCGTATACGGCGGTCTGCCGGAACGTTGGTGGAGCCCCGGACGACCCCGACAACACCAGGACTGCAGACGGCACGGAGAGCACGGATCACCATGCCTGATCAGGTGCGATTCGACTTCGATTCGGTGCCGGCGAGTCCGGAAGAGACCGCCGACGCGCGGGCGCGCCGGCTGGCCGTCGATCCGCTGCGTAACGTCGCGCTTGAAGCCTCGGCCGGCACCGGCAAGACGCGCGTGCTCGTGGATCGTTACGTTCGCCTGCTCGAGGCGGGCGTGGCTCCGCGCAACATCCTGGCGATCACCTTCACGCGCAAGGCGGCCGCGGAGATGCGGCAGCGCGTCATGGCAACCTTGCGTCAGCGGCACCGCGAGGGCGGCATTCCCGCCGCGCGATGGCGCGAGATCCGTGATGCGTTCGGCGACATCGGCATCAGCACCATCGACGCGTTCTGCCTGTCGCTGCTCCACGAGTTTCCCCTCGAAGCCGGAGTGGATCCAGGGTTCGACCTCGCCGACGAAACCGAAACCCCGCGCTTCATTGAAGCCTCGCTCGACAGCGCGCTGGCGATCGGCCGGGCCATCTCGCTCGATGATCCGGACGTGGCGCTGCTGCTGACGGAACTCGGCGAGCCGCGGCTGCGCAAGGCGCTCACCGCCCTCCTCGATCGGCGCCTGGTGGCGCGTGACGCGTTGAATCGGTTCCTGCGCGGACGCGAGATGCGCGTCGACGACGCCTGCGCGCGACTGCTGCACGCGCTGCGAAGCGCGGTGTCGTCGCTTGGTGGCGGGGATCGCGCCATCGACGTCTTCGTCGCGACCGGCCCGGCTGTTCCGGCCTTTGACCTGCTCGCGCACGAGATGCGCGAATTGATGGCCGATCCGCCGCTGCCGCCCGCGCGCCTCCGGGCAGTGCTGGATCGCTTGAGCGAGCTGGTCCTCACCAAGTCGGGCGAACCACGCAAGCGGCCCGCTCACGTCAAGGCGGCCTTCCGATCGGCGGCCGACTATGAACGGCACAAGGTCATCATCGCCGGCCTTGGTCCGCACGTGCTGGCCGCCATCGATGCGTTCAAGCGCGACATCAACCTGGTCCTGGCACGCGGCACGCGGCGGCTGTTTGCGATCGCGCAGGACGAGTACCGGCGCACGCTCGACAAGCACGGCGTGCTCGACTTCCCGGACCTTCTCGAGCGCACGTTGAAGCTGCTCGGACAGATGGAGGAGTTCTCGCGAAGCCGCTATCGCCTGGAGTCGCGCTACGAACACGTGCTGGTCGACGAATTCCAGGACACCAGCCGCGCTCAGTGGCGGCTGGTCCGCAAGCTGGTGCGCGCCTGGAGCGCGGGCGAAGGGCTCAGCCACGGCCCGATCCCGCCTTCGATCTTCATCGTCGGCGACCGCAAGCAGTCGATCTACGGATTTCGCGACGCGGAGGTCACAGTGCTCGACGCCGCATCGCGCTTCATCGACGCGCTGCGGCCGGAGTCACCGGCGCACGCCGCGATCACGCGCAGTTTCCGCTCGGTGCGCGAGTTGCTGATGTTCGTCAACGACGTTTGCGAGTCGATCGACAAGACCGAGCGTCCCGACGCCTTCCGCTACGGCGATCGCGACACGTTTCCGACCTCGGTCGAGACCACGGTCGGGGCGGCGATCGACGCGCCGCTTGGCCTGATCCTGCCGGACTCCGATCGTGAACAGGCCGAGCTGGTGGCGGCAGAGATCGCGCGGTTGATCGCCGCCGGCACCACCGTGCGGGATCGCGACACTGGCGTGCGCCGCGCCATCGGGCCTGGCGACATCGGCGTGTTGTTCCGGACGCGCGAGAGCCACACGCTGTTTGAGTCGGCACTGTCCGCGCGGCAGATCCCGTACTACGTCTATAAGGGCCTCGGCTTCTTCGATGCGGAAGAAGTCAAGGACGTACTCGCCCTGGTGGCGTATCTGGCGGATCCGGGATCGAACCTGCGCGCCGCCGCCTTGATGCGCTCGCGGCTGGTGCGCATTTCCGATGAAGGCCTCAAGCTGCTCGCGCCAGGCCTGGCCTCCGCGCTGCTCGGCGAAGTGCCCGCGGCGATCGACGCATTGCCTGCCGACGATCGCGAGCGCCTGCACCTGGTGCGCGGCGCAGTGGGCCGATGGGTCGAAGACGCCGACCAGTTGCCGCCCGCGGAGATCATCGACCGGGTGCTCGCTGAATCCGCCTATGCGGTGGAAATCGGCGGACCGGGATTCCGCCAGGCGCGCGAGAACCTGAAGAAGGTGCGCGGCCTGATCCGCCGCATCCAGAACCGCGGCTACACGACCCTCGCGCGGCTGACCGACTACTTCGACGGCCTCGCCGCTGGCGGCGACGAGTCCAACGCGATTATCGACGCGGCCGACGCCGTGAACCTGATGACCGTGCATGCCGCCAAGGGGCTCGAGTTCCCCGGCAGTGGCGGTACGCGCGACGATATCCGCGTCCAACCGGCGCCGTTTGTCGACGATGACCAGGATGATGGCGAGCCGGCCGTGACGATCACCGACCACGACAATCCCGCCGAGCGAGATGACGATGAGCGGGAGCAAGAGGAGTCGAAACGGCTGCTCTACGTTGCGCTGACGCGGGCCCGGGACCGGCTGTACCTGGCCGGGGCGCTGACCGGCGGGAAACTCGCTCTCCAGCGCGGATCGATCGGCAAAGTGCTGCCGGCGTCACTGTCGGCGGCCATGGCGGCTGGGGCCGCCGGTGGGGCGGTCAGTGAGCAAAGCGACGAAATCACGTGGCAAGGCGCATCGAGTGCGCACCTGCTCAGGAAGGTGCGAATTTCTTTGCCTTAGCATCTGGGCATCCCATACAATTTCTTAGGTTTAAGGAGCCCCGTTACGTGCCACTGACGTGTTCGAACTGCGGCAATACCCGCAACTTCCTGGTGAAGACGCTGCAAATGCACGTCGTGCAGCTCGACGACACCCGGGTCGAAGTGTCTGAAGAAAGCAAACCTGGCGTGATCGAAGTGTTGTGTGACGAGTGCGAGACGGCGTTGAACTTCGAAGAGGCCGAAGACGCCATTCGTAAGGAAATCCTGCTGACGCTCGGCGCCCGCTAAGCCGAATCGTTGCTCTCCGCCTCCTCGAAGTAATCGCACTCAGGACAGACCCACTCGCGCACGGGAGTTTTTATTTCCTGCGCTGACCCTGGCACGCGCGACACGGTCTCGCGCGTGACCAGCCGCATGAATTCTCCGCACATCGGGCACTCTTTCGGCATCGGCGCATCCTAGCGCATTTTGCGCCGCTGCCAGAGTTGCTGCGGGCAGGCTCTGTTCTTGACAACCTCAAGTGCCGCTTCTATCGTGGCTGCACGGTGTTTCGTCCCAGACGTTCAGACGCATCGCGACTCGCACTCGAAGCGCTCGTGCCACACGCACGCGCGTATCGGCGCTCGCTGGCGGACGAAGTCGCGATCGATTTCCCCTCGTCGCGCGCCGCGATCGAATTTTTCCGGCGCGACCTCGTCGAGACGGATCCGGTGACGCCGACGGTCAACGCAGAGATCGCCATCTCGCCGTATCAGGCCTACTCCGGCGCGCTGGTGTCGCTTGAGGTCTCGGTGCCGCGCACGTGTGCCACGTGTGGCGGCCGCGGCGAGGTCTGGAGTGAGCCGTGCGATCCCTGCGACGGCCACGGCCAGGCGCTGCAGACGCAGCGTTTAATGGTGAACGTGCCGGCCGGTGTGGCGCACGGTCACCGCTTCGGCTTCAACCTGTGGTTGCCGCGGGGGCCGCGCACGCGCGTCGATGTGCGTGTTGCCGTGGTGCCCATTCGCTAGCGACTCACACCAACTGTTCCTGTGAAGCGCCACGTTCAGTTTCTGGCCACGCTGTACGTCGCCTGGGGCGCAATCTTCGCTCTGGTTGCGATTGCCGGCTTTGCGCTTGCGGCCGGCGCCTTCGCCATTGCGGGATCGAACGGTCCGGTCCGTCTCGGGTCAGAGATGGCGGCGCGACTGACTGGCGTCACGATCGGTGTCGTGTCACTGATTGCGCTGGTGTGGGCGGTCTTGCATCTTGTGGTTGGGCGTCAGTTGAAGCGCTTGCGTCCCTCGGCGCGGTTGATGAGCATCGGCTTGTCGGTGGGGAATCTGATCCTGCTGCCGTTCGGCACGGCGCTGGGCGCCTACTCGCTCTGGGTCCTGCTGAAAGACGAGGGCCGCAGGCTGTTCGAGTCGATCTAGACGGGCGGGTTGTCGACGGTGCCTTGCGGAGTCCACGGGCCGCAGCGCAGCACACGTTTTGCCGCCATCCAGCTTCCACGGGCGACGCCGAACTTCCTGACCACCGCCTCACCGTAGTGACTGCAGGTGAAGGTGAAGCGGCACTGCGCTCCGAGCCTGCCATAGATCGGCGAGAGCGTCGCTTGATAGACGTGAATGGCACCGACTGCCGCCGCCGTGACCCATTGCGCGGAGGGCGGCCGCTGCAGATCCAGGCTCAGGGCGATCAGCACCAGCGCCGCCGCGGCCAGCAGGCGCCGCTTAGAACTTATCGGCAAACTCGCTCACGCCAGGGATGATCACCCGCTGACCGTTGATGCCTCGGACGATGCAATAGATGTGGAAGGCCGTGTAACCCAGAAAGAACAACGGTCCCGTCACGAGCCACGCGACGCAGCCAAAGATGCCCAGCGGGCCGACCAGCACGCTCAGTGTGATCATCACGAAGAGCTCGATGACCATCAAGACCAGACCGTGCTTGGCGTGCCATTGAATTTCTTTGTCGTCTTTCTCGGTCAGCAATGGCACAAGCGCCAGCAGCCACAAGTAGGACAACGCGATCATCACGTTGCGATTGCCGGAGGGAGCGCTGCCAGGTGTCGCGTCGGCCATCGGATGTCTCCTCAGGGGGTATTGGGCCGGCAGTTTACCAACTTACTGCGCGTGGTAAGCTGAATTTCTTATGACCAGCGAGTTGGTCCTCGATGCGCTCAAAGGCGTGACGGACCCGGACTTGGGCGCGGATCTGGTGTCGCTCAAGTTCGTCAAGGACATCACGATTGACGGCGGCCGCGTGGCGGTTGCCATTGAGATGGCGACGCCGTCGCCGGCGAAGCGCGACGCCATGATCGCGCGTGTGCGTGAGGCCGTTGCCGCGCTACCCGGCGTCACTGATGTCTCGGTGACGACGAGTGTGGTCGTCAAGTCGGTGTCCGCGCCTGAACACGGCAAGCCGCCACTGCCGGGCGTGAAGAACGTGATCGCGGTGGGCGCCGGCAAGGGCGGCGTCGGCAAGACGACGGTCTCGGTGAACCTGGCCGTGGCGCTGGCAAAGAGCGGCGCTCGCGTGGGCATTCTCGACGGCGACATCTACGGCCCCAACGTGCCGATCATGCTGGGACTGCAAGCGCAGCTCGACTCCGACGAGAACAAGAAAATCCGCCCGGCAGAGAAGTACGGCATCCAGATCGTGTCGATGGGATTCCTGACACAGGAAGAAGCGCCGGTGATCTGGCGCGGGCCGATGCTGCACAGCGCAATCCAGCAGTTTTGCCGTGACGTCGCGTGGAAGGACCTCGACTACTTGGTGGTGGACATGCCGCCCGGCACCGGCGACGTCGCGCTGTCGCTGAGCCAGACCGTCCCTGCCGCGGGCGCGATCGTCGTCACGACGCCACAACAGGTGTCGCTTGCCGATAGCCGGCGCGCAGTGCGCATGTATCAGAAGCTCAAGATTCCGACGCTCGGCCTCGTCGAGAACATGAGCTTCTACGAGTGCACCAACTGCAATCACACGGCGGACATCTTCGGCCACGGCGGCGGCGAACAGGCGGCGTACCAGATGGAGATTCCGTTCCTGGGCCGCTTGCCGCTGTATCAGCCGATTCGAGTCGGCAGCGATCGCGGCATCCCGCTGGTGATTGCCGAGCCCGACTCTGCCGGCACCAAGGCGTTTACCGATCTCGCCGAGGCGGTGATGACGCAGCTGGCCATCAACGCGCACAAGGCGGTGCTGGCGAACAAGGGGAAGATCCCGCTCATCCAGGTGAAGTGACGATGTGTGCATCAGGTGCAAGCGGTGCAGCTGGTGCAACGGCCTGGAAGATGTTGGGCGTGGTTTCCCTCGCCCAGTTCCTTGGCATGACGCTGTGGTTCTCGGCGACCGCCGTCACGCCCCTCCTGATCGACCATTTCAAGATTGCTCCCCAGCACGCGCCGTGGCTCACCATGGCCGTGCAGGGCGGCTTCGTGGCCGGGACGCTGCTGAGCGCGATGACCAACGTAGCGGACCTGCTCAATGCGCGCGTCTTGATGTTCATCGGCTCGCTCGTTGGCGCCGGTGCCAACGCCGCATTGTTGATCGCGCCCAACGGCACCACGGCGATCGCATTGAGATTCGTGACTGGTGCATCCCTGGCGCTCGTGTATCCGCCGGCGATGAAGATCGCCGCCGGATGGTTCCGCGATGGGCGTGGCTTTGCGTTGGGCTTGCTGATCGGCGCGCTGACGCTGGGGAAGGCGTTTCCGCACCTGCTGTCAGCGCTGTTTGGCGCAGATTGGCAGGCGCCCATGTTGCTGGCGTCGGCGCTAGCGGTCGCCGGAGGCACATTGGTGGTCCTGGTGGTCCGCGACGGCCCGCACGTGGCACCGACCTCGCCGTTCGATCCGCACGCGATCAGGCGGGTGTTCGCCAGCCGTGGCGCGCGACTGGCCACGCTCGGCTACCTCGGTCACATGTGGGAGCTGTATGCGATGTGGACGTGGATTGCCGTCTTTGCCTGGACCAGCCTCACCGACTGGGGGGGGGATGACGTCGCCGCGTCCGGATCCTTGGCGGCGTTTCTTGCGATCGGCAGCGGCGCGGCGGGGTGTGTGCTGGCGGGATTCATCGCCGATCGTGTTGGCAAGGCGCGCGTGGCGATGTGGGCAATGATCGTGAGCGCCGCGTGCGCCGCCCTGACGGTCGTGGTGCACGGCGGCCCGCCGGTCCTCCTCTATGCCCTGATCATGGTGTGGGGCTTCTCGGTCGTGGCCGATTCGGCGCAGTTCTCCGCCCTGGTCAGCGAGCATGCCCCTCGGGAGCACGTCGGCACGGCGCTCACCATCCAGGTGTGCCTTGGGTTCCTGCTGACGATGGTGACGATCGAGATGCTGCCATGGGTCGCCGGCTACGTGAGCTGGCGTTTTGCATCGCTCCTGCTCGTGCCGGGGCCGTTGCTGGGGGCGTGGGCGATGTTCCGCATGCAGCGCCCGCACTAGAATGAGCTGACACCCCGGATGCAGATCCCCTTTCAGAAGAAGACGCTCTCCAACGGCCTCGACGTCATCGTCCACGAGGACCATCAGTTGCCGATGGTCGCGGTGAACATCTGGTACCACGTCGGCTCGAAGAACGAGCGTCCCGGGCGCACCGGCTTTGCCCATCTCTTTGAACACCTGATGTTCGAGGGCTCCGAGCATCACGACCATGGCTTCTTTCCTCCGCTGCAGCGTGCCGGCGGTTTGCTGAACGGATCCACCAACGCCGACCGCACGAACTACTGGGAAGTGGTGCCGACCGGAGCGCTGGACCTGGCGTTGTGGATGGAGTCCGACCGGATGGGCTACCTGCTCCCGGCACTGAGCGAGCAGAAGTTCAACAACCAGCGCGACGTGGTGCTGAACGAACGGCGTCAGAACTACGAGAATCGTCCGTACGGGCTTGCCGGCATCGCGTTGTCGTCGATGATGTATCCGCTCGATCATCCGTACTACTGGCCGACGATCGGCTCCGCCGAAGACATTCGCGCCGCGTCGCTCGCGCAGGTGCGGGAGTTCTTCCAGACCTACTATCACCCGGCGAACGCGTCGCTCTCACTCGCCGGTGACGTCGAGTCCGAGCACGCGTTCGAGCTAGCGGAGCGATACTTCGGCGACTTACCCGCCGGTCCCGCGGTTGCGCCGGTGCAGATGACGGCCCGGCTCGAGCAGGACGCCAACGTGTTTCTCGAAGACCGCATCGAGTTGCCGCGCCTGTATCTCAGTTGGCACTCGCCGGAGATGTTCGGCAGAGACGATGCGGAGCTCGACATCATTGCGGACGTGCTGGCGCACGGCAAGACGTCGCGGCTGTTCAAGACGCTGGTCTACGAACGGCGTGTGGCGACCGACGTGTCCGCCTATCAGCACTCGCGCGAGATGGGCGGCCAGTTCCAGATCGTCTGCACGGCGACGGCCGGCGTGTCGCTCGCCGAGTTGAACGCCGCGATCCTGTCGGCGGTCAACGAACTGGCCGTGAACGGACCGACGCCGTCGGAGATCGAACGCGGCATTGCGCAGACCGAAGCCCAGTTCATCTATCGCCTGCAGACGATCGGCGGTTTTGGTGGCAAGGGCGACCAGCTCAACGCCTACAACGTGTTCGTGGATGACCCCGGCTACTTCTCGGTCGACCGCCAGCGCTACTTTGATGTGACCGGCGCGCAGGCGGCCGCGTCGATGACGCGCTGGCTGGTCAATGCGCCGCACGTCTCGCTGAGCGTGGTGCCGAAGGGGCGACGGGACCTGGCGCTGCCTGGTGCCGTCGAGGTGCGTGTGTCATGAGCGTCGATCGGTCGCAATTGCCGGTGCCAGGCGCCGATCGTCCATTTGCATTCCCGCGAATCGCGCGCCGCACGCTCGTTAACGGCCTTGAACTGCGCGCCGTCCGGCATCGCTCTGTTCCCGTGGTGTCGGTCGTCCTACTGGTGCCAGGCGGGTCGTCGGTCGATCCGGCCGATCGTCATGGCCTCGTCTCGATCACCGCCGGCCTGCTCGACGAGGGCAGTCGCGGGCAGTCGGCGCTGGAGATTGCCGATCGCATTGCGCGCATTGGCGGCGATCTTGACGTTGAGGCCGGCATGGACGCCGTGGTCGTCGGGCTGACGACGCTCGATCGGTTCTGTGAGACCGGCATGGAGTTGATGCGGGAAGTGGTCGTCGAGCCGAACCTGTCAGGCGACGACTTCACGCGCATCCGCAATCTGCGGCTCGAACGCTTGAAACAAATGAAGGATCATGCCTCGGCGCTTGCCGAGCGTGCCTTCGCGCGGGCGTTGTATGGCTCGCATCCCTACGGACACTTGTCGATCGGGTCTGAGCCGTCGTTGACCGCGATGACGCTGGATGAGGTCTGCGCCATGCACGCCGCGCATTTCAGGCCGGCAGGCGCGACCCTCGTCATGGTCGGCGACCGGCCGGAAGAAGAGCTGCTGGACCTGGCCGCCCGCACCTTTGATGCCTGGCGTCCCGCCGCATCGGCCATGACGATCGATCGCGCGGCCGCACTCACGGAACCGTCGCCGGCGTCGCCACTGACGCTCGGCGTCGTGAATCGCCCGGGTGCGGCCCAGTCGGAGTTGCGCATCGGCCACGTCTGCGCGTCGCGCTCGACGCCTGACTATCACGCGCTGCTGATCCTGAACACCGTGCTTGGTGGCGACTTCGTCAGCCGCCTGAACCTGAACCTGCGAGAGCAGAAGGGCTACACCTACGGCGTGCGCACGGGATTCAATCTGCGCCGCGGGCTCGGGCCGTTTGTCCTGCAGACCAGCGTCGGCACGGACGTCACCGCCCCGGCGATCCGGGAAGCGCTGGCCGAGATCCAGGCGATCGCGGAATCGCGGCCAGCCACGACTGACGAAGTGTCGCAGGCATTCGCGGCGCTCAGCAAAGGTTATCCGCGCGGGTTTGAGACTGCCGGCCAGGTCGCGCGATCCGTGGCCCAACTGGCCCTGCACAACCTGCCCGATTCGTACTTCGCCGATTTCGTTCCGGCGCTCTCGCGCGTCACCAGCGAGGAGGTGAGCGCGGCGGCGCGTCGATACCTGTCGCGCGAGCGGATGACCACGCTGGTTGTCGGCGATCTCGACAAGATCCACGACTCGCTGCCGGGCCTTGGGCTGGGCGCGCACCAATTGCTCCCCGCGGATTTCTGAGTCATGAAGGCCGTTCGGTTCCACGCGCACGGAGGACCAGAGGTTCTTCGCTACGAAGAGGTCGACGATCCCGTGGCCGGCGCCGGCGAAGCCCTGGTTCGCGTGCGCGCGTGCGCGATGAATCATCTCGACCTCTGGCAGCGCCGCGGGATGGATCGCGTGCAGTTGCCGTTCCCGCATATCTCGGGGGCGGATGTTGCCGGCGAGGTGATCTCAACGCCCAACGGCGAGTTTGCCGCCGGTCGCCGGGTGATGCTTCAGCCGGGCCTGTCGTGCGGGCGCTGCGCCGCCTGCCTCGATGGCCGCGACAACGAGTGCCCGAAGTACGACGTGCTGGGTTACCGCAGCGATGGCGGCTATGCCGAGATCGTGAAGGTCCCGGTGCAGAACCTGATTGCCATCCCAGACGCGATTGGCTTTGTCGAAGCTGCCGCGTTTCCCCTCGCGTTCCTGACGGCCTGGCACATGCTGATCACGCGGGCGAAACTGCGCGCTGGTGAGGACGTGCTGGTGCTGGGCGCCGGCAGCGGCGTCGGCCAGGCAGCGATCCAGATCGCGTGGCTGCACGGCGCGCGCGTGTTTGCGACCGGCGGCAGCCGCGACAAGCTGACCAGGGCACGCCAACTTGGTGCCTATGAGGTCATCAACCACCACACCGAGGATGTCGCCGGCAGGGTGCGCGAATTCACCGGCGGTCGCGGTGTGGACGTGGTCGTCGAACATGTCGGCACCGCCACGTGGGATCGCAGCCTCAAGAGCCTGGTCCGTGGTGGCCGCCTCGTGACCTGCGGCGCCACGACGGGGCATGACGCCGCGCTCGACCTGCGGGTGCTGTTTGTACGCCAGCTCTCGTTGCTCGGCTCCTACATGGGCCGCAAGGCCGAGTTATTACGCGCCGCCCAGTTCTTTTTTGCTGGTGAGCTTCGACCGGTGGTCGACCGGACCTACCCGCTGGCCGAGGCGGCCGAGGCGCATCGCCGTCTCGAGGCCGGCGAGCAATTCGGCAAAATAGTGCTCCTCGCCTGAAACAACTGCGGCGGTTTCGGCGTCCTATATGTTCTGGCGGGGAGTTATCATCCTTGCTAGTCCGCTCTCATGGACATCCAGCGTCAACGTCCCAACGTAGGTCTCTCCAGTCGCGTCTTCAGCCTCGTCGGCATCATCGGGCTGTTTGCGGTCGTCATCGCTGGAGCTACGGTGTGGTTGTTGCTGACCGACCCGGTGACGGTGGCTGAATCGATTGATTCAGGCGAAGTGACGCCGCTGGTCGAGTCGCTGGCCGGCTCGATCTACGACGCGATCGTCAAGCTTCTCAAGTATCTCTAGCCGTTCGAGCTCTCGATCGTCACGAGGCGATTGCCGCTTCGGCGGCCAACGCGGCCTGCACCAGCGCCGGCGTGCGCCCGTAGTGACCGACCAGCTGCAAGCCGATCGGCAGGCCGTCCCGGGTCTTGCCGCACGGGATCGAAATGGCCGGATGTCCAGACAGGTTGAAGGGCTGGGTGCATCGCAACATCAAGGCGCGCACCTGGTCCTGCCCGCCCTTCACCGGCATGGTCGCCGCGCCGACCCGCGGCGCCCGAATCGCGAGC
>JAYQOO010000112.1:0-14351 GCA_038144855.1 Acidimicrobiia bacterium | reverse complement strand
CCACCCCAACATCAAGGCGCGCACCGGGCCCTGCCCGCCCTACACCGGCCTGGCCGCCGCGCCGAGCGGCGGCGCCGGAATCGCGAGCGCCGGCAGCGCGAGCACATCGACGCCGTCGAGCGCGCGCGTCACTTCGCGCGCGATCAGGGCCTTGCCGCGTAACGCGCGGATGTAGTCCTCGGCCAGGACGTAGCGCGCCATCTCGAGCCTCAGGCGCACGGGCGTCGTGTAATCGTGCGGCCGCGAGACCAGCGTGCGCGCGTGGTACTCGGCCGCATCGCCGAACACCAGGTGCAGGTAGATCGCCGCCATGTCCGCTGCGTGCGGCACGTCGACGGCCTTCACCGATGCCCCGCGCTGTTGCAGCTTCTCGATCGCCGCCACCACGCCGTGTTCGACGTCCTCGTCGAGGCGATCGAAGAAGTAGCCAGAGAGCCTGCCGATGCGAAGTCCCTGCAACGACGTTGGTTCAAGTGCGTCGCTGATCTGGCCACCCTCCGGCTGCATGGCGTTGTAGAGCAGCCAGGCATCGGCCACCGACGCTGCCAGGGGTCCGACGTGGTCCAGCTGACGGCTCAGGGGCACGACACCGGATGCCGAAACGTGACCCCACTCGGGCTTGAGCCCAACGATGCCGCACGCGGCGGCGGGAATGCGGATCGACCCGCCGGTATCGGTGCCGACTGTTCCGAGTGACATGCCCGTGGCGACCGCGACCGCGGAGCCGCCACTCGACCCACCGGGCGACCGCGTGGGATCCAGCGGATTCAGCACGGCGCCAAACCCCGAGTCCTCGCTCGTGGTGCCGAACGCGAACTCATGGAGGTTGGTCTTGCCGACAAACACGGCGCCGGCCTCGCGCAGGCGTCGCGTGACGACGGCATCGGCGGTGGCGACGTGATCGCGCCGCACCTGCGACGCGGCACTGGTGCGCACGCCCTTTTGATCGATCAGGTCTTTGAGGGACAGCGGAATGCCGTGCAGCGGGCCGATTCGGCGTCCGGCGGCGATCTCTTTGTCGGCCTGCCTGGCTTGCTCGAGTGCTTCATCGCCGGTGACGGTGATAAACGCGTTCAGCTTCGGATTGCGTTGCTGGATGACCGATAGGCAATCTTCGGTCAGCTTCTCCGACGTGATCTTTCCCGCGGCGACACTCGCCGCGATCTCACTGATGGTCGTCATCGGCGGGGGTCTGCGTGTCGGGGTTGTCGTTCCAGTCGGCAGTGCGCAGCCGCTCGGTGGCCTGGCCGAGGCCGTCGAGCATCGGCAGCAGTTCCGGTAACCCGCGCTTCTCAGCGTCGGCCTTCGCCTGTGCGAGCCATTCAGCAATCGTCATGTTGTTGACCGTTATCGTAGCGTGATTTTCGACGATGGCCCCGCCTGGCGCCAGCAGGCGGTCGAGGCGGTCACGAGGCACGTCAGCGTTGAGCACGATCACGTCGAACGGGCCGCGCACCTTGTGCAGAAACCGGACCGGCTCTCCCACGATGATGCTGACGCGCCCGTCGTGGCCCGCCGCGCGCAGCCGCTCGCGCGCGACGGCCACGTGCGCGGCATCTGACTCCATGCCGATCAGCGTGCCTTCGGCGGGCATCCCTGCCGCCAGGACCAGCGTGCGGTCGCCTCGGCCTGAGCCAATTTCGAGAATGCGCATCGGTTGGCAGACATCGTAAGCTGGAAGCGTGCGCCACACGAAGATCGTCGCCACGTTGGGGCCGGCTTCGGCCGACCCTGCGCCACTGATCGCCGCCGGCGTTGACGTCTTTCGCCTGAATTTCTCGCACGGATCGCATGCCGATCACGCGGCGCGCTTTCACGCCGTTCGCGAAGCGGCAGCCAGGGCCGGTCGTGAGGTCGCGATTCTCCAGGATCTGAGCGGTCCCAAGATTCGCACGGGCCGCCTCGAAGGCGGTCGCGCGATTCCCCTGGCGAAGGGACAGCCGCTGACCATTGCAATTGGCGACGAGGTTGGCGGGCCGGGTCGGGTGTTCACGACCTACGGCGAGCTGGCGCTCAAGGTGTCGAAGGGCGACCGGTTGCTGCTTGACGACGGCAAGGTCGAACTGCAGGTTGAATCGTCTTCGCCGGCCGAGATCAAGACCATCGTGGTCGATGGCGGCGAGCTTGGACAGAACAAGGGCATCAATGCCCCGCACGTGCCGTTGCGATCGGACCTGACCGAGAAGGACGATCGCGATCTCCGCTTTGGATTGGCGCTTGGCGTGGACTGGGTGGCGCTGAGTTTCGTGCAGGCCGCCGTGGACATCACGCGGGTGAAGCCGATTCTCGCGGAAGAGGGCCGTCCGAAAGTGCCGGTGATGGCAAAGCTCGAACGGCCTGAAGCCATCGATCATCTCGGCGAGATCCTCGACGTCGCCGACGGCGTGATGTTGGCGCGCGGTGATCTGGGCCTCGAGATCCCGCTCGAGCGAGTGCCCCGCATCCAGAAGGAGATTCTCAAGAAGGCGTGGGCACGCGGCGTTCCCGTGATCGTTGCGACGCAGGTGCTGGAATCCATGCGCACGGAGCCGCGACCGACTCGTGCCGAGGCAAGCGATGCGGCCGGCGCCGTGGACGGTGAAGCCGACGCGATCATGTTGTCGGGTGAGACGGCGGCCGGCCTGTATCCGGTCCGGTCGGTCGAAGTGCTTGACGCGATCATCCGCGATGCCGAGTCGATCTCGCCGGTTGATCTCCCTGCGCCGGCGATGGGCATCGACTACATGAAGGGCTTGAGCGAAGCCGCCGTTTCCTTGTCGAGGCGGACCAACGCGCACGCGATTGTGGCGGTGACGCGAGAAGGCCAGACCGCCAAGCTGCTGTCGGCCAGCCGCCCGCGTTCGGTCGTGGTGGCCGTGACCGACAAGCCTGAGGTCGCGAGATGTCTCGCGCTGTGTCACGGCATCGTGCCGATGGTGTGCGATCTGACTGGCGACACCGAGGAAATCGTCACGCGCGTCGTCGATGCGGCGGTCAAGCGCACCAGCGCACCCGACAACGCGACGATGATCGTGGTGAATACTTCTGCCGACCTCGATCGCGGATCGTCGAACTTCGTCAGGATTCGCCGAGCCTAAGCCGTATGGAGCGAGCGCGGAGGGTGATGATGCACGGTCCAAGCGCACTCCGCCGAGAGTGTCATCACCGTCGCTTCAGAGTAGCGTGCGCTGACCCTTTTCCAGTTCGAGCAGTGCGCGCTTAGTAGGTAAGCCGCCGCCGAATCCGGTGAGCGATCCGTTGGATCCGATCACGCGATGGCAGGGGACGATGATCGCGATCGGGTTGGCGCCGTTGGCGAGTCCAACGGCACGGACGGCCTTGGGGTTGTCGATGCGCTTCGCCAGATCGAGATAACTGATCGTCTCGCCGTAGGGAATACGCGTCAGCTGTTTCCACACCGAATTCTGAAATGCGGTGCCATTGAAGGCGAGGGCCGTCGTGAACTCCTTCAGTCGTCCTGCGAAGTAGGAATCCAGTTCCTTCCGGACACTGTTGAGCACGCCCTTCGTGTCAGGGAGCCAATCGGCGTTGATCTCTCTTGGGCGGGATCCCACACCAAAGGAGAGCACGTGCAACGCATCCGCATCCCCGGCCAGCAGCAACGGGCCCACCGGGCTGTCGTCGATTTCTGTGTAGAAGAGCGCGCTCATGAGGTGACTGTACGCGGCGCCAGCCGATGCCGCCATCCGGCGATTGCGTTCACAGTGCTTACGCCTTGCCGCGCACCTTCGCGAACCACCAGCGCAGGCCGACGAACAGGAAGCGCCAGTCCTTGAAGAACTCGGGCGGCTCGCCCTCGACGTAATGGCCGATGAACTGCAGGATCCAGCCGGCCAGAAAGACCGCCAAGGCCGGCCACCACAGTGACGGCACCAGGAAGCCTGCAAGCGCCATCAGAATCGACACCACGATCATCGGGATGCCAAAGGTGTGGCACAACCGGTTGACCGGATGTTGATGACTCGTTGCGTACTGCGCGACCCATTCCGACATGGGGCGATTGCCAAGCATGACTGCCTTTATACACCTATAATTTCCGAGTGTCTGTAACTCTCGGAACCAGTCGTTTGCTGGCGTCGGGCGCGCTCAAAGGCCGCAGAGTCGGTATCGTCAGTAACCCTGCGTCAGTCGATCGGTCGTTCACGCACATCACCGACACGCTGGCGCACACGCCGGGCATTACCACCGGCGCGATCGTTGGTCCGCAGCACGGATTCCGATCCGACGTGCAGGACAACATGATCGAGACGCCGCATGCCAACGACTCCCGCCGCAGGGTGCCGGTGTTCTCGCTCTACAGTGAAACGCGCGAACCGACGGCCGAGATGCTCCGCCACGTCGACGTGATGGTGATCGATCTCCAGGACATCGGCGCGCGCATCTACACCTATATCTACACGATGGCGAACTGCCTGCGCGCGTGCGCGAAGCATGGCGTCGACATCATCGTGTGCGATCGCCCCAATCCCATTGGCGGCGTCGATGTCGAAGGGCCCATGCTGGTGCCGGGCCACGAGTCGTTCGTCGGGCAGTTTCCGATCCCGATGCGTCACGGCATGACCATTGGGGAACTCGCGCGGTTTTTCAACGACTACTTCGAGATCAAGGCGCCCCTGACCGTGATCGAGATGGAGGGCTGGTCACGGTCGCAATATTTCGACCAGACCGGGCTGCCGTTCGTGATGCCGTCGCCGAACATTCCGACGCTCGACAGCGCGATCGTGTATCCGGGCACCGTGCTGTTCGAGGGCACCAACGCCTCCGAAGCGCGTGGCACCACACGACCGTTCGAGCTGGTCGGTGCGCCGTGGGTCGAGGCTGAGTCGTTTGCCCAGTCGATGAACGCCAGGAAACTCCCCGGCGTCCACTTCCGCGCCGCGGTGTTCGAGCCCACATTCCAGAAACACGCCAGAACGACCTGTGGCGGCTGCCAGATCCATGTGCTCGATCGCAACGCGTTCAAGCCGGTGCTGACTGGCGTGGCGTTGATTGACGCGATCAAGGCCGCCGGCCCGAAGGACTTCGCCTGGCGCCGGCCGCCCTACGAATACGAGCACGACAAGGAGCCGATCGACATCCTGGCCGGCTCGCCGGCGTTGCGCGAAGCGCTGGATGCCGGGAAAACGGCCGAAGATCTCGTGCCTGTCTGGGAAGCCGAGAGCAAGCCGTTCGAAAAAGTCCGCAAGGAATTCCTGGCGTACTCGTAATATTTCGGCTGACCGTTGCCCCATGGCGACCGACGCGAAGATTCTCGAGGTCACGCGTACGCAGCTGATCTCGGCGCCCCCGGCGCGAGTCATGCAGTTGTTCTTCACCGAAGCTGACCTGAAGGGTTGGTGGCAGGTGACGAAAGCCTTCGCGGTCCCGCGCCCGCTCGGCATGTATGCGATCGAGTGGGAATCGACGGATTTCAAGGACGAGATTCTCGGCCGTCTCGGGGGCGCTTTTCACGGCACCGTCATCGACTATCGTCCCGGCGCGTCGTTCTTTCTCGCCGACGCCTATTGGCAGCCGCCTGATGGCGATCCGATCGGCCCGATGGCACTCGACGTGCAGTGCCGCCCGCACGGGAACGGCCGGCAGACCATGCTGACGGTCAAGCAAAGCGCCGAAGGCGAGGGCCCGCGCTGGGAGCGCTACGTCTCGATCATGAGCCGCGGCTGGGAAGCGGCGCTCGAAGAGATGAAGAACTTCATCGACCGTGAGATCGAGCGGACGAAGCGATCGCGCGAAGCCAGACAATCCGGCTAAAGCCGGATGCCGCCGGAATACCGGATGCCGCCGGAATACCGGATACCGCCGTTTTGAGGCGGACTTACTGCTGTTACCTTCCCGGAGTAGACTCCGCGAATGCGGAGCATCTCACGGCGCGGGTTTCTCTCCACCAGCGGCGCTGCCCTCGGCGCGCTGCCATTCATTCGCTCTGTCGACTCAATCGCCCAAGTCACCAACCCTGTGTTCCGGCACGGCGTCGCCAGTGGCGATCCGCGCGCTGATCGCGTGATCTTGTGGACGCGGGTGACGCCGCGGGGCTCCGGCGCTCAGCGCGTGTCGTGGGTATTGACCAGTGATCCGAAGGCCACGCAGGTCGTGGCGCGCGGAGAAGTTGAGACGGGCGCGGCTCGCGACTACACGGTCAAGGTCGACCCATCCGGTCTCAAGCCGGCCACGACCTATTACTACCAGTTCACTGCGGCAGGCGAGAAATCGGTGATCGGCCGCACCAGGACGTTGCCGGCCGGCGACGTGTCGCGAGTACGGCTGGGCGTGGTGTCGTGTTCCAACCTGCCGCAAGGCTACTTCAACGCCTACGCCTGCCTGGCGAATCGTCCCGATCTCGAAGCGATTCTCCACCTCGGTGACTACATCTACGAGTACGCCAACGAGCAGTACGGCGACGGCCTGCGGTTCGGCCGCGTCCCGTCGCCGAATCGCGAGATCGTGGCGCTGCAGGACTACCGCGAGCGGCACGCGCAGTACAAGGCCGATCCTGATTCGCAGGCCGTCCATCAGCAACATCCCTTCATCTGCGTCTGGGACGACCACGAGTTCACCAACAACGCCTGGCAGGGCGGCGCCCAGAATCACAACAACGACGGCCGCGACGAAGGCGACTGGATGACGCGTCGGCACGGTGCGTCACAGGCCTACTTCGAGTGGATGCCGGTCCGCGAAGACGGGCAGACGCGGCAGGAGCGGATCTATCGCGCGTTCCAGTTCGGCAACCTCGCCTCGTTGGTGATGCTGGATACCCGCGTGATCGGCCGCGAGAAGCAGGCCGATCCCAAGGACAGCGCGGTGATCGAGTCCGCCGCACGGCAACTGTTGGGCGCCGAGCAGGAGCAGTGGCTGGCCGAGCAGATGGTGCGCTCCTCGCGCGATAACGCCCGGTGGAACCTGCTCGGACAGCAGGTCGTGTTTGCGCCCCAAAGTCCGGCCGGGAATACCTCGGTGAACGCCGATTCGTGGGACGGCTATCGCAGTGCCCGGTCGCGGGTGTTCGACATGTTTGAGCGCGCAAAGCTCCAGAACGTGGCGGTCCTCACCGGCGACGTGCACAGCTCGTGGGCCTACGACCTGCCGCGCAACCCCTTCGAGGGGTACGACAGGGCGAGCGGCAAGGGATCACTCGGCGTCGAGTTTGCCGGCACTTCGGTGACGTCGCCGAGCAACGTCGGACGCGATGGCGAAAAACAACTCGCCGCCATTCGCGCGGCCAGGCCGCACTTGCACTACGTCGATGGCCGGTACCGCGGCTACTTCATCGTCGAGCTGACCCGCGAGAAGCTGCAGGCGGACTTTTACGCGATGGCCACGATCGAGGAGCGGAGTACTAAGGAGCGGTTCGAAAAAGGATTCATTACTGAAACGGGTAAAAATCATCTAATTGAGGTATCCACTCCCGCTTAAGCCTTTAGTTACCGGCATATAATCCGGGAAAACATGAACCGGACGGATACCTCGGACCCGAACTATTACCACAAGGTTGTCGACTGCCAGTGGGCGTGCCCGGCGCATACGAACGTTCCTGAATACATTCGCCTCATCGCGCAAGGCCGCTTCGACGACGCGTACATCGTCAATCGTGAGTCGAACGTGTTCCCGGGCATTCTCGGGCGCACGTGCGATCGTCCCTGTGAGCCGGCGTGCCGCCGCGGCCGCGTCGACGGCAAGCCCGTCGCGATCTGCCGCCTGAAGCGCGTGGCCGCCGATCACAAGGACGACATCACGAGTCGCCTGCCGGCGATCCCCAAAGAGAAGAACGGAAAGAAGGTGGCGCTCATCGGCGCGGGCCCTTCGTCACTGACCGTGGCGAACGACCTGATGCCGTTGGGCTACCAGGTCACCGTCTTCGAAAAAGGGCCGCGTCCCGGCGGCCTGATGCGCATCAACATTCCCGCCTTCCGCCTCCCAGAAGAAGTCCTCGACGAAGAGATCGGCTACGTCGTGAACATGGGTGTCACGATGAAGTACGACTCGCCGGTGACGAGCCTGAAGCAGCTGGTGGACTCGAAGGAGTTTGACGCGGTCTACGTCGGCACCGGCGCGCCAAAGGGCAAGGAACTCGATCTGCCCGGCCGACACGACACCGACCAGGTGTTCATCGGCATCGAGTGGCTCGAGTCGATTCATTTCGGCCACATCAACTCGGTCGGCAAGAAGGTGCTGATCATTGGCGTCGGCAACACCGCGATGGACTGCTGCCGCTCGGCCAAGCGCCTCGGTGCCACCGACGTGAAAGTGATCTCGCGCCGCACCCGCAAATATTTCAAGGCGTCGCCCTGGGAACTCGAGGACGCGGAAGAGGAGCAGGTCGAGATCCTCGAAAACCTCTCGCCGGTCCGCTTCATCGTCGAGAACGGCAAGCTGACGGGGATGGAGTTCGACAAGTTCACCTCCCGCGAGGAGAACGGCAAGTTCATCCAGGACCCAGCCGGCCGGATCACGCTCGACTGCGATTCGGTGGTGCTGGCGATCGGCCAGGAGAACGCGTTCCCCTGGATCGAACGCGACATGGGTCTCGAGTTCGACAAGAAGTGGGACATGCCGGTGGTCGACAAGAAGACCTTCATGTCCACCAAGCCGGGTGTGTTCTTCGGTGGCGACGCGGCGTTCGGTCCGGCCAACATCATCTGGGCGGTTGAGCACGGCCACCAGGCGGCGATTTCGATTCACCAGTTCTGCCAGGGCCTGCCGGTGACCGAGCGTCCAGCGCATGGCCTGTCCATGACCAGCACCAAGATGGGCCTGCACGAGTGGGCCTACAGCAACAACTACGATCCGGTGAAGCGCCAGAAGATGAAGCACGTCGACCTGAGCGTGCGCTTCTCGGGCATGACCATCGAAGTCGAGGAAGGCTTCAACGAAGAGCAGACGCGCAATGAGGTGGAGCGCTGCCTGAACTGCGACGTGCAGACGCACTTCACCGACAACCTGTGCATCGAGTGCGATGCCTGCATCGACATCTGCCCGACGGACTGCCTGACGATTGTGCCCAACGCCGAGACGGAAGCGGAGTTGCGTGCCAAGACCCTCGCGCCATCGACCAATCTGGATCAGGCGCTGTTCCACTCGAACGCGCTGAAGCAGACCGGCCGCGTGATGGTCAAAGACGAAAACGTCTGCCTGCACTGCGGCCTGTGCGCGGAGCGGTGTCCGACGTATGCGTGGGACATGCGCCGCGCCGTCATAGAACTGCCGCACGCCGGCACCACCTTTATCCCGCTCGAAGCGGTTGGACGATAGGGGAACTCATTTGTCGTGCGTCAACGATTTCGCGTTCAAGATCGCCACGGCCAACGGCACCGGCTCGGCCTCGGCGAACGGCCTGATCATGCAGGCCATTTTTCGCATGGGCGTGCCGGTCACGGGCAAGAACGTGTTCCCGTCCAACATCCAGGGCCTGCCCACCTGGTACGAGATCCGCGTCAACAAGAACGGCTATACCGCGCGGACGCCGCACTTCGACCTGATGGTGGCGCTCAACGCGGCCACCTATGCCAAGGATGTGGCCGAAGTGCGCTCCGGCGGCTACCTGATGTTCGACTCGTCGTGGCCGCTCGATGAGAAGCTGAAGCGGCCCGACGTCACCTACATCGGCATCCCGCTCGCCGAGATGTGCAACGCTGCCTTCAAGGGCGTGCGCGAGCGCATCCTGATGAAGAACATCGCCTATGCCGGCGCCCTTGGCGCGCTGATTGGCATCGACACCGAGATCGTCGCGGCGTTGACCAAGGAGAAGTACGCGGCCAAGAAGGCGTTGCTCGATTCGAACGAGAAGGCGATCGCGCTCGGCTACGACTACGCCAAGGCCCACTTCCAGTGCCCGTTGCCGATCCATCTCGAGAAGATGGACGCCACCAAGGACAGCATCCTGATCGACGGCAACACCGCGGCTGCGCTTGGCGCCGTCTACGCCGGCGCGACCGTTGGTGCCTGGTACCCGATCACGCCGGCGACGTCGGTGATGGAAGCCTTCAAGGGCTTCTGCATGAAGTACCGCCGTGATCCCGAGACCAAGCAGAAGAAGTTTGCGATCCTGCAGGCGGAAGACGAGCTGGCGGCGCTCGGCATGGTGGTTGGTGCTTCGTGGGCCGGCGCGCGCGCGTTCACGCCGACGGCGGGTCCCGGAATCTCGTTGATGAACGAGTTCATCGGCCTGGCGTACTACGCCGAAATTCCCGCGGTGATCGTTGACGTGCAGCGCACGGGCCCCTCAACGGGTATGCCGACGCGCACGCAGCAGGGCGACCTGATGATGTGCGCGTATGCGTCGCACGGTGACACGCAGCACATCTGCCTCTACCCGTCTGATCCGAGCGAAGCCTTCGAGTTTGCCGCCAAGGCGTTCGATCTCGCAGAGCGGTTCCAGACGCCGACCTTCCTCGTCACCGACCTCGACATCGGCATGAACGACTGGATGGTGCCGAAGTTGAAGTGGGACGACAGCTACACGCCCGACCGCGGCAAGGTGCTCTCGGCCGACGACCTCGAGAAGGCGAAGAACTTCTGGCGCTACTACGACCACGACGGCGACGGCATTCCGCAGCGTTCCCTGCCTGGCGTGCACCCGAAGGGCGCGTACTTCACGCGCGGCTCCGGTCACAACAGCAAGGCCGCGTATACGGAAGACTCGGATGAGTACCAGGAAGTCCTCGACCGCATCAATCGCAAGGTCCAGGGCGCAACAAAGGCGCTGCCGGCGCCGGTCATCAAGCAGACGCCCGGGGCGACGATGGGCCTGATCACCGTCGGTGGATGCCATGCGGCGTGCGTCGAGGCCATGGACCTGCTTGCCGCCGAAGGCATCAAGGTGAACTACATGCGCGTCCGCGGCTTCCCGTTCGGCGAGGACGTGCGCCAGTTCATCGAACAGCACGAGGTGAATTTCGTGGTCGAGCAGAACCGCGACGCGCAGTTGCGCAGCCTGTTGATGCTCGATCTCGGCGTGCACATCGAAAAGCTGCACTCGGTGAAGTACTACGCAGGTTTCCCGATGAGCGCGCACCACGTGATTAGCGGCGTGAAGGCGAAGCTGGAGAAGGTGGCATGACCTATATTGCGAAACCCAAGGTTCACCATCCGTCGCTGCAGGCGAACGCGATCGGCCTGACCCGCCGCGACTACGAAGGCGCAATCACGACGCTCTGCGCCGGCTGCGGCCACGACTCGATCACGGCCGCAATCATCCAGGCGTTCTGGGAACTGAGCATCCCGCCGCACAAGGTGGCGAAGTTGTCGGGTATCGGCTGCTCGTCGAAGACGCCAGCCTACTTCCTGCGCGAAGCGCATGGCTTCAACAGCGTGCACGGCCGCATGCCGGCGGTTGCCACGGGCGCCAACGCCGCCAACGGCGACCTGATCATGATCGGCGTGTCTGGCGACGGCGATTCGTTGTCCATTGGCTTGGGACAACTGTGCCACGCGATCCGCCGCAACCTGAACATGCTCTACGTGCTCGAGAACAACGGCGTCTATGGCTTGACCAAGGGGCAGTTCTCGGCGTCCGCCGACAAGGGATCGACGGCAAAGAAGGGCGAAGCCAACCAGATGGAGCCGATCGACAGCGCCCTGCTGGCGCTGACGCTCGGCGCGACGTTTGTGGCGCGCAGCTTCTCAGGCGACAAGGCGCAGCTGGTGCCGATCATCAAGGCCGGCATCGCGCACAAGGGGTTTGCGTTCATCGACGTGATCTCGCCGTGCGTCACCTTCAACGACCACGAGGGTTCGACGAAGAGTTATGCGCACACGCGTGAGCATGCCGTTGAAGTGGTGCACGCCGACTTCGTGCCGCTGCGCGATCCGATCGAAACCGAATACGCCGAAGGTTCCGTGCAGAGCGTCACGCTCCACGACGGTAGCGTCGTCAAGCTCCGCAAGGTGGCGCAGGACTACGACGCGACGAATCGCGACGCGGCGTATGCGGCGATCCGCGAGCACCAGCGCAAGGGCGAGGTGATGACCGGGCTGCTGTATCTGTCGACGGATTCGAAGGACGTCCACGAGCAGAACGAGACGGTCAGCGCGCCGCTCTACAACCTGCCGCACGAGCAGCTCTGCCCGGGTAACGATGCACTGCAGAAGCTGATGGGGCAGTTCAGGTAGCTATGAAGAGGGCCGCACTCCCCGATCTCGAGACCATTCGTGGCCTGATGGCACCCGCCAGTCGTCGGCTGGCTGAAGAGCGTGCCGCCACGACTCTTGCGCGGCTTGGGCGGAAGAAATAGTCAGTTGACGTCGGTCAGGGCAGCCTGCGTCGAGTCTTAGTAGCTGAGGACTCGCAGGCCGGGGACGCGGGAGAAGTGCTTCGTGTTCTTCGTCACCAGCGCCGCATCCTCCACCAGCGCGTGCGTCGCAATCAGCAAGTCCATTGCACCAATCAGATGCCCAGGTCGCGCGAGTGACGCGTAGAGTCGCGCGTGCACCGGCATGAAGCGCTCGTCGGTGTGAGCGATGTGGAAGCCACGCAGCAGTTGATCGAGAGCCTCGTGCTCTTGCATCGGACGCTTGCAGAGTTCAGCGCCACCGCGCAGTTCGCAGACGACGTGCACCGAGACGCCAAGTGCTTCGCGGTCGTCGAGTGTCTCGATGAACTCAAATGCTGACGACAAGCGCTCCGTCTTCACTTCCCGATGCAGGTCGATCAGGAACGACGAGTCAAAGTGAATCACAGCTTGATGATCCGCATCGGGCTCTTCTTACGGTCCGTGACAATCTGCTCGACGTTGTCGAGCAGTTCATCGCTCAACGACACCTGTTTGATGCGTTCTCGAAAGCGGGCGACGGTCATGATCGGCCCGAGTCGTTCTTTGATCACATCCGAAAACGACTGCCCCGGCCGTTTGTGACTGGCGAGCGTCTGGTAGGCCTCGATGTCGATGGTGATGGTCTTGACAGCCATGCACTTATCATGCACTGTCCTGTTACCGTCGTCAATCGGGCAATTCATGAAGGGCGGAGTGGAGGTCTGGCTCGTTACCTGGAGAAAGAGCTTGGCAGCCGCCGCATTGCCGTCAACACCGTGGCGCCTGATGCGATTGCCACTGACTTCGGTGGCGGCCGGGTGCGTGACGACGCGCAGGTCAACAAGCTGGTGGCATCGGTCACCGCGCTTGGGCGAGCCGGGGAGCCCGACGAGATCGGACCGATGCTCGGCGATGAGATCCGCTGGATTACCGGGTCGAAGTGTCTGGCGGAATGAATCTCTAAAGAAATCGAGGCGGCCCTGGTGAAGGAGCCGCCTCGATAATCGTCTGGCTACCGGCTACCGGCTACCGGCTACTACTTCGTCTCGTCCATGATCACCTGCGCGTAGGCTGTGGCGCGCGCGGCGTTCGGCGCGCCGTAGCCCGCGTACTTCGCAGGGTTGGTCCATTCCTTCACGGCGTCAGCGGCGGTCTTGCCGGCCTTCTTCGCCGCCTGGACGTGCGCCACGAAGTCGCTCACGTAATCAGCGAACTGGCTCATGTCGGCGGGGGTCGTCTGCTCGGGGGTGTGGCCGTTGATCAGCGTATCGACGTTCTTGACGCCTGCCAGCGCCTTGCGCACGGTGTTGGCGTACTCGACTCCGCTGCCGCCGTTCTGCTTGTCCATGATCGGCAGGCCCTTGTTCGGGAACACATCGCCGACGTGCAGCACGCGGTTGGCGACGAACTCGACAAAAGCGTCGCCGCCGGTGTGCGCGGGGCCGAAGTGATAGAGGTTGATCTGGTCGGCGCCTGAACCAATCGTCATCTTGTCGGTGAAGGTGCGCTTGGCGAGGCCCTTGCCGGGGTTGGCCTTGAACACGTTCTCCGTGTTGCCGAGTCCGGTGACGCCGGTCGTGTCGGGCATCATTTTCGCGGTGTTGGCGTGCGCGATGATTTCCACCGTCGCCGGCAGCGCGACGTTCCCGCTGACGTGGTCGTAGTGCGTGTGCGTGTTGATGACTCGCGTCACCGGCTTATCAGTGATGGTCTTCACCTTGTCGAGCAGCGACTGACCCCAGCCGGGGTTCTTCGTGTCAACGAGGGTCACGCCGGAGGCGGTCACAAAGGCAGCGGTGTTGCCGCCGCCGCCGCGAATCACGAACAGGTTGTCCTTGACCTTCTCGACGGTCAGGTTGTCGACCGACGGTTGCGGTGGCGCCTGCTGGGCGGCCACGGCCGCGGTCAGTGCGCCGGCGAGTACAAGGGTTCCAAGGGCAGTAATACGTGTCATGCCCAAAATCCTACCGGATTACCGGACCACGCGCACCAAGGGAGATCGGGCGATGACGCGCCCATCGCGCCGAGCGGTGACCCGCATCCAGGCGGCCCCTGAGGCGTCGGGCAGCGTGAACTGCGTGTCGGCGACCCGCACCGGTCCTACCG
>JAYQOO010000111.1:0-14562 GCA_038144855.1 Acidimicrobiia bacterium | reverse complement strand
ATCATGCGCGCGCGCTGTTGCTGCAGGTACAACGGGGCCGGCAGCAGGTACCCGGCCGTCTGGTTGCCGCCGCGCGTTCCCTTCATGCGGCCGGCTCGCGCGTGCTCTTCGAAGTACGCGGTGCGCTCAACGCCGAAGCTGCCGGTGCTGGTCGTGAAGTCAGGCACCTTGACGGGAATGAACTGCGTCACGCCCAGCTGCTTGAAGACGGCCAGCATCTTGTCGGCGTTGGCCTTCGCGGTGGCGTTGGTGATTTCGTCAAACGATTCCTGGATGATGCCGACCTTCAATCCCTTGATGTTGAAGGAGGCGTTCCAGTTGAACGGCACATCGGTGACGCTCATGTCGCGGCCGTCCGGCTTGGCGATCGCCTGCATGACAATGGCCGTGTCTTCGGCGTAGCGGCAGATCGGACCGAGACGATCCTGCGTCCACGACAACGCCATCACACCGTAGCGGCTGACGCGCCCGAAGGTCGGACGCAGGCCGGCGAGGCCGCAGCGTGCTGATGGGCTGAGGATGGATCCGCTGGTCTCCGTGCCGATGCCGAAGGCAATGCATCCGGCAGCCGTAGCCGATGAGGGCCCGGCGGAGGATCCGCTCGATCCGGTGGCGGGATCCCACGGGCTCTTGGTCTGCCCGCCGAACCAGTTGTCGCCGCCGGCAAGTTCGCCGGTCGTGACTTTCGCAATCAGCACCGCGCCTGCCTCGCGCAACTGCTCCACCACTGTGGCGTCGTAGTCCAGGACCTGGTCCTTGAATGGCGCCGATCCCCAGGTCGTCTTGTGTCCCTTGACGGAGATGATGTCCTTCGCACCCCACGGAATGCCGTGCAGCGGCCCACGATACTTGCCGGCGGCAATTTCTGTATCGGCCCGCCTGGCTTCCGCTCGGCCGTAGTCGTCGAGGAACGTGACGACGTTGTTGAGCGCGCCGTTGTAGCGGTGCAGGCGCGCCAGGTACATCTCGGTCAACTCGAGGGACGTGACCTGCCTGGTGCGGATCAGCTCGGCGAGGTGGCGAACGGGCCAGAAAGCCGCATCTTCAAGGTTCGCCGGGCGCTTCACCACTGGCGCCGCACTGAGCTTCCACGGCTGCTTCGTCCTGGAGACCGGCATGCCCGGGGTCACGGGGCTGAAGTGAAAGGGCGGCGATACGTCCGCGGGGATGTGAAGCTTCTTGAGGTCTTCGTAGCCGGTCAGGTTGCGGTTGGCGGCGTCGACGAGCCCCGTCTTCTCCTCTTCGCTGACCTCGATACCGGCCAGCTTGACGGCCTCATTGACCATCGCGAGGGTGATCTTCTGCGCGCCGGCGTCCTGCATCCGCGCCCAGAGCACGCCGGGCACGAGCGTGGTGCCAAGACCGGCGCCGGCAAAGGTGGCCATGAAGCGGCGACGGGTCTGATCGATGTTCTGCATGCCGGGATATTCGCATAAAATTGAATCTCTTTGCTCAATCGAATCAATGCGGCCGCGTCGAGAATCGCCGTTGCGCTGACCCATCGAAATTTTCGTTTGCTGTGGATGGGCGCCCTCACATCCAGCATCGGCACCTGGATGCAGAAGGTCGCGCAGGCCTGGCTGATCGTCACGCTTACCGGCAGCTCCTCTGCCTTCTACCTCGGTCTCGACAGCTTTGCCGGTGAGGCGCCGATCCTGCTCTTCACGATGATCGGCGGCGTCGTGGCCGATCGCACCGATCGCCGCAAGATGATGCTGATCTCCCAGTTCGTCCAGATGACGGTGGCGTTCGTACTGGCCGGGCTGATCTACTTCGAGATGATCCAGATCTGGATGGTCATCGGGCTGTCGTTTGTCGCCGGGATTGCGCAGGCCTTCGGCGGGCCGGCCTACCAGTCGCTGATTCCTACGCTCGTTGGCAAGGAGCACCTGCCCAACGCCATCGCACTCAATTCCATCCAGTTCAACCTGGCGCGCGTCATCGGTCCGATCGTCGCCGGCGTCGCGCTTGCCGCGCTCGGCATGGTCGCCTGCTTCGGCCTGAACGGCATCTCGTTCCTGTTTGTGATCGCCGCGATCCTCGCGCTCCGCGACGTCCACGTCCCGCCGTCGAACACCGAGAGCATGGTGGACCAGATGAAAGGCGGGCTCCGTTACGTCAAGAACTCGCCGAGCATGATCACGGTGATGTCGCTTGGATTCATCGGCGCGTTCCTGGGGCTGCCGCTGCTGACCTTCCTGCCGGTCATCACCAAGGACGTGTTTGAGCAGGACGTCGCGTTCTACTCGCGCCTGATGACCTTCTCAGGCGCGGGCGCCGTCACTGGCGCGCTGATCGTGGCCTACATCGGCAAGCACCGGCACATCGGCCGCTTGATGCTGGCGTTCCTCGGCCTGTTCGGCGCGTCGATGGCGGCCTTTTCGCTGTCACGCAATCCCGCCGTCAGTTCGGCGATCCTGTTTGTCGCCGGCGCCATGCTCGTGATGTGCTTCGCCTTGACGACATCGCTGGCGCAGCTGCTGGCTCCGCCGGAGCTGCGCGGACGTGTGGTGAGCATCTACCTCGTGGCGTTCAGGGGTGGTTCGCCGCTTGGCGGACTCGCCAGCGGCTGGCTGGTCACGCAAATCGGGTCGGCGCCGAAGGTGCTGATGTTCAACGGCATTGCGCTGACGCTGATCGCGATCTTCTTCCTGATTCGCGGCCACGGGCTGAAAGATGTCTAGCGTCGTGCGACGGCGGTCAGAAATTCCTGGACAGCCGGACTGACAGCGATCGTGGCGCCACCAGCCGCGTGCCGACGAACACCGACTGGAAATTGTAGAGCGCCGTCCTGTTCGTCAGGTTTGTCGCCTGCACCTGCGCGCTCCACGTCCGGCGTCCACGTCCGTCCTTGAGATCGAGTCCGGCGGCAACATCGACGATCGTGCGCGGGCGGACGCGCGGGGTGTCGGCGCCAAGATCGACGTAGGGCAACAAGTCGAAGAAATCCGGATCGGCCGCCACTTCCGCAGGATCCGAGGGGTTCGAGACCAGCCCGCTGTCATAACGCACCGTCCCGCTCAACCACCAGGCACCGGCCGGATCGATGGTGACTTGTCCCTGCATGCCGAGGCGCTGGTCATGATCGATCGCAAACGGGCCGGCAGACAGCAGGTCCACGGCGTCTTGTCCGAGAAACAGGCCGCCATTAAACGGCGGTGTCGAGATGGCTCGTCCAGTGGTTGCGCTCAGGAAGCCGGAGATGCCGTGACGCGGTAACACCGTCAGGCGCATCTCGGCGCCGGTGACGTCGATCCGGCTCAAGGTCGTCGGGAAAATAATGCCGGTATCGAAGAAGTTGTTGTTGTCCTGCTGATCGCGGGAGATCTTCTTGTAGACCGCGCTGTCGAGCGTTGCGACACGGCCGAGCGAGATCTGTGCACCAGCCTCGTAGACGTCCTGCCGCTCGGGTTGGATCGGTCGATACGCGCTGCCCAGCGCCTCGCGCACGCTCTCAGGCGCCAGCTGACTCGCCACCTCGGAATTCGACAGCAGCAGGTTTTCGTTTGGCGGCGTCTGGTAGTTGCGGTTGTACGACGCGCGCACAGCCAGGCGGTCCTCGATCACGGTGTAGGACACGCCGACGCGGGGCTGCAGCTGGCGACCGTCGACCAGGAAGCGGTACTCGTCGTGACGCAGACCGAGATTGAAGGTCCACCGATTGAAGCCAAGGATCGACTGCACGAACGCGCTGGCCTGCGATCCAGCCTGCTGATCGTCAAATTCGAACGGGCGGCCGCCCCTGGTCACGTCGAAGGGCAGCAACGCCGAGTTGTAGCCAGCGGCGCCAGGCACGTTGAACGTCGGCGACGTGATCGCCATCGTGAATCGTTCCGAGACCGGGAATCGCTGCAGGTCGAATCCCGCACGCAGCGAGTGACGGCCGGCGCTGCGATGGAACCGGGTGCTGAGCGTCAGCGTGGACAGACGCCGATCCTGCGCCGCCGTCACCGGAGTGTCCCCCGGGCTCGCCAGCAGTGCGGCAGTCGTGGTGCGGTACCCCGCCGTGGCTCCGAACGCCGACGCCTTCCCCACCGTTTGTGCCAGCGTCGTCCAGACGGACAGATCGTCGAGGTGCTGGCGCTGGTCCTGGCCAGCCGCCTGCTGCGAACGCTGGTTGGCCAGCTGAAATCGGGAGCCGCCGCCCATGATGTGCGTGCGCAGGTGCGTCCGCTCGCTCAGCGCAAAATCGACTCGGCCAAACCCGCGAGCAAAGCGCCCGTCGTTGTGCAGGTTGTCGAGCGACACTTGATCGAGAAATCGATCGGTGCGCATGGCGGTGAGGGAACCGAAGTAGCCGACCCGGCCACGCTCGCCACCGAGCTGCATTGAGGTTTGCGCGGTCTTGAATCCGCCGCCGGCAATCGAAAACGCTCCCGTCAGTGGACGACCGGTGCCGCGGCCGCTGCGGCTGTTCAGCACGGCGACACCGGACACCTTGCTGCCGAACTCCGCAGGGATGTTCCCGGTCAGTAACTCCGCCGTCTGTACCACGGCCACATCAAGTGAATTGGCGAATGCGCCAGTCAGCTGATCACTGATCGCCAACCCGTCGACCAGGAAGGTCATCTGGTTGTGGGCACCGCGCGGGTGAATGGCGCCATTGGCGTTCTGAGCGAACCCCGGAAACGCGACCAGCACGGCTTCGATGCCGCGGCTGGATACGGCAACCGGCATGCGATCAATGCGCGTCACGCTACCGGCGTGCCGGGTGCCGGCCGACAACTCGTCGAGCACCGTTTCGGCAGGCACCACCCTCACGGTGTCGGTGAACCCAGCGACTTTCAACGCGGCGTTCAGCACCAATGGCACCGCGCCGGTCGCCTCGATCCGTTGCGCATGAGCCGAGAACCCCGGCATCGTGATCACCACGTCGAGGCTGCCGATCGGCAGGTTTGGCAGTTCGAAGCCACCAGCCGCGTCGGTCGTCGCCACACGCTCGAGCCCGCTCGCCGCATGCGTCAACGCGACCGTGGCGCCGGGAAGCGACGCGCCTTGCTCGTCGACGACCGAACCCCGAATCGTCGCCGTCATCTGGGCATGGGCCGGGACGACCGACGCGAGCAGCACCAGAAGGAGCCAGGCGAATTGACTCGACGAAAACTTTATCTCTGTCGCATGAAACATTAATTTTGGGCGGTCAAAATACATGCCGACGATTGTCAACGCCCTGCCAACTCAACTTGAAACGTGAACCCTACTGCGGAGGCAGGATTCGTCCGGCGGTCATGAACCGGCGGTACGACAGGTAGTGCGTCGAGGTCCGAAGGCGGGGGGTTCCAGCTCCGCGGGTGATCTGGAAACTGGTGGCATTGACGGGCAGGACGAGCGTTTCTTCCGGGTTGTCAAACGCGACCCGCTTGAAGCGGATCGACGTGTCCCAACGCTCCATCGTCCAGTACGGCGTACCACCCATGCGCGCCGTCTTTCGTGGCAGCGGAATCTCCACCAGGCCGCTCAGCGAACGATCGAGGCGCAACACGTCGTGTGTCTCGAGATCGATCCACAGCTTGCCGCGCATGCCGCCCTGAATGTCGAAGCTGACACAATTGTCGTTGTCTTTCACCAGCGTCACGTCGACGGTGGGCTGCTTGATCTCTCGGAACCCTACCACCATGGCCTGTCGGCCATCGATCGTCTCGTGCTTCTCGAACGCAAACGTGTACTTGATGCGCTGCTGCGGCAGGAGGATCGAGAGCGGTTGCTCTTCCTGAACTTGTTGTTCCGGCGTCGTGCAGTTGTCCCAGTCCTTCTTGCGCGGCGTCGAACCGTTGACGCGCACCACCTGCCGCAGCGTGTGCGCCTCGGTCGGCGTCGGGTTCTCTTCGGTCGGCTCCCATGACAACCGCAATTCCGATTCGACCATGCGCGCCGGTCCGTCGGCGCCAAAGCTCATGCCGAGCCTCTGCAGCGACACTTTCTCGAGGCACATGATGCTTTGCGCGCGCGCAAAAAACTCCGTGACCCGCTCGCCGGCCCGCGTGAGGATGCCGCTCACGTCAATCGACCGGGACTGCTCCGCTGACAGCGTGAGGCCCAGCGCCACGCTCAGCGCGGCAATGCTGCCCAGCCCCGCCTTGGCGCGGAGCGCGTCGGCGAGGCGTGAGGTCATTTCGCGGCCAATTCGAAGGTCACGGGGATGCGCGTCGGTGCGTAGCACACCTTGTCATCGCAGGCCTGGTATTCAAGCCTGGCCGTGAGCTTGAGCGGCGTCGACGCCAGGGCCTTCTTTGCCGCGGCCGTGTTGAGGACCGTCAGGTCCTGCACCAGCTTGAAGGGCTTGCCGTAGGTCTCGACCTTTTCGTCGAGCTCCTTGAAGTGGTAGATCTCCGAGGGCGGATAGCTCGTCGGCGCGACTTTGATCCACGGCTGCGGATCGATCTTGACCGCGATCACCTGGTAATCATGCTTCCCGGGCGCGTAGACGTGCATCGCGCGCTTTGGCGTGATGTCAAAGGTGACCGACACCTTCTTGCCTGGCGCGACGTCGGTCGTGCTGATCGACGTATTCACCGTCAAATGCATGGTGTCGTTGCGGACCGGCCACGCCCCCTGGGCCGCCGACACACTCATTCCGTCACCACAGAAGGCGCCAAGGCCACAGATCAGGAGAAAACGCAGCGTTCTCATGCTCCGGCAAAGATACCCTAGCTGCTAGAATTCTTTCCAACCCAATGTCGGTTCGTCCTCCCACCAGGATCCTCGTCGCCGAAGACGACCCTGATATCGGCAGCCTGCTCGACCACTACCTCAAAAAGGCCGGGTTTCTGCCGACTGTGGTGGCGTCTGGACGCGACGTCATGCCGCAAATCAAGCGCGACACGCCGGATCTGGTGGTGCTGGACCTGATGCTGCCGGGCCTCGACGGGCTCCAGCTCTGCCGCGCGATTCGCGCCGACGCGGCCACGGCGGCCATCCCGATCATCATGCTCACGGCCAAAGCCGAGGAGTCGGACCGCATTGTGGGTCTCGAGCTTGGCGCTGACGACTACATCACCAAGCCGTTCAGCCCGAACGAGGTGGTCGCGCGCGTACGCGCCCTGCTCCGCCGCGCGCATCGCGCGGTGCCGGCCGACAACCGGATGAAGTACGGCGCGCTCTCGATCGATGTCGACCGCCACCTGATCAAGGTCGGCGCCGAGGAAGTGAAGCTCACCGCGAAAGAGTTCCTGCTGCTGCAGTACCTCATGCAGCATCGCGGCCGCGTGCTGTCGCGCGATCTCCTGCTGTCGGATGTCTGGGGCTACTCGTACACCGGGGGCACGCGCACGGTCGACGTCCACGTGCGCCGGCTACGAGAGAAAGTGCCGTTGCTGGCGGACGCGATTGTGACCGTCAAGCAATTCGGCTATAAGCTCCTCGACCTTGCTCCGGCCTGATGTCCACCCCCCTGCTGCTCGCCCTTGCCTTCGGCGCCGGGGTGCTCGTCACCCTGGCGGCGATGGCTGCGCGGCGATCGTCATCAGGCGCGCTCAATCGCGGTCGCGTCGCCACGATGCTGTCTGCCGCCAAGCGCTACAGCCTCGGCGACCTTACCCGCCCCGCACCGGACTACGGTGACGACGATCTCGGCGATGTGGCGCGCGCCATGGATCAGGCGATCCACGAGCTCGGCCGCCGGGTGGAGACGCTCGAGCGCGACCGGGCGCGGATGGAGGCGATTCTCGCCAGCATGATCGAGGGCGTGCTGGTCGTAAATGAGCAAGGCCGGCTGCAGCTGGTGAACGACGCCGCGCGCCGCATGCTGAAACTCGAAAAGGGCTCGATCGACCGCGCGTACGTCGAAGCGATCCGCCATCCCGGCATCGTCGAGCACATCGGTAAGGCACTTCAGGGCGAAGAGACTGAGGGCCTTGAGCTGTCAGTCACCCGCGACACGACCCGTGTCCTGGTGGCCCGGGTGGCGCCGGTCGTCACCGCCGGGCGCGGCGCGGTCCTGGTAATGCACGACATCACCGAGCTGCGCAAGGCCGACCAGGTTCGGCGCGATTTTGTCGCCAACGTCTCTCACGAGCTGCGAACGCCACTCACCGCGATCAAGGGCTACGCCGAAGCGCTGCTGGACGATCCAGACGATGCCGATGCGCGGGAGAAGTTCCTCGACATCATCCACCGCCATGCGACGCGGATGGAGCGGCTCGTCAAGGATCTGTTGCGACTCGCCCGTCTCGATGCGGGTCAGGAAGGTGTTGAATTCGTGCCGTGCGACGTCGGCGGGCTGCTGAAAGGCATCGCCAACGACTTCGAGCCGATGGCGGCGCAGAAGCAGCAAACCATCGACGTCGAGGTGTCCGCTGACGCGGCGACGCTGACCACCGACGCGGCCAAACTGCACGACATCGCCCGCAATCTGGTGGAGAACGCCGTCAACTACACGCCCGAGGGCGGCGCCATCGACGTGCGCGCCGACACGATCGAGGGGCTGTTCCGCCTGACGGTGTCCGACACGGGCCACGGCATCTCGCCAGACGAACTCGGTCGCGTCTTCGAACGGTTCTATCGTGTCGACAAGTCGCGCACCCGTCCTGGCACCGGCCTCGGACTGTCGATCGTGAAGCATCTTGTGCATGTCCTCGGCGGCGAAGTCACGGCGTCGAACCAGGACGGCGGCGGCGCGCTGTTCACGGTGACGCTGCCACGCACCCCATGAAATACGCGCTCCTGATCGCCACCCTCATCGGCACGGCGCTGGCGCTGTCGGCGCAGCAACCGGTGTTCAAGTCCGGCGTCGAGGCCGTCTACCTGGACGTGACCGTGCAGGCCCCGGATGGCTCGATCGTGCGCGGACTCACGAAAAATGACTTCGTGGTCTTCGACGAAGACACGCAGCAGGAAGTGGCGATCTTTTCGGACGAGCCGGCGCCGATCAGCGTCGGCGTGCTGATCGACACCAGCGGCAGCATGACCGGCGAGCGCATTGCCGCCGCGATCCGGGCCGCCGGCGCGCTCGGCCGCTCGCTGAAGACCAACGACCTGTGGAGCATCTCGACGTTCGACAGCATGCGCCGCACGATGATCGGCTGGCGCCCCTACGAGGAACGGATCATCAACTCGCTGCGAGCGATGCCGACATCCGGCGGCACCGAACTGTTCCACTCGGTCGCCGACATGGTGCCGTACATGCGCGACACGCCGCACCGCAAGCGGGCCTTGCTGGTGATGACCGACGGCGCCGACAACTCGATCATCTCGGCGAGCCGCTACGGCGCCGGCGGCGGTCCCAACCAGTTGCTGCTCGATGCGGGGGTCGCTGAGGCAATCAAGAAGACGCAGGACGGCCTGCGCTGGGGCGAAGTGCTGCTCTACGCGCTCGGCCTGAACGTCGCATCGCGCGCCGGCGCGATTCATGTGCCGTCGCTACAGCGTTTGGCCGAACCCACGGGTGGCACCGTTGTGGTGGCGTCCACGCTTCGTGAAGTCGAGGACGCCGCAACGAGAATCGCCGATGAGATCCGCCAGCAATACACGATCGGCTTCTATCCCACCGATACGACGAACCCCAGCTTTCACCGGATCAGGGTCGTGACCAGGCACCCGGACTATCGCGTGCGCACACGCTCGGGCTACGTGCCGTCGAACGGCAAGTAACACAAGATACTGATGGCCTAGTGGCCGATGGCCTGTCTACATCTCGACTTGCACGCCCAGCTCGACGACTCGCTCAGGCGGGAGCCTGAAGTAGGCGGTCGCACGCACGGCGTTGCGCGACATCAGCACGAACAGCTTCTCGCGCCAGATCGCCATGCCATCCCGATCGGTCACGAGAATCGTCTGCCGGCCGAGGAAATACACCACGTCCTGGTAGTCGAACTTCATGCCCCGCGATCGGGCGGCGGCATACAGGGCCCGCGGCACATCGGGGTCTTCCATGAAGCCGTAGAACAACCTGACGTTATAGAGCCCGTCACCAAGCGGCTCGACCTGAACGCGCTCCTCGGCTGAGCAGTGCGGCTGCTGCAAGGTGATGATGTTGAGCAACACGACCCGTTCGTGCAGCACCTTGTTGTATTGCAGGTTGTGCACCAGCGCCGGCGGCGCGCCGGCGCCCTGGGCGGTCATGTAGACCGCCGTGCCGGGCACGCGGGCGGCGTGCATCGACTCGATCATCTTGAACAGATCGGGAATCGACACCGCACGCTGAGCCAGCCGCTCGCCGACGATCTTCCGGCCGGTGCGCCAAGTCGTCATCAACGTGAAGATCGCGATTGCGACCGCCAGCGGCAACCCCCCGCCGTCGATGATCTTCAAGGCGTTCGCGCTGAAGAACGCCAGCTCAATGATCACGAACAGGCCAATCACCGCGGCGGTCAGTGGCACCGGCCACTTCCATCGCTCGCTCATGACGATAAACATCAGGATCGCGGTGATGATCATCAACAGTGTGACGGCGATGCCATACGCGGCGGCAATCGCACCGGACGACTTGAAGCCGATCACGATCAGCACGGTCGCGACCATCAACGCCCAGTTGACGCGCGGAACGTAGACCTGGCCCATCTCGCTGGCCGAGGTGTGTTCGACGTCGATACGCGGTGCCAGCCCCAGCTGCACGGCCTGGCGGGTGATCGAGAAAGCGCCGGAGATCAGCGCCTGCGACGCAATGATCGCCGCCATCGTGGCCAGCACGATCAGCGGATACAGGGCCCATGACGGCGCGAGTTCGAAGAACGGGTGTTCGACGTCGGGCTTGACGAGCAGCATCGCGCCCTGGCCGAGGTAGTTGATCATCAACGACGGCAGCACCACGCCGAACCAGGCGAGTCGAATCGGCTTGCGCCCGAAGTGCCCCATGTCGGCATAGAGCGCTTCACCGCCCGTGACCGCCAGCACGACCGAGCCCAGCACGACGAAGCCCATGTAACCATTGGATGCAAAGAACGTCAGGGCATGCGCGGGATTGAATGCGCCCCACACCGCCGGGGCTTCGAAGATCCACGACAAGCCAAGCGCGGCCAGCGACAGGAACCACACGATGACGATCGGCCCAAACAGCACGCCGACACGATGGGTGCCGTACTTCTGGATGCTGAACATCGCGATCAGAATGCCGACCGTGATCGGCACGACATACGGATACAGACCAGGCGCCGCCACTTCCAGGCCTTCCACGGCGCCAAGCACCGAAATGGCCGGCGTAATCATGCCGTCGCCGTACAACAGCGCGGTGCCAAAGATGCCGAGGGCGATCAGCACGGGACGTCCAACGGCCAGTCGGGATCCCGACCGTTCGGTGTTCGAGCCTTTCCCTGGAATCAGCGCCGTCAGGGCGAGGATGCCGCCTTCGCCCTGATTGTCCGCGCGCATCACCAGCGCGACGTACTTGACCGAAATCACCAGCACCAGCGACCAGAGGATCAGCGACAGGATGCCGAGCACGTTCTCGTGGGTTGGCGGCACGGAGTGCGTGCCGAAGAAGCATTCCTTGAGCGCGTACAGCGGACTCGTCCCAATGTCGCCAAACACGACGCCAAGCGCCATCAAGGTGAGGGGCAGAAGCCGGCTGTGTGAATGCGAGGCTGAAGGCTCTATGGACGAGTCTGACGTATCGGACACCGCTGTCACTTCCGATTATGCGGCCGGGTGCGGGCCACCTGCAAGGCGGCCTGCCTTACGGCAGGCCGGCGAGGTGCAAGGCGTAATAGGTGCCGGCCGCAATAACGGCCGACGCCGGAATGGTCAGGATCCAGGCCCAGACGATCTGGCCCGCCACGCCCCACCGCACGGCTGACAGCCGTCGGGTGGATCCCACGCCGATGATCGCGCCGGTGATGGTGTGTGTGGTGCTGACTGGCACGCCGAGTGACGTCGCTGTGAAAATCGAGACGGCACCGGCCGTCTCCGCGGCAAATCCGCCAACCGGCTGCAAGCGCGTGATCTTCGACCCCATGGTGTGAATGATGCGCCAGCCGCCCGAGAGCGTGCCCAACGCAATGGCGGTATAGGCAGCCATCTCCACCCAGAACGGAATGGTGAACTCCTTGATCAAGCCGCCCGCGAACAGCGCGCCGGCGATGATGCCCATCGTCTTTTGCGCATCGTTGGCGCCGTGGCCGAGGCTGTACAACGCTGCCGACAGCAACTGCAGCTTGCGGAAATGCCGATCCACCCTGGAGGGCGCGTAGCCTCGCAACAGCCACATGATCGCCGCCATCAACAAGAACCCGAGGGCAAACCCGATCAGCGGCGCCAGCACGATGAAGATCAGCGTTTTCGTCCAGCCGGCCGGCAGCAGCGCCGCCTGCCCCGCTTTCGCCACTGCAGCCCCGGCATAGGCACCAATGAGCGCGTGCGACGAGCGGGTCGGCAGACCGTAATACCAGGTGATCAAGTCCCAGACGATCGCCCCGATCAAGCCGGCAAGAATCACCGACGAGGTGACGATCTTGATGTCGATCATGCCGGAGCCGACGGTCTTGGCAACCGCGGTGCCGAACACGAACGCGGCCGCAAAGTTGAAGAACGCCGCCCAGAGCACGGCCTGTCCGGGCGACAGGACGCGCGTCGACACCACGGTCGCGATTGAGTTTGCGGCGTCGTGGAAACCGTTGATGTAGTCGAAGGCCAGGGCCGCCACGACGACGACCACCACCATCGCAAGTTCGAAATTCACTCGGCGCTACCCGTGCTTGACGACGACGCTTTCAAGGACGTTGGCGCAATCCTCGCAACGGTCGGTCGCCTCCTCGAGCAGGTCCAGCACTTCCTTCCACTTGATCACCGTGATGGCGTCCTTCTCTTCTTCAAACAGACGGCTCAGGGCTTCGTCGTGGACGTCGTCGGCCGCGTTCTCGAGGCGGTTCACTTCAACCGCCAGCTGGTGCACATCCGTCTTGCGCTCGAGCGCTTCGACGGCGACCTTGACCTGCATCGCGGACTGCCACGTCAGCGACGCGAGTTCGCGCGCGCCGTAGCGCAGTTGCGACATCCGATAGCGACGCGTCACCGCAGCGGCCGCGTCAATCGCATCCATCACGTCGTCCAGCGACTTGGCGAGGGCGTGAATGTCCTCACGATCGATCGGCGTCACGAAGGTCTGGTTCAGGCGCTGAATGATGTTGTGCGTCAGCGAATCGCACTCCGACTCGATCTGCTTGATCTGGAGTGCGGTGTCCCAGGATGGCGGATCAGACGCCAGCATCCGTTCCAGCAGGGTGGCCCCGGAAACGATCCGGTCGGCGAGGGCAATGAAGTCGGCGAAGAACTTTTCTTCTCGGGGGATAAGGCGGAAGCGCACACCGGAAGTATGTCACATGGTCGTCACATTGTCGTTACACGAGCTTGGCCAAACGTTCAAAAAACGGTCGGCATCCGCAGTTTTCACGGAATTAACAGCCGTGTCACAAGGCCGAAGGGCCCGGCTTTATACCGTTTCCATCCATGAAAGCTCTTCGAATCCTGTTTGTGCTTCTTACGTTCACTGCGGTGCCGGCCCTGTCGCTGGCGCAGCAAACCGAATCTCGTATCACCGGGAAGGTCCTCGACCAAAGCCAGGGCACGTTGCCGGGCGTTACGGTCACGGTCACCAGCAAAGCGACCGGCGCCGCGCGCACGGACGTCACCGATGCGAACGGGGTGTATGCCATCACCAACCTCGGTCCTGGCACCTATGAAGTCAAGATCGAGCTGGCCGGATTCGCGCCCAAGACGCGCGAGGTCGTGCTCGGCGTCGGCCAGTCCGAGCGCGTCGAAGTGGAACTCGGCGTCGCCTCGGTGCAAGAGCAGGTCACGGTCAGCGCCTCCGCTCCGGTCCTGGACCTGACGTCGGCCAAGATCGGCGTCAACGTCTCGCCGGAAGAGGTGCAGAACCTCCCAGTCAACGGCCGTAACTTCGCCAACCTCATGACGCTCGCGACCGGTGCCACCAGCGACGGCAACGGCGGCTGGGCGTCGGTGCGCTTCAACGGCAAGTCGAACCAGCAGAACTACCTGAACTATGACGGCGTCGACGGCACTTACGTCTGGGACGCGAGCCCCGGCTACCTCAACGCCACCGGGTCGCAGTTCCGCCTGCAGACGTCCATGGAATCGGTCGCCGAATTCCGCGTCAATTCGGGCCTGGCGCCGGCCGAGAGCGGCCTCGGCGCCGGCGGCAACATCACGGTCGTCAGCAAGAGCGGCAGCAACGCCTTCCGCGGCTCGCTGTTCGACTACCTCCGCAACGACGCGATGGACGCGGCGACCAAGTATGTCGGCGCCGACGGCAACCGCGAAGCGAAGCAGCAGCTCGAGCTCAACCAGTTCGGCGGCTCGATCGGCGGCCCGCTGAAGAGCAACAAGGCGTTCTTCTTCCTCAGCTACGAAGGCCTGCGCCAGAAGACCGGCCTGTCCTTCACCGAAGCGGTACCGAGCGACGAAGCGCTGCGCCGCATCGCCGCCGGTGAACCGGTCGGCAGTGGCGCCGGCCAGTCGGCCGAGCGCACGCGCGCGGTCGCACCGCTGCTCTCCGGCTTCCCGCGCGCCACGCTGCCGACGTCGAACCCGCTGGGCGGCCTGGCCTCGCTGAGCAGCACGGCCGAACAGGACGAGAACACGCTGTCATTCCGCCTCGACCATCGCTTCAGC
>JAYQOO010000110.1:0-14877 GCA_038144855.1 Acidimicrobiia bacterium | reverse complement strand
TAGTTATAGAGCGCGCTCTCGCGAACGCCGACGTGACGCGCGATGTCGCGGAGGCTGGTGCCGAAGTAGCCCTTCTCGGCAAACAGGCTTAGCGCCGCGTCAAGCAGCGCCTGTCGGGTCTGTTGCCCGTCGCGCCCGGCCGGTCGTGCCATTAAATTAATGGTCGTTCATTTAACTCGCGCCTGTCAACCGGGCGCGCCTTCGACTAAGCTTCCGCGCTGGAGGCTGTTGATGAAGATCCGCACGTTTGCCATGACCGCGGCGTTGGCCATTGCCGCCCTGCCCGCTGCCGCTCAAACTCCGGCCGCACCCGCTGCACCGGCCGCCAGCGTCGTCGTTGCCAACCCGACCTACACCACCATCCCACTCGAGATCGCTGTCGACCGTCCGGCCGCCGAGGTGTGGAAGCGGATTGGCGGGTACTGCGCCATCGCCGAATGGCTGCAGATTCCGGCCGGCTGCAAAATGCTGTCGGGGGTCGAAGGCGAAGTCGGATCTGTGCGTTCGGTCGCCAACGAAGTCCTCGTCGGCAAGACCGAGCTGTCATACACCTACACGCAGACACCGCGTGAAGGCCGCCCCTACAACCTGTACCACGGCACCCTCGAGGTCCGCCCGGTCACGGACAAAACCTCGAAAATCGTCTACACGCTGATGTACGACAATTCGATGCTGCCGGACGACGGCGCACGCGAGAAGGACAAGGCCGCGCGCACCGCCACGTTCCAGCGCGCCATGACCAACATGAAGACGCTCGCCGAGGGTGGCAAGCTGCCTGAACGCAAGTAAGTCTCCGCCCCCACGGGGGCCTTCGACGCCTTACCCGAGAAGCTTGCGGCGCACAAAGTTGACCAGCTCAGGAAACTGGCGCTGGTCAACGAAGTGGCCGCGATCCTCAAACTCAAAGTGGCTCGCGCGCAATTGTTTGGCCACAAAGCGCGGCTCCGCAATCGGGATGTGCGGATCGTCGGTGGAGCTGTAGATGGCCGTCCACGGCTGATTCTGCCGGATGCGCTCCCACTCCCACGGCGCGACGTAGTACCCACTCGCCCGCTCGAACGCATCCCCCAGGTCCGTATGACACACGCCCACGAGCACCGACCCGGCAAGCCGATGCGTCTCGGCGAACCGCATCGACGCCACCGCGCCCGATGAGTGGCCGATCAGGATGGTGCGCTCGTCAGCGCCCAGCGATTCAAGGTGCGGCAGCCACACCGACGCGCGCGCCTTGATATTGTCGGGAAATGTCTGGTTGATCACCGTGAGTCCGAGCGCCGTCAGCTCACGTTCGACCCAGGGCAGCCAGATGTCGCCAGCCTCACAGCCCCCGTTACCGTGGATCAGGATTGCCTTCGTCGCACGCACAGCCGCGTGAATCATACGAGGACAGGATAGGCTAGACGCAGGCGATGCTCCAGATCACCGACACCCTGTTCATTGACGAGAAGAACCTCGAGGAGCGGTTCGTGCGTGCGTCCGGCCCTGGCGGCCAGAACGTCAACAAGGTGTCAACGGCCGTCGAGCTGCGCTTCAATGTCGACGCGTCCGCCCTGCCGTTCGATGTGAAAGAGCGCCTGCGCTCGCTCGCAGGATCGAAGCTCACCGCCGACGGGCTCATCCTGATCGACAGTCGAGAGCATCGCCTGCAATCCCAGAACCGCGAGGCCGCTCGCGCCAGGCTGGCGGCACTGATTCGCCAGGCCCTGATCCGCCCCAGGTCGCGACGCCCGACCAAGCCGACGGCGGGAGCACGAGAGAAGCGCCTGACGGGCAAGAAGCTCCGCGGGCACGTCAAGGCGGGCCGGGGCCAGCGTCGATTTGACGACGACTAAAACTTTCCGGCTCGACGCGAAGTTGGAGTACCGTCGAGATTCTGTCTCCTCACATTTCTCCCCGCTGGACCGTCGGCTCGTACCTGACGCATCGCTTCAACCCGGAACTCGGCGTCGGCCGGGTCACCGCCATCGACGGCCGCACGCTCGTCATCGAGTTTCCGCGAACCGGCGCCACCCTGCGATTTGCTGGCACCGCGGAGGCCCTGGTCGCTGTTGATCTCCGGGCCGGACGGCCGGTCCGGATCATCACCACGAAGGCCGAGACCACCATCGTCAAGGTGGACGCCGGCGGCAGGTTCGAGCTGGCGAATGGCCAATCCGTCACGGCTGATGCACTGTGGCCGCTCGAACTCGAGGGTGCCCTTCTCGATCGGCTGTCGGTCGGCGACCTCGATGACCTCGACGATTTCATCACGCGGATCAACATGCTGCACCTGCTCGGCATGCGCGAAGCCGGCGGCATGGGCGCCTTCTTTGGCGGCCGGGTGCGGTTGTTCCCACATCAGTTGTATGTCGCCGAGCGCGCCACGGCGAGCGACCCGGTACGCTGGCTTTTGGCTGACGAAGTTGGTCTCGGCAAGACGATCGAAGCGTCGCTGATCCTGAATCGCCTGGTGCACATGGGCAAGGTCGATCGCTGCCTGATCGTGGCACCGGACACGCTCACGGTACAGTGGCTCGGCGAACTGTGGCGCAAGTACCACAAGGTCTTCACGCTGCTCGATTCCGATCGCCTGGCCGACGTCGCCAAGGACTTTGGCGACGACTTCAATCCGTTCGAGCTGCATCGCCGCACCGTCATCTCGATCGAGCTGCTCATCGAGAGACCGGAACTCACGCAACAAGCCGTTCGCGCCGGCATTGACCTGCTGGTCGTCGACGAGGCGCAGCACCTGCAGCGCGCCGCCCGGGCACCCGGCAATCCGGCGTGGCGAGCCGTCGCCCCCATCGCGGCGCTCGGCCGCCACGTGCTGTTGCTGAGCGCCACGCCACTCGAAGACGACGCCCACGGCTTCTTCAGGCTGCTGCAGATGCTGCGGCCGCAGGATTTCCCCGAAGACATGAGCATCGAGGCGCGCCTGGCGGAAGCGTCTCCCCTGCCGTTCTGCACCAGTGCAACCCGGCGCGCAGACATTGGCGGGCTGCCGCCGCGCGTCGGCGCCCCCATCGAACTGGCGGACACGGCAACCGCGAAGGCCAAAGAGCGCAGCGAGGTGGAACATCTCGTCCGCAGCGGCGAGGCTCGCAATGCCGTGACGCAACGCGACAAGATCGATCGCGTCCGACGCACACTCGCGTCAGGCGCGGCGCTCGCCGCGGTCCTTCCCAATGAGTCCGAGCTGCGCGCGAAGGCGCTGGCGCTCGACACCAACGATCCGCGGATTCAGTGGCTGGTCAAGCACGCGCCGGGCTGGCGGGATGCGAAGGAAAAGACGCTGATCTTCGTCGCCCACAAAGAGACGCTCGACATGGTTCGCACGATCGTCGGCGAACGCGCCCACGTCGCAATCAGCGTCTTTCACGAGGAGCTGACGGCAGCAAAGCGAGACACCGAAGTGGCTCGCTTCCGCGACCTCGACGGTCCAAGCCTGCTGATCTCAACCGAATGCGGCGGCGAAGGTCGCAACTTCGAGTTTTGCCGGCGGTTGGTCCTGTTCGATCTTCCCTGGAAGCCTTCAGTGGTTGAACAGCGCATTGGACGCCTTGACCGCATCGGCCGGCGAATCCCGGTCGAGATCGTCTACTTCAAGCCCGCAGGCGGCCTCGGCCGCGACGTCGTGCGCCTGTTCGAAGCACTCGGGCTCTTCCGCGAGCCGCTCGCCGGCATTGAGCCGCAGCTGGCGCCGATGGAATCGGCACTGGAGGCTGTTGCGCTCGATCCCGACGCGTCGCTCTCGGAGGCGCGGCTCGACGAACTCGTCGCTGAGGCCCGTGCTGCGCGAACCCGCGTCCGCGAAGCCGCCTATCAGCACTTGCACCGCCATCCCTATCGCAAGGAGATGGCCGACGGCATCCTCGCGCGCATTCCAAAGGAACTGGACGCGCTCAACCAGGAAGTGATCGTCACCGCGTCGATCGGGCTCGGGTTCACGATCGCGCACCCGGCCGGCCACCGCGTATTCTCGATCGAGCTTGGCAACGACGCGACCGTGTCCGGCCTGCCCGGCGTGCCTGGCGGATCCGGCTATGTCGGCACCTTCGACCGCGAGGAAGCCGTCGAGAACGAATTCATCGACTTTTTCGCATCCGGCCACCCGCTGGTCGAGGGCATCTTTGCGCACTATGACGAAAGCGCGATCGGCCGGGCGGTGCGATTCGAGATCACCTTCGGCAAGGAACTGAACGCAGGCTTGATCGCGATCTACAAGGACGGACCGGCCTTCGAGATCATCGCCGTCGATCTCTCGGGGACACCGCGACCGGACTGGGCGGCCGCATTCTTCAAGCGGCCCATCAAGCTACGGCCGATTCCGGGCGCGGCGGCCAAGGACACCGATTGGCTGGAGATGGTGCGCCGCCTCGGTTCAATGCTCGACCCAGCCCGGCGTCTCTATGCCGTTGCAGCAGTCGAGGTTCAGCCGTGGAAATAGGCAGCGAAAGGGCTACTTCCCGGTGGCCTTCTTGATCGCGTCCACGGTCAGCGTGGTCCGCAGATCGACGATCTTCCGGGCCATCTCGAGCGTCTTCGACATCGGCAGCAGGCTGACGCCGTTGATCGTGGCCCGATTGGCCTTGGTGCGTTCGTCGATGCGGATGGTCTTCGGATCGTAGAGCGCCATCAGCGCATCGATCCCGTATTCCTCGTGCAGGCCATCGGAACCCTGGCTGGCGCCAATCTCGATCTTCTCCGGAATGCCCGAGCTCTGGATCAACTTCTGCACCGATGAATAGTCGTAGTACTCGGGGATGAAGTAGAAGCGCGTGCCCGACGCCTTGTACTTCTCGTCAAGCGCCGCCGCGACTTCCTTCATGGGCCCCTGGTTGCCGCCGCTATCGCCCATCAGGATCACGGTCGTGAATCCCATCCCACGCAAGCTGCTCGCCATGTCGGTGAGGACCGCGCGATACGTAGCCTGCGACAGGAATACGCTGCCGGGCGCCACGCGGTCGCCGTCTGGACGCCCGGGCTCGAGGGTCAGGATTGGGGCGACGAGCGCGTTGCCAAGCTTGCGGGCAATGGCTTCGCCCATCACCTTGAGAATGAAGTTGTGCTTGCCGGTCGCCAGGTGCGGCCCGTTGGACTCGACGCCACCGGTCAGGATCAGGCCCGTGGTCTTGCCGGCCTTGATGGCATCTCGCACTTCCATCCACGTCAGCTCTTCCGTCCAGACGCTGTCGTAGGCGGCAATCGGACGCGGCGCGTTCATTTCGGCTTCTCGCCGCTTCGCGGCCTCCGCCTGCTGCTCGGGCGTCATGGGTGGCCGCTGCGGCCTCGCCTCAGGAGCCTGGGCGGACACGCTTGCGGTCAGGAGAGAAATGGCAATGGCGGTGCGAATGAAGTGCGTCATGGCTGGAGATTCTAGTCCTTCTCGCGGTCAGTTCCTGCCGGAGAGCTTTCGACCGGTGGTGATGGCATCATAGCCCGCGGCGTCGCGCCGCTGCATCGTAAAGACGCTGAAGCCGCGCGCCATCAGGTCCTCGATTTCCTTCGGATTGTTTGCCGGGTAGCTGCACGCCACCTTGAACTCCTTGCAGGCCGACAGGATCGCCGCCACGCCGGCATCGAATCCCGCCTGGTCGCGCACGCGCTGGCCGTTGGCATCCGTCGAGGAGAACACGCCGCCGAGCGTGCCGGCGCCAACCACGATCACGGTGAGGCCCTTGACCTGCGCAATCTCGCGAACGTTGGCAATGCCCTTCTTGCTTTCCACGATCGCCCAGAGCGACAGTTCGCCCTGCGGGTTGAGCGGCCACGGGTCGGCCTTGGCCCGGTATTCCGCCTCGCTAAGCTTCCAGTACTTCGCCGCCAGCCCAATCCCTTCGTCCGGGCGCTTGCCGCCTTTGGAGACAAACCGCATGGCGGCGAGCGCGGTCCTCACCTCATCAGCGCTTTCGACCTCCTGCATCATCACACCCACGTGCCCGGCATTGAGCTGCTCGGCAATACGCGCCGTCGCCGCCGCGGGATCGGTGTGAATGATCGGAATCTTCGAGATGAACGCGTGCTCGCGCGCCGAACCACCTGCCGCGATCAGCGCTTCCATGTAACTGCGGAACCGCTCGGCGCTGGCCGCCGAGTAGTTGTTGTAGTCAAAGTCGGCGAACCGATACGCCAGCGTGTCCCGCACCGCGTCGGTCAACGAGGGCATTGGCGCCGGCACGCTGTTGGCCGCCGCATTCGGACCGCCAGGCCCGCGCCCGGCCACGATCGCCGGATGCGCAATGCCGAACACCGGGAGACCACGCTCATGCAGCGCGATCATGGGATTGATGCGGTCCTTCCCCTGCGCGAAGCCGGCGGACGACAAGGCCAGGGCGGCACACGCACTTGCGGCGATCACGGTTCGAAGTGACATGCGGCGAATCTTATCAGGAGTGCGCTAGCATCTCTGACCGGAGATCACGCCGTGCTCATCGTTCCGCTCGCCTTGCTGCTCACCGTTGCCACGATCGCACCCGAGGTGCGCCAAACACCCGCGGTCGCGACCGCCAACGCCCCGGCGATCCTGACGATCACCGTGCCGGGCTATGCGACGCGGATCGAACTTGACGGCAAGGCGATCGACGGCGCCGGCAGTTTTCGCTCCTATGTGACGCCCCCGCTGGCTCCTGGCCGGACGTATCAATACAAGCTCGTCGCCAAGTGGGATCCCAATAGCTACACCAAGATGACCCGCACAAAGGTCATCACGGTGAGAGCTGGAGACAAGTTCACCGTCGACCTCACGGTTGACGATCCGTCGGACCGAGTCTCGGTGATGTATGTACCGACGCCGGATTTTGTGGTCGCGGAGATGATCAAGCTCGCCGGCATCACGTCGGCCGACGTGACCTACGAGCCTGGCGTCGGGGATGCCCGCATCACGATCGAGGGCGTCAGGAGCGGCGCGCGGCGCGCGGTCGGCATCGACCTCGACCCCGCACGCGTCGACGAATCGCGCGAACGCGTCAACACCGCGGGCTTCAGCGACAAGATCGACATCCGCCTGGGTGACGCGCTCGAACAACCAGACATGGGATCGATGACGGTGGTGTGGCTGTACATGGGCGACCACTTCAACATGCTGATCCGCCCATACCTGTGGAAGCAGCTACCGGTCGGCGCGCGCGTCGTGTCTCATCGATTCACGATGGGCGACGACTGGCCGCCGGACAAGACCGTGACGGTGAACGACGAATACGGCACGCCGTACGAAGTTCACCTCTGGACGATCACCGCCGCGCACAAGCAGCGGAAGTAGCTAGCGCAGGTTGCGCGATTCGACTTCTGAGACGATAAAGCCGAATGCCGGCCATCCACCAGAGGCCTGAACCGAGCGCCCAAAGGCCTGTCGCGCCTTCGTCTTGTCGCCTTTGACCAGATACCAGTTGCCAAGGCCGTAAGCGAGCGTTGCGACCTGCGTATCGTCGGTGTCGGCAGCTGTGAGCACGACCTCGGGACTGATTTCCCCGCGATACAGTTTGAGCCGGCGCGTGTAGGCGTTATCGATCGGCGTGAACTCTTTCTTCACGTCGAGATGCTTGTCGAGCAGCGCCTTCGCTTCGGCATGGCGCCCGGCCCGGCTCAGGGACATCCACAACCAGTCGTTTGATCCGGCCAACTCGCCCGGATCTGGCGCGATCGGCAACGCCTTCTCGAAGGAGGCCGCCGCGTCATTGAAATTGCCGCGCAGGAACTGAACGATCCCCAGGTGATACCAGTTGCCGTAGATCGAGGGATCGAGCGTGCTACCGCGCGACAGGTCGGCAAACGCCTTGTCGAACTCGCGCACTGACAGATGCCTGTGCCCGCGCCATCGCAGGAGCAGGGCGTTGTTCGGTTCGATCTCGAGCCCCTTCGTGAACGTGGCGATCGCCTCGCGGAACTGACGCGCCCCAGACTGCGCAATCCCCAGGTCGATGATCTTCGAGATGTTCTTCGGATCAGCCTCGTGCGCCGCCCGCGCCGTCTTGATCGTGTCGGTATCGGGTTGCGACCGATACTCAACGCCGATTGCGGATCGATACTGCACCGGCATCGCGGCGCCCTGCTGGGCGCCTGGCGCAGCGCTGAAAGAGATCGTCACCGCAACGATGAGTCATGTGCGTCTCTCCTATGAAAAGAACCGTCATTGGAGGAAACGCAGATAACCGCGAAAAGGCGACATGAGGCCTTTTCAGGCAAGCCTCAGGAAGCGATTACTGATGAAGATGTTGGAGGCGCCGCCCGGATTTGAACCGGGGATGGAGGTTTTGCAGACCTCTGCCTTACCACTTGGCGACGGCGCCTTATTTAGGCTGGTGGTCGCTAAACAACAACGCCCACCGGTAGCTCTGACGGAGCTAAGGTGGGCAACCTCCGCGCACGACCAAAGCGAAAGTTGGAGCGGGAAACGGGATTCGAACCCGCGACTTCGACCTTGGCAAGGTCGCACTCTACCACTGAGTTATTCCCGCTCGTCGAGAACCTTCTAACTGTAGCAGATGCGTCAGCCGCGGTTCAAGTTTCTTCATGCGGCCTCGGGGCCTAAATTGCTCCCCTCCCGCTATTTAGAGCCGGGCCCTGAGCGCCAAGGCCGCCTCCTCCGGGGCGACAGGGTTGCGAAACACGCCGCTGGCCCACTCCTGGCCGCCGTAGCGTGTCACCCGCGGGAGGATCTCTAGGTGCCAATGACACGCAGAATCCGCCTCCCCCGAGAGCGGCGCCGTGTGCAGCACCACGTTGTAGGCGGGGCGCTCCAATGCCCAGTCAATGCCAGCCATGACCGCCTTCATGGCCCGCGCAAGATCTTCCAGAGTCGTATCCGTCGCGTCTTCAAATCTTGGCGAATGCTCACGTGGGGTGAGACAGACCTCGAACGGAACACGCGAGGCATATGGTGCGACCGCAAGAACTGCCCCATGCTCGGAGATGATGCGGCGCCCATCGGCCAACTCTGCTGCGATCAGATCGCAGTAAATGCATCGCCCCGACTTCGACAGGTGCCGTGCGGCGCCTCGCAACTTGTCAGCCAGCGCGGGGGGCACGAACGGATACGCCGTCAGTTGCGAGTGGGCGTGATCGAGGCGCGCGCCGGCGGCCTTACCGTGGTTCTTGAACACCACCACGCTGACAAACCGCGAATCGCGCTTAAGGTCCTGCATGCGCGTCCGCCACGCCCACAGGACGCGCCAGATGCGATCGACGTCAAGCGATTGCAGCGGCTGCTCGTGAATCGGCGTCTCGATCACGACTTCGTGGGCACCGAGACCGTCGCGGGACTCGAACAGCCCCTCAACCTCTACGCCGGCGCCCCCTTCGATTCGCAGCATGGGCTGCTTGTCGGGCACGACTCGAATGGACCAACCGGGCACGTTCGCCGGACCGCCTTCGCGCCACGCCAGGATCTCCTGACCGGCATCGGCCTCACGGCCCTCGCATAACGGACACGCTGACGGCGGATCCTCGAGGCGCACAGGCCCTAGCTCGAAACCGTCGCGCCGCTTGAACGGTCCGGCGTCAATGGCCACCGTGCGGCCCGTCACCGGGTCGGTGCGGAGTTCGCTTGTTACCATCCGGGCCTGAACGCGTCTCGATAGACAGTGATGTTGGCGGGAGCCGCCGCAAGGTCGACACCGACCACGTCAAAGCGGCACTGCGTGCCGGGGCGGCAGCGTGACGAGTAGAACTCCTCCCCCATCGAGATGACCTGTCGCCGTTTCTGCGCCGTCACTTCCTCGACGGGATCGCCAAAACTGCCATTCGTCTTGGTCTTCACCTCCACAAATACTACCGTGCCGGCGTCGTTGGCGACGATATCGATCTCACCGAATCGCGAGCGATATCTCCTTTCGATGATGGAGTATCCGAGCCGTTCGAGCTCCGCGCACGCGAGGTCCTCGCCGTGGAGTCCGATGTCTTGTCGAGCATGTGTCATGCGCTGAAAGCAGCAAACCGCGTTCCCGTGCTCGCACGAGCGCAGAGCCGATCGGCATCAACGTCTTCCGTTCGCTCGAGAGGGCTAGCAACTCGCGGTTCGCGCCTGACTTCGCCGAGCGGCTCACCGCGAGTTGCGGGAAGTGCCCCGACCGTCGGCCCGCCTTTCCTACGGCCCAGGCCAAGCCTATTGGCCTGCGGGCCTCCTCCCGCCCGCTCTCGCTCACTACAGCCGTCGATGCCGATCGGCTCTGCGCTCTGAGGCTCGCGTCGTCTGAGCGAGATGTCGCACGGCGTGGGGCTCGAGCTGCGAGCGTCCGACCGAGCCAAGCAGCGTTCTATGCCGACAAACGGAGCGGAGGCCGCGACAGGCGCTGTGGAAAGGGCTACTTACGCTTCCAGCGGGTGCCTTGCGGGCTGTCTTCGAGGATCACACCCTTGGCGAGCAGGTCCTGGCGGATGCGATCGGCTTCGGCAAAGTCGCGCTTGCGGCGCGCGTCATGGCGGGCCTGGATACCGGCTTCGATCTCGGCAAGCGGGATCGGCGGCGTCTCGTCTTCGGCGCGGCGCAGCGACAGCACACCAAGCACCTGGTCGAAGTGGTTGAACGCCTCGATGATGGCCGGAGCATCAGCTTTCCCCACTTGCTTGTTGTCCATCGAGATGTTCAGCGCGCGAATCAGATCGAAGATCGCGCCGAGACCAGCCGCGGTGTTCAGGTCATCACGCAGCGCCGCATCGAACGCCTCGACGCCTTCCTTCACGCGCGCGGCGACCTCGTCGTGCGCGTTGCCCGACGACAACGCTTCGACGCGCCCAAGGAAGTCGGTAATGCGGCGCAGCGACTCTTCCGCCTGCTCAAGGCCGATCCACGTGAAGTTCAGCTGCTTGCGGTAATACGCCGACAGCAGGATGTAGCGCAGCGCCGACAGCCGGAACCCCTTATCGAGGATGTCCTGGACCGTGTAGAAATTGCCGAGCGACTTCGACATCTTCTGGTTGTCGACGAGTAGATGCTCGACGTGCACCCAGAAGCGCGAGAACTCCTTGCCGGTCGCGCCTTCGCTCTGCGCGATCTCGTTTTCGTGATGCGGGAACACCAGGTCGACGCCACCGGTGTGGATGTCGATCGAATCGCCCAGGAGCCGCTGCGCCATGGCCGAGCACTCGATGTGCCAGCCGGGGCGGCCCGGTCCGCAACCAACATCCCAGGTCGGCTCACCGGGGCTCGTGGCTTTCCACAGCACGAAGTCGCGTGCGTTCTCCTTGTCGTACTCGTCGGAGTCGATGCGCGCGCCGGACTGGATGCCCTCGTGATCCAGCCGTGCCAGCTTGCCGTAGGTCGGCAGGGTCGAGATCTTGAAATAGATCGAGCCGTCGCTCGTGTAGGTGTGCCCGCGGCGGCCAAGCTCGTTGATCATGTTGGCCATCGCGACCATGTTCGCATCGTCAGTCGCGCGCGGCGTCTCTTCCACCGGCTCGATCCCGAGCGCGAGCGCGTCGTCGCGGAACGCCTTGATGTACTGGTCGGTGTACTCGCGCAACGGCAGCCCGGTCTTGGCCGAGCCCGTGATCGTCTTGTCGTCCACGTCGGTGAAGTTCATGACGTGGTGCATCTTGAAGCCGCCCACGTACTTCAGCGCCCGCCGCAGCACGTCGACGCTGACAAAGGTGCGGAAGTTGCCGATATGCCCGCGGTTGTAAACCGTGAGGCCGCAGGTATACATGCGGACCGTGTTGTCGCGCAGGGGGACAAAGTCCTCCACCTGCCGGGTAAGCGTATTGAACAGTCGCATGCGGGTTACGCGGGAAGGGGCTCGGACACCGACTGGCTCCCGAACGTCACGGTCAGCGCGCCACCGGCCGCCGCAAACACCACCGGGGTGTGCGTGCCGGGCGCGGACGTCAGCTTTTTGGCCGCCGCGGTTCGAGCGCGCTCGACAAACGCCGCGCCGGCGCCCGCCTCGATGTTGGCGTACTGGACTGCGTGAGCGGCCACCAGCGCCACCACGGTCGCCCCGTCCGGGTGATTCGGAACCGTCAGCTTGAACGTGAAATCAGAGGGACTCATGCAGTCAGACTCAGACCGATAGTCTATCGAACAACCGGGTCGCCCGGCGAACATCCGCCGAAATCTGTTCCACCAGGGCCTCGAGGTCGGGAAATTTCCGCTCGTCCCTGAGGCGCTGGACGAATGCCACTCGCAGTGGCTTGCCGTACAGGTCCAGCGACTTGCCGATCACATGGGTCTCGATGGTCATCGCCAGCTGATCGCCGAACGTCGGCCGCTGGCCGATGTTGGTCACGCTTGGCACCACCTCGCTGCCGTCCTTGCCGCTGATCGTCACCATGGTCGCGTAGACGCCGTGCGGCGGGATCAGGTCGTTCTCCGTCGCAAGATTCGCGGTCGGAAAGCCAATCTCCCGTCCGCGCTTCGCCCCTTCGACCACCACCCCGTCGATCGCATAGTGATGGCCCAGCAAGGCTCCGGCCTCGTCGACCCTGCCCTCGCTCACCAGCCGGCGGATGCGCGTGCTCGACACGACGAAGTCCTTGTAGCGGATCGGGTCGATCTTCTCGGCCCTGAAGCCGTATTGCGCGCCCAGGGTTCGCAGCAACGTGAAGTTGCCACTGCGCTCGCGACCAAACAGGAAGTCGGCGCCGACCCATACCTCGGACACACGCAACCACTCCACGAGAACCGCGCGGACAAACTCTTCAGGCTCCCACTGCGACATCTCGCGCGTGAAGCACAGCACCGCCGCTCCCTGGACGCCTGCTCGCGCCAGGGCGTCGAGCTTCTGCGGCTTGGTCATCAGCAGCGGCGGCGCCTTGTCTGGTCGCAACACGCGTGGCGGGTGCGGATCGAAGGTCAGGACGACACTGGTGCCGCCGCGTTCGCCGGCGCCGCGTTGAATGCGCTCGATGATCTTGACGTGGCCACGATGCAGGCCGTCGAAATTGCCGAGCGCGAGCACCGGCGAGCGCCAGTGCGCCGGCCGCGGGTCGTCCGGGAAGTGGATGACGTCCACTACGCCTTCCCTCCCGCAGCGTCCGCCGTCGCCTCGGCGACGCCGACTGCCTCGATCTCAAACGTCAGGCCGTCGTAGGCGAGTTCAACGCCGGCGGGCAGCGATTGATTCGTCGCCGCGTGCGGGAGGTCATGACAAATGTGCGTGAAATACGTCTGTTGCGGTTTCAGTCGTTCCACGACGCCGAGGGCTTCCGCGACCGTGAAGTGCGTCGGGTGCGGCCGATGCCGCAGCGCGTCGACAATAATCGTCTTCACGCCATCGAGCAGCGGCCACGTCTCGTCCGGCACGTGGTTGGTATCCGTCATGTAGGCGAAGTCTCCGAACCGAAACCCGAAGATCCGCCGCCGGCCGTGCATCAGCGGCAGCGGCTCGACGCGCAAGCCGGCCACCGAAAACGGCGCCTCGACCACGTTCAGCTCGATCTGCGGCAGGCCACCACCCTTGTCGGTCGCCGGGTCGAACACATAGAAGAACTGCTTCTGCAGCGACGCCACGGTCGTCGCGTCGGCATAGCACGGGATCACGCCCTTCTGCATCTGGCTGAACCGGCGCGAGTCGTCCAGGCCCATGACGTGATCGGCATGGCTGTGCGTAAACAGGATCGCATCCACCCGCATCACGCCGTGCGCCAGGGCTTGCTGCCGAAGGTCGGTGGAAGTGTCGATCAGCACCTTGGGGCCGTCGGCCACGTCGATATAGATCGACGGCCGCGTCCGGCGATCACGCGGATCATCGGATCGGCAGGTGCCGCAGCTGCAGCCGATCATCGGCACACCGTGCGATGTGCCGCTCCCCAGAACTGTGACGCGCGCTTTCATCCAAAATTGAAATGCTAGCATACGGGCATGAGCGATACGCCCGCCGCAGCCGGCGAGAAATTCACGCAACTGGTCGGCATCATGCGCACCTTGCGCTCGGAACACGGCTGCGCATGGGACAAACAGCAAACCCTGCACTCCCTGCGTCCGTACGTGCTCGAAGAAACTTACGAGATGCTCGATGCGCTCGACCGCGGCGATCACGACGCGCTGAAATCGGAGCTGGGCGACTTCCTGTTCGAAGCAGTGTTCCTGGCGCAGATCTGCGAGGAGGAAGGCCGCTTCTCGATCGCCGATTCGATTCAGGCCATCGCCGAGAAACTGATTCGCCGCCATCCGCACATCTTCGATCCCGACGGCAAGGTCTCCCTGACGCCCAACCAGGTCAAGGCGCAGTGGGAGGACATCAAGGCCAAGGAGAGAGCCGACGCCGGCGAACCGGAGAAGACCGTCCTCAGCGGCGTGCCGCGCTCCATGCCGTCGCTGCTCCGGGCTTACGAACTGAGCACCCGTGCGGCGCAGGTCGGCTTCGACTGGGCCAACACGGACGACGTGATCGACAAGGCCGAGGAAGAGATCCGCGAACTGCGCGAGGCCGTCGCACAGTCCGGCAGCAGGTCACGACACGCCGAGGAAGAGTTCGGCGACCTGCTCTTCGCGCTCGTCAATGTCGCGAGAAAGCTCGGCATCGAGCCGGAAGCAGCGTTGCGGGTGGCCAACGACAAGTTCCACCGCCGCTTTGATGACGTCGAGCGGCAGGTCGTGTCGAGCGGCAAGCGGCTCCAAGACCTCGGCCTCGACCAGCTCGAAGCGCACTGGCAAGTCGCCAAAGCCAACACGGCCCCGAAAGTGCCCTAGTGCCTGAACCGGCGCACCTGGAGCGAGGCGCCGGAGGTCACCACGTCGATTTGCCCGTCCAGATCCGTACGCAGAACCTCGCTGCCGGCTCTTGCATAGCGTTCGCGCACCACCTCGACGGGATGACCGTACGGATTGGCGCGTCCGACGCCGATCACCACCACCTTCGGCTGCAGCTTATCGATGAAATCAGCTGAAATCGACGTGGCGCTCCCGTGATGGGGCGAATTCAGGACCACCGTCGGCAGCAGATCCAGGGCGGGCAGCAGTGACTG
>JAYQOO010000109.1:5816-14916 GCA_038144855.1 Acidimicrobiia bacterium | reverse complement strand
GGTCTTGACCGTCGCGCGGGCCGGGAAGTCCTTGCCGATCGCCGCGCGGTAGGCCTCGTTCATCGCCTGGAAGTACGACACGTCGGTGATGTAGACGACGGCGTCGGCGAGATCGGCGAACGTGAATCCAGCCGCCTTCATGGTGCGCTCGATGCGCGTCATCGCTTCGGCGGTCTGCGCCTTCACATCACCCTTGTTGGTGGCGTTGTTGCCGAGGATGCCGGCGACGTAGAGCCGGTTGCCGACCTTGATGGCGCTGCTCAGCGTCGGGCTCGGTTTGCCGGGCGTGCCGTCGGCGGCCGGCGTGGCAAACGCTTCCTTGTTGCCCTTCACAGCGGTCATCGTCACCTCGACCTTGTAGGTCGGACCGGGGAGGCCCACGATCACCGTCGCGCGCGCGGGTGGATTATTCGGGTAGTTCGGCACGTAGGCCTTGTTCATCTCGCCGAACGTGGCCACGTCGGGCAGGTAGACGCGATTGGCGACGACATCAGCCATCGTGAAGCCGGCGGTCTTCAGGATCTCTTCGGCGTTGGCGAAGATCGCCTTCATCTGCGTGGTGACATCGCCTTCGATCGGCTGGTTGCTCTTCGCGTCACGCGACACCAGCCCGGAAATGAACAGCGTGTCGCCGGTCTGAATTGCGTAGCTGTACGGGTTGGCGGTCGACCAGCCTGCGGGCATGATCACCTTGCGTTCGGCGCCCGGCGGCACGGCGATGACGGCGATCTCGACCAGGGCGGTGGGGTTGACGAGCTCGGCGACCACGGTCGTGCGAGTCGGCGGGTTCTTCGGGAAACGCTGGCGCCACACCTCGGTCATGGCCGCCGCGTCGGCGGCGTTCTTGAGGTACACGGTGGCGGCGACCACGTTGTCGAGAGTGGTGCCTGCAGCCTTGAGGTTGGAGCCGAGGCTGTCGATCACGCCCATGGTCTGTTGCGTGATGTCACCCTTGGCCATCAACGCGCCAGAGACGTAGATCAATCCGTCGGCCTTGACGGCGGCGCTCAGCGGCGCCTGGCCGCCTCCTGGAAACACCTGACGCTGTCCCTGCACGGTTACCCCCAGACACGCCACGATCGCAAGTGAAGCAATAGATGTGAAACGCACGGTGCACCTCTCCCGCGACAATGTATCATTTCCCTTAGATGGCTAAAGCGGTCTCATTACCGAAGATTGAACGGAAGAAATCCAAGCTGCACGGATTTGGCGTGTTCGCGCTGGAGACGATCAACAAGAACAAGCGCATCATCGACTACGCCGGTGAGCTGATCTCCAACAAGCAGAGCGAGAATCGCGAAGACAAGTACCTCTCGAAGGGGTGCATCTGGGTGTTTCGCGTCAATCGCAACTGGAGCCGTGATGCCGCCGTCGGCGGCAACATCGCGCGCTTCATCAACCACTCCTGCACGCCGAACTGCTGGATCGAGGTGGATGCCAAGACCAAGACGATTTGGGTGCGCGCCGCCAAGAAGATCACCAAGGGCCAGGAGCTGGTCTACGACTACAACACCGAGGGCGACAAGGTGATTCCCTGCCGGTGCCGTCCGGGTTGCAAGACCAAGCTATGAAGTGTGTTGCCGCCAGCGCCACACTGTTTGCCTGCGTGCTGGCGGCGACTCTTTCGGCGCAAGGCCCGGCCTTCTTCTTGCGGAGCCTCGACGATCCGCGCGACCGTCGAGAGGCCCGCGCCGACGTGCTCGACACGCCGGTGTATCTAGGATCGATTGTCAAGACGGTGGCGCTGGTTGCCGCACTCGAACGCGGCATCATCACCGCCGGCTCGACGCATATGTGCCGACGCGTCAGCAAGGCCGACGGCCAGACCTACGCGTGCTCGCATCCGGATCTGAAACGCCCCCTCTCGCCGGCTGAAGCGCTCGCATACTCCTGCAACGACTTCTTCGTCGCCTTGGCGCCGAAGCTGCCGCGCGAAGCGCTGAATGCGACGCGCATGGCGGCCGGGCTGCCGCCTGTTGCCGCTAATGTGCCGATGTCCCAGGCCGTGCTTGGCCTGGCAGGTCCACGGACCACGCCACGCGCGCTGATCGACGTCATCGCGCGCCTCGCGGGGGCGGGTAAGGACAAGCCTGTGCCAATGAAGCCCGAAACGCGGGCCGTCTTGCTCGAAGGGCTGCGCGGAGCGGCGGAGTTTGGAACCGCCTCGGCACTGAAGGCGGGCGGCGTCTCCGCGCTCGCGAAGACCGGAACGGTGCTGATGCCGAGTGGCACCGCACTCGGCATGGTCGTCGCCCTGACGCCTGCCGACAAACCGTCCCGCGCGATCGTTGTTGTCGCCCCCGGCGCCGTAGGTGTCGACGCCGCAGAGATTGCCGCGGCCGAGTTAAGGGGTCGGGTCTCTTTATCGGGTTTAACAGGGGTTTCGAGTGCTCCAAACACCAAGGGCTTGGGTCCCGGGAGCCAGTCACCCCCTCAGGTTGGTGGTGCGACGTCGGAAAATAGACCCGACCCCTTACGCCCTGTAAATATCCGCCTTGGGCGGACTATGTCGAATGGGGAGACGAAGATAGAGACGATCGCAATAGATGCGTACATCGCCCAGGTGCTCGCAGGAGAGGGGCAGCCAAGAGCGGGCGATGCCGCGCAGCAGGCGCTGGCCATCACGGCGCGGACGTTTGCGTTAGCCAATCGCAATCGTCATCGGAAGGAAGGGTTCGACCTCTGCGACACGACACACTGCCAGGTGACGCGCACGCCGACGGCGACCACGCGCCGGGCGGCGGAGGCGACGAGCGGTCGCGTATTGATGAATCGTGGGCAGCCGGCGTTTGTGTTCTATTCCGCGTGGTGCGGCGGTAAGTCCGAACTTGCTTCGCAAGTCTGGCCTGGTGCGGTCGACTACTCCTACGAGCCCGCGCTGCATGACGATGCGTGTGAGGATGAGCCGGGCTGGAGCAGTGAAGTGCGCGTCGACCAGGTCGAGCGCGCGCTGCGCCAGGCCGGACTTCGCGGATCTCGCCTGCGCGGCATCCGCGTGCTCACGCGGAACGCGTCGGATCGCGTGGCGCGGATCGCGGTCGAGGGCTTCACGCCGGGCGAGATGAGCGGTCACGAATTCCGCATGGCCGTCGGTCGAGTCGCCGGTTGGCAGGCCTTGAAGAGCACCTCGTTTGCTGTCGAGCGCACCTCGGCCGGGTATCGCTTTCGCGGCGTAGGATTTGGACACGGCGTCGGGCTCTGCGTCGTCGGCGCTGGTCGTCGAGCGGAGAGGGGATCGACCGCGGACGAGATCCTCAAGTTCTACTACCCAGGACTGACCATCGGCCGCCTGGGATCATCGCCCGACGCGATGACCACCACCGCGGCCGCGCCACCGGCCGCGCCGGCCATTGCCAGGCCACCGGCTTCCAAGCCGGCACCCGCGGCGGCGCCCATGCCTACCAACATTGCCCTCGCGTTGCCGTTAAACGAGGAATCGGAGCGCGCGACCATTGCCGGTTTGATCGATAAGAGCCGTGCCGAGATCGCGAAACTCACCGGCGTGGCCATTCCCAGCGTGCGAGTCACGGTGCATCCCAACGTCGACAGCTTCGGTCGCGCCACCGGACAGCCCTGGTGGGTGTCTGGCGCAACCGAGGGGACTGCGATTGACCTGCTGCCGATCACGGTCCTGCGTCAGCAGGGGCAACTCGAACGGACGATCCGCCACGAAATCACCCACGTGCTGCTGGACGACGCGCTTGCGTCGCGTCCGATGTGGGTGCGGGAAGGTGCGGCGGCCTACTTTGCACGCCCTGCGAATGCGCGGCTGGTCAACGCCGAGCGCGTGACCTGCCCGACCGACAACGAATTCCTCCGCGCCCTGTCCGCCGGCGCGCAACGCGACGCGTATGCGCGCGCGGAAGCGTGCTTCGCTCGCGCTATGGCTGAAGGGAAGCGTTGGTCTGAGGTTCGCTAAAGCCACTCGGCGGAACACTCGCCGACGGCCCCAGGGCTGAGGCCTCGCTGATCAGCAGAGCACTGCCAACGGCCGCGAGGATAGCGGTAAGCGACAGCTTCGAAACGATGAACACCATTTCGACCGCGGTGGCCGGCAGGCTCTCGGGTCTCCACGGCACCAGGTAGATCCACGGCAGTTCGATCAGCGTGACGAACGCCAGGGTGGCGACCGCGACTGCCCGTGGCCTGATGGCGCGGCTCATCCACGACGCGCCTGCCAGCGCGCTCCAGCCGGCATTCAGCACCGCGGCCATCAACGAGACGGCGAGCAATCCGCTTATCACCCAGCGCAGCCACATCGCGAGATAGCGAATCGCGGTGAAGAGCCACGATACGTCATCCCACCCAAAGCGCGCGATGAACCACGCGTTGATCTGGCCGCTGTATTGCGCGACGGAGACCTCGCCCATGTTGGTGATCGCCCAGAGCGCGAGCACCACCAGTCCGGCAGGGATCACGGCCGCAGACGATGCGAAAGCATGGCGGAGGCCGGCCAGCGAAAATCCCCGCGACACGATGTCGATGGCTCCGTTGACGACGGTGCCCAGGACGGCAAGCACAACGATCGCCAGGAGCGCGGAGGTGATCAGGGCCAGGATCGTCGATACCGGCGTGATCAGGAATCCCCAGTAGAGGGCCCCGGTGATCGCGCCACCGATCAGCAGCCAGAGAGATGCGAGCGCGAGCTTCACTTCTGTCCTCCCACCTTCGCCGCAGCCTCGGCGGGCGCGTTGATGGTGAAGCTTTGCGGCTCCGATGACGCGTGGACGTTGGGCACGTACATCGGCGTGATTTGCGCCGGCACCGCGCGGAACTGGCCCGGGGCAATGACTTTTACGAGATACGAATACTCGTAGCGGCCCTGTTCAAAGGTTTCCTGAAAAAAGACCGTCTTGGAATCGCGGTACTCGACTCGCGAGCCCCACCACCAATTGTTCGCAGCCTCGCGCTCGAGCGGGTAGGCGGTCGTGTCCTGGATGGGCTCGACGCCCGCCGGTAATGGATCCTCGATGGCGAGGTAGCGCCATTCGGGTGAGCCCGCGGCCGTCAGTCGAACCGTGAGCACGTCACCTGGATTTGCGGTGCCGGTGAACGGCGTCTCGCGATACACGATCCGTCCCTTGACGGTGACCGGACTGAGCAACGCGTACTTGCGCGTGAGCGCGAGCTGGCGCGAACCCTGGCGCGCATCCGCCGTGGCCGTGTCGAAATACACGGCCGCTGCCGACCAATACACGGTGCCACCCGCGCTCTTCACGAGTCGGACTTGATTGGCCCCGGCGTTTGCCGGCGCCGAGATCACGATCGGATCAGACGCCGTCATCGACGCCGCCGTGAAGGCGTGCCTGCCGGCGGCCTGGCCGTTGACGAACACATCAACCGTGAACGGCTGCGCCGTCTCACCACGCGCCTGCATGAATCCGAGCAGGCCGTAGATCGCCATGGCGGTTTGCTTGGTCGAGGACCAGTAGCCGCTCGTGCGATTCAGCATCATCCAGCGAACGGCGCGCTCGATCAGCGGGTTCTTCGGATCACGCTTGACCAGTGCCTGTACGGCGAAGGCGGTCGCCTCCACGGACGTTTCGGCGTAGTCGAACAGCAGCGGATCGCTGGCAACGGCCCACCACGACACGTCCCCGCGAGTCTGCGCTTCGCCGATCAGCGCGGTGGCCAGTTCGTTGCCACGCGGATCCTTTGTCTCGTCCAGCAGCAACAGCAACAGCGCGCGGCCGTAGGCGCTCATGCGCCCCCGCATGTCCCACAGCTCCGTGCGGGCGACGGCGTGGCTATAGGTGCCTTGTTCGTTCTCGCCGTACCACGAGATGGTGTCGTCGCCGCCGGCGGCGCGCTGCAGGACGTAGGCCTCGTAGGCCTTGAGGTCCGGTTCGACGCGCGGATAACGCATGTAGAGTCGTGCCAGCTGACGTGACGCGTTGCCGATACGCTCCTCTTCGACGCGCACGCCCGCGCGGCGCGATTCGGCGAGGGCCCACAGCGCATACGCCGTCATGAACGGGTGATTGCCGTCTTCCTTCCACCAGCCCCAGCCACCATCGTCATGCTGGAAGTCGTAGAGGCGGCGAATGCCCGCCGACACCTGCCGGTCGAGCGCGGAGAGCCGCTCGGTCGGCGCGAGCTTGAGTTCGGTCAGCGCGCGCGTCACCAGGAGGTTGGGCAGGAAGCTCGAGACCGTTTGCTCGGTGCAGCCATACGGATACTCGGTCAGGAAATCCAGCGCCCCGAGCACGGAGCCTGCCAGTGACGGTGCCAGCGACACCGAGATCGAGCGCGCGGCAGGGTTCGACCCTGCCGGCATGTCGACGGATGCGGTGGCCTCGCCTCCGCCGATCACGGAGCCGCTGCTGCCGACCTCGCGGCGGATGCCGAACGGCAGCACGGGGATCGGCAGTTCGACGGCGTCCACGTCGCTTTCGGTCCTGGCCGTGGCGGTGACGGTTGCTGGGCCGACGGTGTTCGCCGCAAAGCGCCAATCATCGCGGCGTTCGGCGCCGCTCGATAGCGATCCGGTCGTTCCGGCGTGTGTGCCCACCGGCTGCAAGCCGGTTGCGGCCATCGACACCGACGCGGTGCGGGCGTCCTTCTGATAGTTGTGCACCATCGTCGGGACCACGACTTCGTCGCCTTCGGTCAGGAAGCGCGGCGTAATGGCGCGCACGATCAGATCCTTGGTCGTGGTGGTGCGGGCGACGGTAGTGCCGGCCTTGGTGTCCTCGGTGATGGCGCGCGCCGTCAGCCGCCACGTCGTCAAGGCATCGGGGTAGGTGACGCTGATACGCCCGCGTCCCTGCGCGTCGGTGACGAGGTCACCGATCCAGTGGATGGCGTCGGGAAATTCCTTGCGGACCTGCGCCTGGACCGGCTGATCGCCCTTGAAGTCCGCGAGCGTAAACGGCCGGCGTTTACGCGCGGTCAGTTGCAGGCGATCGCGCCCGGAGTAACCGGTGAAGTAGTAGGTGCTCGAAAAGGTGGTGGCGACGCGCGAATATTCGCGGCGATAGAAGTAGCGCACCGGATCCGGCGTTTCGTCCGCCTTCACCCCGTAGACTGCTTCGTCGATCACGGCGAGACTGACCTGCGCCCGCACCGGCTGGCCGTTGGCGTCGGTCACCGACACTTCGAAGATGCCCGGGTCGCGCGGTCGAGAGACGGCCTGTTGCGCGGCCACCGTGACCTGCAGCGTCTTTGCGCCCGGTGCCACCGCGAGCCGCCGTTCGGCGCGATACAGCCGTCCTTCCCGCAAATAGACCATGTTGACGAAGACGTCGCCGACGTCGCCTTCATCGATCGGTACTTGGATCGAGTCGGCGGCCGTCGGACGGAGGAGCCGGAACCACGAGACGTGCTGGCCCTCTTTGGTGACCAGCACCGGGCCGATCACCGTTTCGCCGCGAACGATCAGCGTGGCGGACTCTCCCGGCGCATAGTTCTTTTTGTCGGCAAGTAGTTCCAGGTAGCGGTCGGAGTTGTCGTCAGTGGTGTCGTCGCTGGGCCCAGGCACCCAGAGGAAGAGTTGATCCTCGACGGTGCGGCCGGCGCTTGGGGCGGTGGCGCGGACGCGGAAGCTGCCGGAGCGGTTCGGAAGGGTGAATGGCACCATGGCGCGGCCGCTCGCGTCAGTGGCGGCCGTCTGTGTGCTGATGACCGTGACCTCAGGCTCACTGTAATAGCCCGACGGATATTGCAGATGTTCCAGGACCAGCGTCAGCGGGACCGTGGCTTGAGGATTTCCCAGGTAGTCCACCGCGCGCACCGACACTTGGGTAGTGCTGCCGGCGCGATGCACGCTGCGGCCTGATTCCGCGGAGAGCAGGAAGGTGCCGAACGTTGCATGGACCACCGTCCGGCCAGATACCTCACGATTGGCCGCGTCGGTGACCTGCGCCTCGATGCGCGCGCTAAAGTCCTTGCCGTTCTCATCAACGGCCAGCGGAATACGGACCGTTGCCTTCCCGTCCGCGTCGAGTCGCAGCGTGCCCTCGGCCGTCTGGTTGTCGCCGTGCCAATAGCTGTTGTCGCCACCGTCGATGTCGTCGTCCCAGCGAAGCGGGGAGTAGTACGGCTGTTGATTGACGACCCAGCGAACCTGGGCGTTGGCCACGGGTTGGCCGAAGTAGTAACGCGCTTGCACGTTCACCACGGCTTCGCGCCCCTGGACTTCGAAGCGCGTTGCCGGCGTGGCCGTCACTTCGAACTCAGGCTTGCGATACTCCTGGACTTCGAATGCGCCGCTGCCGATCGCGTCGCCGCTCTGCACCCGAATGGTGTAGTAGCCGAGGGCGGCCGTGGCGGGCACGGGGAACGTGGCGTTGATCGAGCCGAAGCCGTCCAGCTTCATCTGCTGGCGGAAGACGACCTTTTCGTTGGCATCGGCCACGACCACTTCCGCGTCAGGACGATCGAACTTCGCGAGCGCGTCCATCTGGCGCCAGCGCAGAATCGCCTTGAGGTGAACGGTGTGGCCGGGGCGGTAGATCGGCTTGTCAGTGTAGATGTAGGCGGCGAGTTCGCGCGCCGGCTGCTGCAGCGTCCACGAGCCCGGGTCGGTTGCGGCGTGCTGGTTGCCGCACTGCGCGACGCCGATGACGTTGTTCTCAATCCGCTCATCCGGGAGCCTGGCGTCGAACAGCCCATCAGCGTTGGTGCGGCCTTCCGCGATCGTCTTCTTCGAGAACAGCACGCGGATGCTGCAATCAGCAGCCGGCTCGCCGGTGAGCCGATCCGCGGCGAAGAACAGCATCTGCCCGGGCGAGGTCTTCGTCACGAGACCGATGTCCGAGACGATTACGATGGTGTACGCGCGCAGCAGGTCGTTGACGGCTTCGACGACGTAGATGCCAGGCTGCTTGAGCTCGACCGGGATGCGCCGCACTTCCGCGTCGCGGCGATTGGGCAGCAGCTCCCGCCAGGTGGTGACCACCTGGTCGGCGTTGAGGAGCGGCACCTGTGCAAAGGTGGTCGCGTTCAGCACGACGCGCTGGGAGACTTCGGCCTGATCGTTGACCGCGCGCCGAGCGGCTCGATATTGATGGCTGGCCTGCGACCGCATGAAGCGATGCACCGTCTGTCGCTGCGACTGCTTCCAGTCCGAGAAGCGCTCCAGCCACGTGCGTTCCTGTTC
>JAYQOO010000109.1:0-5806 GCA_038144855.1 Acidimicrobiia bacterium | reverse complement strand
ACCCGTTCTTCATCCGTGCCCAACTGATGCGGGTCGTCGAGGCCGGCGAAGAAGGCGAACGGATCCTTGACCTTATAGACGCGGAAGTCGAGACGTTCGAGGCGGCGGAAGGTGAGGTAGAAATTCGGCGCGTCCCGGGTCGTGAACACCTCGCTCGTCGACAGGGAAAAGGCCGGCCGCTCGTCTGGGGCGGCGTCCTGAGCGGACACCGGTGCCGCGAGCGTCAGCAGGCAGTAGGCAGTAGCCAGTAGCCAGGAAAACCGGCGTGACGTCATAAGGTTCCCATCAGCATCGACAGTCTGTACACACCAACAAAGTTTGGATTGGCCGCTGTGGGCCGCCAGCGCGGGGAGGGATGCTGCGCCAGCGCCGAGAGGCGCGCCTTGCGTACCTCGCCGGCGCCACCATCGATCGGTCCCGTATGATAAACCACCCAGTCGCTGCCGTCCTGCTCGAACGCCGAGCGTCCAATGAACACCATCAGGTGATCGGGTTGTTCGGTCTGACCCTGCTGGTGGAAGTAGAGCAGGTCACCTGGCTGCAGCGCGTTGGTGCCCCGTCCCTGCGACCGGGTATTCAGATAGATCAAGGTCTTCGCGTCGGCGAACTCGGCATATGCCGGTGGCGGCCCCGCTTTCACGCGAAACAGCGGCAGCCCGCCGGGGCCGGCCTTCGGCGCTGAGCGCACGTCTGGAAACTGCGGGGCGAACGGCAGGCCCGAACGCCTGACCCATTCGGGCGTGTGAGCGCGAAGCGCCTCGCGAACGGCGTGGCGCACCAGCCCCGCGCAGTCCTTCACATCATCGGTGGTGCGCTCGAATTGTGCGTCGGCCAGCAGCGCGAACCAGGAGCGGAACGCGGCCCGGTCCGACTCGTCAGCCAGTCGTACCTGTGCGGCTGCGCCCGATCCCACGAATAGCAGCGCGGCCGTAAGGGCCAGGGAGAGTCGGGACACCCTGACATTGTGCCTGAAACCTCGGGCCTCGGGCAGGCGTCTGAAGGAGTATTATTTGCCTATGTTGATCAAGAAGTCGGCCGATCTTCGTGAGTCTGATGTCACCCCGACGGCGCGGTCCGTCAAGCGCCGTGAGTTCCTCGCTGCGGCCGGCGTGACAGCTGCCGCCGTTGCGACCAACGGCTTTGGCCTGATCGGAGACGACGAGGGGGCAGCGGCGCAGAACCCGAACGCCAAGAAGCTGGCCGCCGTGAAGAATGCGAAGTTCAGCACCGACGAGAAGCTGAACTCCTACAGGGACATCACGACCTACAACAACTTCTACGAGTTCGGACTCGACAAGGCCGACCCCGGCAAGTACGCGCACACGCTGCGTCCCTCGCCGTGGAGCGTGGTGGTTGATGGGCAGTGCGGCAAGCCCGGCAAGTACAACATCGAAGACATCATGAAGTTTGCGCCCCTCGAGGAGCGCATCTATCGCCTTCGCTGCGTCGAAGCCTGGTCGATGGTGATCCCGTGGATCGGCTACCCGATGAGCGAGTTCATCAAGCGCTTCGAGCCGACCTCCAAGGCGAAATACGTCGAGTTCAAGACGCTGGTCGACCAGAAGCAGATGCCGGGCCAGACGGAGCCCGCACTGTCGTGGCCGTACGTCGAGGGGCTGCGGATGGACGAAGCCATGCACCCGCTCACGCTGGTCGGCCTCGGGTTGTACGGCGAGGTGATGCCGAACCAGAACGGCGCGCCGATCCGCCTGGTCGTGCCGTGGAAGTACGGCTTCAAGAGCATCAAGTCGATCGTGCGTGTCACCTTCAGCGAGACCGAGCCGCTCAACACGTGGAAGCGCCAGCAGTCGTCGGAATACGGCTTCTACGCCAATGTGAACCCGCAGGTGGATCACCCGCGCTGGTCGCAGGGCAGTGAACGACGCCTGGGTGAGTTCTTCCGTCGCAAGACGCTGCCGTTCAACGGCTACGCCGACCAGGTGCAGTCGCTCTACGCCGGCATGGATCTCCGGAAGTTCTACTGATTGACTCAGACCTGTGACGCCTACTGAGTGGCGGCGATGGGTGTTCAAACCCATCGCCTGGATCCTCTGCCTCGCGCCGCTCGTTTATCTCGCCTGCAGCCTGTCCCAGGACCCGGGCGCGAACCCGATCGAGACCGTCACCAACTCCACCGGCATCTGGACGCTGCGTTTGATCGTCCTTACGCTGGCAATCACGCCACTGCGCTGGCTGACCGGTATCAATCAGCTCATCAACTATCGACGGCTGGTCGGCCTGTTCGCGTTCTTCTATGGGTCGATTCACTTCGTCATCTATGTGCTGACGACGTTCTTCATCGGCGGATTTTCGGAGTTCGACGCGTCGGGGCTGTTTGACGATCTCACGAAGCGGCCCTACATCGTTGCCGGCTTCACCGCGTTCGTGCTGATGATTCCGCTGGCGATCACCTCGACGAACGGCTGGATCCGCCGGATGGGCGGGAAGCAGTGGAACCTGCTGCACCGCCTGGTGTACATCACGGCACTGGCGGCTGTGCTGCACTATTTCTGGAAGGTCAAGCTCGACGCGACGTTCCCCGTCTATTACGGCATCGGCGTCGCGGTCCTCCTGGCCCTGCGGGTCTGGAAGAACGCCCGGCGAAACTTTGCGCCCAAGCCGGCATCCAAGGTATAACGAGCCGACATGAAGTTCCTGTGGACCAGCTGCGCATGTTGTTGCGTCGGAGATGCCTCCGACGCCTGTCGTGCTGTGTCCAAATGCACCAGCGGTAGTTAAACCGCTCATGCCAGCACCGATTCCAGGGCCCGGAGGTTGAACAAACCTCCGGGCCTTTTTGTTTTGTCCGTCATTTGGGAAGGGATTGAAATGAAACGCTTACTGGCATTCGCACTGGCGCTGGCGCTTGGTGCGCCCGCGCTCCACGCCCAGGGAACCACGGCATCGCTTGCGGGCCTGTGGGACGCCGCCGTTGTCGTCAACGGCCTCGAGATTCCGTTCCGATTCGAGATTGGCGGCGACGGCACGGCCATCAACGGATCGTTCTTCAACGGCGATGAGAAGGTGACTTCAACGGGCGGGAAGTACGAAAACGGGTCGCTGACGCTGAACTTCGATCACTATGCGACGACGGTGGAAGCCGCGCTCGTCAACGGCCGGCTCACCGGCATCTACAACCGCGCGGCCGGGTACTACCCGTTCTACGCCAAGCGCTTCTCACCCTCACCGGCGTTCCCGAACGAAGTGCCCGCCATCGACGGCCTGTGGGCCATCGGGGCGGTCAACAGCAACAAGGGCGAGGCGGCATGGCGATTCATCGTGCGCCAGTCAGGCGCGGAAGTGACGGCGGCAATCCTGCGCGTGGACGGCGACACCGGCGCGCTGTCGGGCACCTATCGCGATGGCAAGTTCGTCGTCAGCCACTTCTCCGGCGCGCGGCCACTGGTGCTTGAGCTCACCCTGCAGAAGGACGGGTCGCTCGAGATTCTCCGCAACCGCACCGAGAAGCTGATCGCGGTGAAGGATAGCGAAGCGAAGCTGAAAGGCGTCGCCGAACCCACCGATCCATCGCGGCACTCGAGCGTCAAGAATCCGACCGAGCCGTTCAAGTTCGCATTCCCCGATCACAAGACGGGCAAGGTCGTGTCGAGCACCGACGAACGTTTTCGCGGCAAGGTCGTGATTATCGGCATCGGTGGCAGCTGGTGCCCGAACTGCCACGACGAAGCGCCGTTTCTGTCGGAGCTCTACGCGAAGTACAAGGACAAGGGCCTCGAGATCGTGGAACTGTCATTTGAAGAGGAAGCGCAGAAGGCCAAGGGCTATCCGCGCCTGCTCGCGTTCAACAAGCGCTACGGCGTGAACTACACGGTGCTGCTGGCGGGCGACCAGGCCGACGTGGCGGAGAAGGTGCCGCAGATTCACAACCTGAATTCGTTCCCGACGACGATCTTCCTCGGGCGCGACGGCCTGGTGCGCGGCGTGCACGCCGGGTTTGCGGGCGCTGTGAGCGGCGTATTCCACAGCAGCGCGAAGGAGGAGATCACGGCCACCGTCGAACGGTTACTTGCGGAGACAAACGCCACTACGCGTTCTCAGCGATAAGCATTTGAGATACCATCCCGGGCGTGACTTCAAAGCCACGCCAGGTGAATTCGCCCGCCCAGGTGCTGTTTGCAAGCCTGATCGGGACGACGATTGAGTTCTTCGATTTCTATATCTATGCAACAGCCGCGGTGCTGGTTTTCCCGCGGCTGTTCTTCCCATCCACGGATCCCAACACCGCCACGCTCGCGTCGCTGGCCACCTTCGCCATCGCGTTCATCGCGCGGCCGGTGGGCTCCGTGCTGTTCGGGCACTTCGGCGACCGGATCGGCCGCAAAGCCACGCTCGTGGCCGCGCTGTTGACGATGGGCTTGTCGACGGTGGCGATCGGGTTGCTGCCGACCTATGCCACGATCGGCGTTGCAGCGCCTGTGCTGCTGTCGCTGTGTCGCTTCGGCCAGGGGCTGGGCCTGGGAGGTGAATGGGGCGGCGCGGTGCTGCTGGCCACCGAGAACGCCCCTCCGGGCAAGCGCGCCTGGTATGGGATGTTCCCGCAGCTGGGTGCGCCGTTCGGCTTCGTGCTCTCGGGCGGCACGTTCCTGCTGCTGTCGCGCTTTCTGACCGACGAACAGTTCTTCAGCTATGGCTGGCGTATTCCGTTCCTGGCCAGCGCGTCGCTCGTCATCGTCGGCCTCTACGTCCGGTTGACGATTACCGAAACGCCGATCTTTGCCGAGGCCGTCAAGAAGGATGCGACCAAGGTGAAGGTGCCGGCCGTGGCGGTGTTCCGCGATCACCCGAAGGTGTTGGTCCTCGGGACCATGGTCTCGATAGTGGCCTACGCGCTGTTCTACATGATGTCGGTCTTCAGCCTGTCGTGGGGCGTCAGCGCGCTGGGCTACACGCGCAACGAGTTCCTGATCATGCAGTTGTTCGGGATCCTGTTCTTCGCCGCCACGATCCCGATCTCCGGGATCATGGCGGAGACCGGCCGCCGCAAGTTCATGATCATCATGACGGTGATTGCCATTGCGTACGGTTTCGTGATGCCGCCGCTGTTTGAGTCCGGCACCACGGGCGCCGTGATCATGCTGTGCCTGGGCTTCGGCCTGACCGGCCTCGTATACGGACCGCTGGGCACGGTGCTGTCGGAATTGTTCCCGACCAACGTCCGCTACACCGGCAGTTCCATCGCGTTCAACGTCGCCGGTATTTTCGGCGCGTCCCTGGCGCCGTACGCGGCGACATGGTTTGCGCAGAACTACGGTCTGCAGTTCGTCGGCTATTACCTGTCAGGTGTATCGGCGCTGTCGTTGATCGGGCTGATCCTGACGCACGAGACCAAGGACACCGACCTCAGTCACTAACCCCGTAATCTCCTCGCGACGAAAGTGTTTGGTCACAAAGTCGCGATGAGTGTGCTACGATAAATTTCTTCGGTATCGCGGGGTGGAGCAGTCCGGTAGCTCGTTGGGCTCATAACCCAAAGGTCGGGGGTTCAAATCCCCCCCCCGCAACCAATCCACAGATCCAAACAACTCCGCTTCTCGGGTGTCACCGCCCGAGATGTATCGACGCCACTCCCATGACGCGAACGTGTGGCTCCCAACCGCTACGCGCGTCCACCCCAACCGATACGCGACGATTCGCCCGATAGCGGAGGCCGCCTCCCAACGTCCAAGCCCCTTCGGTCGAGGTGAATGACGTGCTGCCGAAAGACTCGTTGGTGCGAAACAGGCCGCCGCCGATCAGGAGAAAGGGCGTCACGCGGCCAGGGCGGCTGGTCACGAGGTCGAGCGCC
>JAYQOO010000108.1:10067-14960 GCA_038144855.1 Acidimicrobiia bacterium | reverse complement strand
GCGCCGGCCCCCCCGCGCCCGGGCCGCCGGCGCCACCGGGACCACCCGGGCCACGCATGCCGGCACCACCAGGGCCGCCGGGACCGCGGCCGCCAGGGCCACCGGGACCACCAGGGCCATTGATCATGATGCGCGGCTTCGGATCCTGGTACTGCACCATCACCGGGAGCTTGCTGCCCTGATCGATGAAGAGGCGCAACGTGCGGCCGGTCTCTTCCTTCGCTTCGAGAATGTCGGCCTTGCCTTCGGGTGACTCGGCAACGCCGGCGTCGACCCACTGCAGGCCGGCGTCGGCGAAGAGCGCCGCGCTCAGGCGCTGCATCTGCACGCGCATCCGGCGCGTGCGCGCCTCGTCAATCTGCTCCGGCGTCAGCGCACCGCCAGGGCCACCGGGGCCGGGGCCGTTGTTGATCATGATGCGCATGCCGCCGCCCATGCCGCCGCGGTTCTGCGTGTCTTCCCACGACGTCGTGCCGTTCAGCACCGCCGTGCGTTCGATCGTCGGCCCACCGACCATGCCGCCCATAGCCATGTCTTCGACGCGATGCATCTTGTCGGGGCGGGCAATCGACACCGTGACCTGACCTTCCATGTCACGCTGCCCCATCATGCGGCGGAAGGGGCCTTCAGCCGTCAGGGTCTTGAGACCCGCGATCTTGTCTTCGCCACCCATCGCCTTGCGCGTCGCCGCGATGATGCCGGCCACGCGATCCTGCGCCGCGAGCGGTGAGTAGGAAATCCGGTCGATCTGCACGAATGAGGCGACCAGCACGATCGCCGCCGTTGAAATCACACTACGCATTTGAGCTCCTTGCCGCCGTCGTTCAGAACGTGGCGTCCGATTGATGATACGGAAAGGTCTGGCCACCGATCGTTAAGCGTAGGCAAAGCGTTTGTTAAGGATGTTAAATGCTTGATTTCGCAGGGTTTATCGCTCTTTTGGCCATGCTAGACTCTGGTCAATGACGATCGGCAAGCAGCGCGTATCGGCGGTGACGATCCTCGTCGGCCTGGTGATGCTCCTCGTGCCGGCGCTGGCCTGGATGCAATACCAGTGGCTCGGGCAGTTGAGCACGGCGGAGCGCGAGCGCATGCAGCGCACGCTGCGGACGGCCGCCGCGCAGTTCGCCACCGAATTTGATACTGAGCTGTCGCGCACGTTGATCAGCCTCCAGGTTGATGGCCCGACGCTCCGCGACCAGAACTGGACCGCCTACGCCCAGCGCTATTCGCAGTGGAGCGCGAGCACGACCGAAGCGCGCATCGTCCGCGACGTGTGGCTGGTCGACACCATACCCGGCACGAATCTGCCCGACTTCGAAACCGGCGCGGTGATTCCTTCCGATCGGCTTCGCGTGCGCAAGTGGAACCCGCAGACCATCACCTTCGAAGATGCGGCATGGCCCGAGGATCTGCTGAAGATGCGCGACGCCCTGGGGGCGCGCTTCATCGGCTTCCAGATGGAGCGTACCCGCGGCCGCATGGATCCTGGCACGCACCGCGAAACGTCGATGTCTGTCTCTGCCGGCGACGACAACACGATGGTCTCGCCGGTCACGCTGTTCGATCTGCCCGAGAACCGGTTGGGGCCGCCGAAGATTTCGGTGATCGGCTTCACGATCGTGCGACTCGATCCAGCCGTCGTTCGCGACACCGTCCTCGCCGCGCTCACCACCAGGCACTTCCATGGTGACGACACGGAAGCCGACTACCGCGTTGCCGTCGTCCGGCGAGACGATCCGTCGAGCGTGGTGTGGGAGTCGGAACCGGGCATCACGGCGCAAATCGTGGCCGCACCGGATGCGACGCAGACGTTCATGGGGCCGCGTCCGGACCAGATGTTCGTGTTCGCCCGCAACCTTCGTGGCGATGCCGTCCCGGCACCGCCCCCTCTCCCGCCGGTTCCCGGGTCGACGCCGGCCCCGGACGACGCTGGTCCGCGGATTCGGATCGGCGCCGGCGCCAAGGTTGAAGTCCAGACCAACAACAACATCGTTGTCATCGAACGAGATGAACGCGGCGGAGCGGGCGGCGGTGGACGCAGCCGCGTGATCACGCGCGGCGGCCAGTTTCCGCTCGAGGGCCGCTGGACGCTGATGGCCAAGCACAGAGCCGGTTCGCTCGAGGCAGCCGTCGCCGCGGTGCGCATGCGGAATCTCGGTATCAGCTCTGGAGTGTTGTTGCTCCTGACGTTGGCGATCGGACTGATCGTGGTTTCCGCTCGACGCGCGCAGGAATTGGCGCGGCAGCAAATGGAATTCGTTGCGGCGGTCTCGCATGAGCTGCGCACGCCGGTGTCCGTGATCGGCGCCGCCGCCGGCAACCTCGCCGACGGCGTGGTCGGCGACCCGCAACGGGTGCGCAAGTACGGCGAGACGATCCAGGGTGAGGCGCGGCGCCTCGCCGAAACCGTCGAGCGCGTCCTGCAACTGGCGGGGATTGCCGCCGGCAAAGCGGCAGCAGCCCGCACGCCGGTGAATCCGGCGGACCTGGTCCATGAGTCGTTGGCGGCCTGCCGAACGGAGATCGACAATGCCGGCGTGAATGTCGAAGTCGGCATTGCCGATGGCTTGCCGCATGTCGTCGGCGACCTGACGGCGTTGCGTTCGGCGATCCAGAACCTGATCAGCAATGCGGTGAAGTACGGTGGTTCCGCAAAGTGGCTGCGGGTGTCGGCCCGCCGGGAGCATGGCGCCGGGAAAGACCGGGTCGTTTTCGCGGTTGAAGATCGAGGCATCGGTATCGAGGCCGACGACAAGAAGCACATCTTTGAGCCGTTTTACCGGGGCCGCGAAGCGGTCTCGCAACAGATCCAGGGCAGCGGCCTTGGCCTGAACCTCGTGCATCGGATTGCCGAAGCGCACGACGGTTCTGTAAGCGTCACCAGCGAGCCCGGGAAGGGCAGCACTTTCACACTGTCACTGCCGGCGGTTCACGATCGCCCGGCAGCTGGACACGAATCACTCGACCTTGCCCGGCAAGCGACTCTTACTCGTTGAAGACGAACCCGGCCTGCAGCTGGCGCTGAGCGACCGGCTCTCCGCTGAGGGTTATTCCGTCGAAACCGCCGGTGACGGCAACCTTGCGGTCACACGCGCAACCGGTGAGCCCTTCGATATCATCGTCCTGGATGTGATGCTGCCCGGGCGCGACGGCTTTGACGTCGCCAAGACCCTTCGACAGCAGGGCATCCAGACGCCGATCCTGATGCTGACCGCGCGCACGCAGGTGGTCGATCGCGTGGTGGGCCTCAAGCTCGGCGCGGATGACTACCTCACCAAGCCCTTCGAGACGATCGAGCTGCTGGCGCGCATTGAGGCGTTGCTGCGGCGCGCCCCGTCAGGCGCCGCCGGTGTCGCGCTCGAGCGGTATCAGTTTGGCGATATCAGCGTGGACGTTCGCAAGGCGGAAGTCAGCCTCAGGGGGCAACAGCTCGACTTGTCGGCCAAGGAATTCCAGCTGCTGAAGTACTTCATCGAGCATCGCGGCGCGACGGTCTCGAGGGACGAGCTGTTGCACGAAGTCTGGGGCTACAGCAACACACCGTCAACTCGTACCGTCGACGTGCATGTTGCATGGCTCAGGCAGAAGCTTGAACCAAACTCCCGCGTCCCGCAGTACATCCTGACGGTTCATGGGCTGGGCTACAAGTTTGCGGGATGAACGCGTGAACGTTCGCGACGCGACGCTCGTCAGTTAATTAATTCCCCAGATTCACGAATTCAAATCGCCGAACACACGGCAGCCGGCTGTGACGGGACGCCGCTGACGCGGTATCAACCACAGTTCGGCGACGACCACGAACGACATCACGACGGCATGGCCAATGCTGGGCGACCGGCGGAGGATTCATGCGTTCACTTTGTCGTGTGCTCGTCGCGGCCGCGCTGGCCGTGCTGCTCGTCCCAGGGGTGGTCCACGCCCAATCAACGTCCGAAATCTTCGGGCGCATCACTGACTCGTCCGGCGCCGTGATGCCGAGCGTCACGGTCACGCTGTCCGGACCATCGCTGATCCAGCCGCAGTCGACTTCTGACGGCCGGTGAACCCGGCCGGCAAATGCTATGTCTCTTCCCGGCGTATCCACTTGGGTACGTCGGGAAGTTGCACCGCTGCCAGCGAATCGACCAACCGCTCGGGATTGTCGTCGACGACGATCATCTGCCGATGGATCGGCTTGATGAAGCCTTCTGAGACGGCCTGGTCAATGAAGGCGGCCAGCGGTGCATAGAATCCAGCCACATTGAGGAGCGCGCAGGGCTTGCGATGCAGGCCCAGTTGCGTCCACGTCACCACCTCGAAGAATTCCTCGAACGTGCCGACGCCGCCCGGCATGGCGATGAACGCATCCGACAGCTCGGCCATCATGGCCTTGCGCGTGTGCATGGAGTCGACGATGCGCAGGTCGGTGACGCCGCCGTGCGCCAGTTCGCGATCCGCCAGCGCTTGCGGAATGACCCCGATGACTTCGCCGCCGGCGGTGAGCACTGCCTCTGCGATGACGCCCATCAATCCGACGTTGCCGCCGCCGTAGACCAGGCCAATCCCGCGCTTTGCCAGCACGCCGCCAAGAGCCACCGCCGCTTCGGCGTAGGCGGGCTGATTACCGATACTCGATCCGCAGAACACGGCGATTCGCTTCATGGAGTCCTTTGGTTCCGGCGCCTCGAGGTCGTGGACCTAGACGCGCAACAGTATGCCGATGGCAGGCTGGCCGGTCGCCCGTTGAACCGCCTCGACGTAATAGGCGACTTGTTGTTTGTAGGCATCTTGCGCAGACGCAATTTCGATGTCGGTCTTGAAGTCAACGATGACCCAGCCGCTCCCGGTTTCATAGGCAAGGTCAACCTGTCCGTCCACCAGCCGCGGGGTGCCGCTGCCATCGTCGAGACG
>JAYQOO010000108.1:0-10057 GCA_038144855.1 Acidimicrobiia bacterium | reverse complement strand
CGCAAAGACACCGGCGCTTCGCGCCACACGCGGCGACCAGCGGCGGCGGCGGCTCGGGCCTCGACGAATCGCGGATGCCCGAGCAGCTTCGTCGCAATCGCCGTGGCGGCATCGCGCTCATCATCAGGCGCGGCAAGCAGCCTGGCGTGAAGCGCCGTGAGTTCCTCGACCATGTCGCCATCTGCGTCGAGCGGCAAGATGGCCAGCACGGCGTGCACCAGGGTGCCAAAGCGCTTGCCTGACGGGCGCAGGACCCCGAAACCGGCATCCTCGACCGCGATCGGATGTCCTGGAGCTGATGTGGACTCCGAGAGTTGCGTCGCCGTGGCAATCTCCATCGATGGAGCGCTGCCCGCCTTCTGCATCGCGGCGCGGTGTTCACGCCATCGATCGTAGGCCGCGCGATCCGCCGCCACGCTCGCCTCGTCGGCCTTGTTGGAGATCAGGTCCTCGCGCCGCACACCCCTGGCGTCGTCGTGCGCACCCTGCAGCAACGTCGGGTCCCACCACACGACGGTGTAGGTGTCGCCGGATGCCGAATCGCTCATGCGATAGGTGCCAGGACGGATCGTCCCGTCAACCGGCTGGCCGTCCGGGCGCGCGTCGGTCATGATCGTTTGCTTGCCCTTGAAGAGCGGCACGCCACGAGCAGGTTCGGGGGCATCCCATAGCTCACGCGGCGGATACAGCGCGCGATTGAGCGGACGGAGCCAGCCACCGGTATACGGACCATCACCCACGGCCGGGACGACCAACAGGTCACGCGCACGCGTCGCCGCGACGTAAGCCAGCCGCACGCCCTCGGCTTCGTCGCGCCTGGCTTCCTCCGCGTTGTGTTCCTGGAGGTCGAGCGGCGACCAGCCGCCAATGCGCACGGCGCACAGCTTCTTCGCCGGGTCGAGATGGTGCGACGCGTCGTCTCGACTCAGCTTGCAGGCCATGTCGGCCAGGACGACGACCGGAAACTCCAGGCCTTTCGCTTTGTGCACCGTCATCAGGCGCACGCCGTCGCTGCCTTCTTCGAGAATCGGCGCCTCGGGTGAGTCCGCCCTGGTCGATGCGTCGTGCAGCATGTCCACGAAGCCGCGGAACGACAGGCCGCCTTCAAGCTCGTATCGCCGCGCAAGGTCGGAGATGTGCAGCACGTTGGCCAGCACCTGCTCGCCACCGCGCCACAGGATGAATCCCGCATGCGCGCGCGTCATCGCGATCACGCGGCCGATCGTGTCGGCGACCGGACGATGATTGCGGGCGCCGTGCAGCTCACGCAACGAGGTCAGCGCTTTCGCGACCGGCTGCAACCGATCGGGAAGATCGGCAGGCACGCGGTAGGGATGAAACGCGTGGGCAATCGAGTGATATTCGAGCAGCTCTTCTTCGCCGAGCGCGAACAGCGGGCCATGCAACGTGGCGTACACCGACAGCTCGTCTTCCGGCCATTCGATGGCGGTCAGCGCAGTGCGGACGACGTCGACTTCTTCACGCTCGTGAAAGGTCTTGCCGCCGACCAGTAGATGCGGAATGCCGCGCGACTCGAGCGCCTCGACGTAGCCGCGCGTGATGTCGTCGCCAAAGTACATGAATCGCCGGAACAGCAGGCAGATGTCACTGGCAACCATCTTTCGGCGACGGGCACCATCAGCGACGGTCCACGTGCATTCGGGTGACAGCATCCAGGCGATGAAAGCCCCGACCGCGTCCGGTTGCGCCTCATTCAAGGCTCCCAGCGTGACTCGCGGCGGGCCGTACGCAGACTTGCCGTACGGATAGCCGATCGGCAGCGCGACGATCGCCGGCTGCTCGGGAACCTCGGCACGGTGCGGGAGTAGCGGAACGTAGCTGGCCTGCAGCGCGTCTTGGTCACCGGTCATGTCGTCGCGGAATGCGGCGTTCACGAAATGCTGGATCGCCGGCACGCTTCGAAACGACGTTTGCAGCGTGACCGGGAGGGCGCCGTTGGCGCCAAGTCCCTCAGCAATGCGGCGGTAGGCGCCAACATCGGCCCGACGGAACCGGTAGATCGACTGCTTCGGATCACCGACGATGAAGAGCGCGCCCGGGCGAAGCGGGCCTTCGTCCGAGCCGGCCAGGCACAACAGCAAGTCGGCCTGCAGCGGATCGGTGTCCTGGAACTCGTCGACCAGGATGACGCGGAACCGCTTGCGGAACTCGCGCGCCACCTCCGGGTTGTTGCAGGCAAGATCGCGGGCCTTGATCAACAGGTCGAGGAAGTCGAGTGCGCCGGCTTCCTGCTTGCGTGCTTCATAGCGAGCCAGGCACTCACGCAACTCCTCGTGCAGCAGCGCGGCAAGATCGGCGTCGGCTTTGTCGCTGAACTCGCGAAGCCCCTGCAGCAACTCCGCGTGCGCCAGCAGTGCCTGGTCGCGCGTCCCGCCAATCGCAAACGCGGCGCCGCTGCCCTTCCTCGGGTTGGCAAACTTCCAGTCACGCGCCAGCGCGACGAGGGTGGCTTCCCAGCCATCCCACACGCCTTCGGGCACCATGTCGCCGACCAGGCGCTTCTGCCGTTCGAGGTCGACGCTGGCAAGCCGCGCCATGGCGAGCGATTCCGCCAGCCGGTCGTCGCGCTTGATGGGCTTGGCGATCAGGTCCGCAAAGGCCTTGAGCTGCTGCATCAGCGAGCGAATCAGTCCCTTGCGGTCGTACGACGGCCGCTTCCACGGCGCATCGTGATCGCGCCACTCGCGCAGGCTGCGGGCGGCGCCCCGCAACCGCTCGACCGGTCCGTCCTCGTTGTCGTCGTCGCCAAAGTTGCGCTTGACGGGACGCCGCAGCGACCGCCGCACGCCTTCCTGCGGCTTTGCCAACTGCTCGTGCAACCAGCTACTGAAGGCCTCGTCGAACAGCCGCTGGGCCAGGCTGTCGGTCAGCACGGCAAACGACGGATCCACGCGCGCTTCGACGGGTCGCTCCCTGAGCAGGTCCGCGCAGAAGGTGTGGATCGTGCTGATGTGCGCTTCTTCGAAGTCGTGGACCGCGGCGTCGAGCAGGCGACCCGACGGCAGACCCTCCGTCCGGGCTCGCGCCCGTTCGAGCTCTTCACGCAGCCGCAGCTTCAGCTCACCAGCGGCCTTTTCACTGAAGGTGACCGCGACAATCTGGCCGATCGTGGCGCGCTCGTGTTCGAGGAGCGCGACGATACGGCCGACCAGTTCGGTCGTCTTGCCCGTGCCGGCGGCCGCTTCGACGATCAACGTGTCGTCGAGCGCGGTCCCGATCAGCTCGCGGTTCTCCACCGGCGGCTTGCTGCGCGACGACGGGCTCATGGCTTCTTTCTCAGCGCGTCGAGGTCCGCAAACTTCGCTGGGTCTTTGCGGCGGGCGCGCCGTTCTTCCTGGTCGCCGCATACCATTCGGAAGTCGCACCACTCGCACATCTTTGGCGCCGGCCTGGCTGCCAGCAGGCCGCTGTCGATCGCTCGATCGATGACTTCAAGCACTTCGACGCCGCTCTTCGGTGCTTCGCCCATCAAGGGAATTTCGTGTGAGTGGAAGCCACCTGCGGTGGTGCAGTAGAAGAGCCGGCCCGAATAGACCGTCTCGTCCGGATAGAGCGCCTTCAACGCGAGCCCGTAGACGACCGGCTGCAGCACGCGGCCGCCATCGACCACGGTCTTGCCGGCAGTGGTGCGGTTCTTCCCGGTCTTGTGATCGGTGACACGGAGGAACTTCGTCTTCTGATGGCGCTCGATCATGTCGATCGAGCCGCGCAGCTTGAAGCGCCCGTCGATCAGCGCCGGCTCCGGCGTACTGTGGGCATCGCGGCCGTCCATCTCGGGCAGGCCAAACGCAAACTCGAACCGCTCGGGTGTCCACTCGGCGCCTTCGTCGGCCAGCTTCTCGAGCCAGATGCGCAGGTCCTGCGTCATGGCGCCGATCTCGTCCTGCCACACGCGATCGATGGCCGGATTCAGGCGGTCGTACTCGCGCTCCTGGACCTCGCGGATTGCGGCCATCAGGCGCTGCTGCGCCGCCGGGAGTTGCTCCACCGACAGCGGCAACATGCCCTCGGCCTGCAACTGGCGCAGCACGCCGGCCTGCATCTGGTGAAACAGGTCCCCGCGCGTAAGCGGGTCCATGCGCTGGAGCGGCGCCGGTTCCTCGAGTGGCGCCAGGCGATAGATCGCCGCCAACAGGAACTGATACGGGCAGGCGGCGTAGCGCTGCAGCGCGGTCAGCGAATAGGGCCGGGCGTGCAGGCGCTGTGCGGCCAGAGCGGCTTTCGTATGGTCGGTCGATCGGACAATGCCGTCAGCGGGATCCCATTGCTTGCGATGCCAGCGTAGCCAGCGTGACGACAGCGACCGTTGCAACTCGGGGCTGAGTTCATAGAGGTAGCGGCCACGGCCCTTCACGTCCTCCGACCGGTTGCGCAACAGCGCCGCCATGTTCGACAGGTCGTGCTCAAAGTCGTCGATCGCCGAGCCGGGAACGGCCGGGGCCGGCCACGCGAGCGTGGCACCGCCATTGTGCGCCGCGCGCGCAGCCAGCTCGGAAGCGGGCGGGATGCGGCCTTCGATCGCACGGGCCACGTCGAGCACGTAGAACGACGGCACGCGCTGACGCGATTCGTTCAGCTCGACCCGCGGATATGAAATGTACAAGCGCTCGGACGCGGCACCGACGGCCAGCAGCAATTGCAGTCGCTCATCGGCAGCACGACGCGACTGCGTGGCCAACGCACTATCGATGGCTGCGCGCCGGTGGTCTGGGAGCAGCGAATCTTCGCGGATCTTCTGCGGGAACATCCGTTCAGCAAGGCCAGGCACAAACACCACCTTGAAGGTGCGGCCGCGCGCCGCGGCGGGGGTGCCGATGAAGACCCGGCCCTGCCGGCGCCTGGGTGGTTCGTGGGTCAGCGTTGAGAGCCGTGGTGTCAGGACGTCACGCACCTCGCGCAGCGACACCGGACCAATGCTCGACAGCGGTGCGAGTTCGCGAAGTACGCGGACGACGCGTTCGGGTTTCGCAATGACGCGCGGTGCGAGCCGCTCGAGTGACTGCAACCAGTCGCCCCAGGATTGGGCGTCTGGCCACTCGGCCATCTCCGCGAGGATCGGTTCAGCAAACGCGCGCAGCGCGCGCAGTTGATCACGATCGCGCCGCAGGGCGCGGACGCGCGAGGCGTCGGGATCTTCCGAGCTGGCTTCGCGGACCCGGCGATCGTATTCGTGCTCGAGGCCCTTGAGGCGCCGCTGCCAGCGATCGAGTTGACCGATCACCGCCGCCTCGACGAGCAGGTCTTCCCATCGCCATGGCGCACGGAGGGTGCCGGCAAGATCGTTGGCGGACTCGCCGCGCGCCGCCTGTGCCCGGGCTTCGTCCTCGGGCTGGACATCTTCAGCGCGGTCGTCGATCGGCAGCACCGCCTCGATGATCTCGTCGGCCGGCGGCGACCACAGATCTGCGTTCGCAGCTTGTGTCAGCGGTACCTGGCCGAGCGAAACGTACTCCGCAAAGCGGCGTGCCGACAGCGATTCGGCGGCGCAGGCGAGCAGCGCGAGGAGCGCGCGGCCGGCCGGATCTGGCCGCCGCGTGCCGCGATGAAACCACGCGGGAACGCCGGCGCGATCGAGTGCGTGCTCAAGTACGCCGAGATAGGTTTGCGGCGCCCTCAGCAGGACCGCCATTTGATCGAACGGCACGCCGCGGTCGGCTTCCTGCAGCAGCCGGCGCGCGATCTCGATCGCTTCCCGACCTTCGCCAGGTGCGGAGAACAGCATTACCGACGTGTCGTCGGCGGTGCGGTCATCCGTCGGGGGCACGTCATCCGAGAACAAGAAGCGTTGGAGACGGTCGAGCGCGGGTGCGAGAGGTGCGAACGGTGGGTGGGGTGCGAGCGCTTCGAGAGGTGCGAATGCCACGCGCGTGCGCGTGTCGCCGGCTGGAATCGTGTAGATCACCGACTTCGCCGCGCCGATCACCGCCGCGATCAGCGACTCATCGGCCTGGCTGCTGATCGAGACATCGAGCAGCACCACGGTCGCGTCGGCAACGGCGCCTGGATTCGTCTTCAGTTGCTCGGTCGCCGTCGCGAGCATCGTGGCGTAGTCCACGGCGCCGGCCTTGACCCGCTCTTCGGTGGCACGGGCGTAGAGGGCGGAAAGGTCGTCGTTGGCGGCGTGCCCGCCGATGCTTTCGGCCGTTAACCCTGCCATTCGCAACTCGCCGAGCGTGCGACTGAGGGCGCGCGGAAAGCCGGGCATGTCGGCGACCGGGGCGAAGTAGGCCAGTTCGCCGTTGTGGAGCGCGGCATCCGCGACGCGGGCCGAGACGGCTTCATCGCTCAATGGCGCGCTGGGCGTCAGCCCCTTGCGCGCAAGCGCGGGCACCGCCATGTGTGCCACCAACTCGGCAACGCTCGATCGCGTGACGCCGAAGGTGGCGCCATTCTCCGCCGCGAGCGCAAAGGCAAACTCATCTGCCGCTGCGCGGGTTGCGCCAATGATCAGGACCGGTGGTTGCGCCTGCCGCACGAGCGCCCGCGCGGCGTCGAGGCGCCCGATCGCCGACGGCAGCACGATTGGTGTCAGGGTGTGGGACACGAGGAGGGACCGTCCCGAGAATACCTGCGAGAACGGTGGGTTGACACGTTCAAACACGTGTTTTATACATATGTTTAACCCATGAGTTCCGCTTCGCTCACCCTTGTCAGGCCACCCAAGACCAGCGCCGCCTCCGCTGACACGCGTCAGCGCCTCATTGAATCGGCGGCGGTGCTCTTTGCCGCCGAAGGTTTCGAGAACGTGACCGTCCGCGAGATCTGCAAGGCGTCGAACGCCAACGTGGCGGCGATCAACTATCACTTTGGCGACAAGGTGGGGCTGTATCGCGCGGTCATCAACGTCGCGATTTCATCGATGCTCGAAACCAACGAGCTGGCGCAGCGCGCCGGCGACGGCTTGCCTCCCGAGGACCGGATCCGCAGCTTCGTGCGCGTCTTTATCGGGCGCTTGAGCAGCGACGGTCCACTGGCGTGGATTCATCGGTTGATGGCGCGCGAATTCGAGCGGCCGACTGAAGCGCTGGACCAGGTGATGACGCAGGTCGTAAAGCCGCGTCTCGCTTACCTCAGCAGCGTCGCGGGCGAGATCATGGGGCTGGCGCCCGCCGACGTGCGCGTGCAGCGCTGCATCGGCAGCCTGCAGATGCAGTGCTTCATGGCCGCTCGCCAGGTGCCGGCATCGTTCGAGAAGACGTTCGGAGCGGCGGCGCGCGATGTCGACGGCACCGTCAGCCACATCGCCGAGTTCTCGCTGGGCGGGATGCGGGCGATTGCTGCGGCACAATAGGATGCGTGCGAATCGTCCAGGCCAACGCCGTCTACGATCCGGCGGTCCGAACGCCGGCAGCGCTGCTTGACCTGTATCGCACGCTGAGCGAATGGAGCGTCGCGGTCGCCGCCGCCGGCGCTGATGTGTCGGTGGTGCAGCGCTTCAGCAGCGCCTCTCAGCTCGAACGCGACGGCATCACGTATCAGTTCACCCACGACTCGAGTCCGCCGTGGCTATCCACGAAAGATGCGCCAGTCTCGTTCGTCGACGCCATTGCCGCGCGCCGGCCGGACGTGGTGCACATCAACGGGCTGATCTTTCCGCAACTCGTCTCGGCGATCCGGACAGCCGTCGGTCCTCGCACCGCGATTGTCGCGCAGCATCACGGCGGCGAGTTTCCGATTCGCGGCTCAGGCCTGATCGGCCTGTGGCGACGTCACCGCTGGCGGGGCGGACTCGCGATGGCGGATGCGATCTCGTTCACGGCCGCCGAGCAGGCTGCGCCATGGCGGTCGGCGGGAGTGCTTGGTGATCAACGGATCATCGAGATCATCGAGGCGAGCACGACGATCCGCACCGTCACGCGCGATCGCGCGCGCGCGGCGCTGGGGCTCTCGGGCGATCCGCTGATCCTGTGGGTCGGACGGCTCACGACCAACAAGGATCCGCTCACCGTCCTCAACGGTCTCGAGGTGGCGCTGCCGCAGTTGCCTGGAGCGCGTGCCGTGATGGTGTTCGGGGACGACACATTGCTCGACAGCGTCGACGCTCGAGTCCGTGCCTCACGAGTGCTCTCCGAGACCGTGTCCCTCGCCGGCCGTGTCGCGCACGAGGAAATGCCGAACTACTACGGCGCTGCCGACCTGTTCATCAGCGGCAGCCATTCGGAAGGCAGCGGCTATGCGCTGATCGAAGCCATGGCTTCTGGAGTGGTGCCCGTGGTGACCGACATTCCGGCATTTCGCATGATCGCCGGGCCGTGTGGCCCCCGATGGGCCGCCGGCAATGCCGCAGAGCTGACGCGCACATTGGTTGCGGTCGCCGGGGGCGGCCATAGCCACCTCGAGTCGCAGCGGCGCGCGGTGGCGGAGCGCTTCGAGCGCGTGCTGAGCTGGCCCGCCCTGGCGAGTCAGACCGTGCGCGAGTACGCGGCACTGGCCGACGCCGTGCGGATCGCCAGATGAGGATCGCCATGATCGTGACCGCGGATTGCATCCGTCGGGCACCGAACAGGTCGTGCCGTCGTGGCTGGCATTGTTCGAGCGGCTGGCCAGGTCGCACGAGATTCACGGAGCTCGGCCTTCGAACGCGTCGCGCGCGCGTTATACGGTGGGTATTTGATGCGGCGAGCGGCGAGCTGGGAGTCGCGCGACCAGGTCAGGCTCGAGGCGGAGTGCCTGAAGCTGCACACCAGCAGCCATCGCACCACGACCTTGCAGAAGTTCGAAGCCGCCGTGACGGATGCGGCCACGAAGCGCACGAAGCCGGTGGCGGTCCTGGCTTCGTGAACTCCGTGGCGACGCCGCCATCGATCAGCTTCCTCGTACTTCCTCCGGAATCTCGCGCACTGGATGAACCGAAAAAAAGAAGACGTTCTGCCTGGAGGGGACAACTTCCACGGAACAGGACGTACGACCCGCCCAGAAACGCGGAAAACAGGCGTAAAATCCAGAGTTCCGAAGGTTGTTACACGGCACGGCCCTTGCTCAATCCGAGGGCAGGTCTGACACGCTCGGGCCCAGGAGTTCATTCGCAAATGGAGTTCAACAAGCTGGTCTTTGCGGGGTTGTCGGTGGGATGCCTGGCGGCGGCAGCCGGTGGTTCGTACCTGGCTGTACGGCAGAACCAAGCTGCGCCTGCGGCCGCGGACAGCTACAGCGCGCCAAGTGCGGCCAACGCCGCCACGCCCGCTGCCGCAGCCAAGCCGGTCACGGAAAGCGAGGGCGTGATTGCGCCTGACGCGTCGAAGCCTGCGCCACAGGTCGTCGAGACCACTGCGCCGGCTCGCCCGGCGTCGCGCATCGTCAATCGGCAGTCACGCCAGGCCGCAAACGCCCCAGCGACACGCCCGTCGGCTCCAGACAACGGTCGCGCGGGACAGGTCGCCGAATCCACAACGGCAGCAGCGGCTCCCAATGGCGGAACCATGTGGGAAACGCGTCCGAGCGTCCAGCCGTCGGCGCCGGAATACAAGGAACCGGAGCCACCGGCTCCGCAGCCGCCCGCCGTCGAGTACGTGGACCTGACGGTCCCGTCGGATGCGGTGCTTGGGCTGCAGATCGAACGCACGGTCTCAAGTGAACTCGCGCGAGTCGAGGACCGCGTGGAAGCGCGCGTCACGCGCGACGTGCGCGTGACGGATCGCGTGGCGATCCCGGCAGGTTCGACGGTGCGTGGCTCGGTGACCGATGTCGATCGCGGCGGACGCGTGAAGGGCCGCTCGCGGCTGGCAATCCGGTTCCACACCATCGTGCTCGCCGACGGCACCGAACTGGCCCTCAAGACGGACCCAGTTGTGCGTGAAGGTCAGTCGCCCGGTGGTGAGAGCGCCGCGAAAGTCGGCGGCGCCGCCATTGGTGGTGCGATCCTCGGCGCGATTCTCGGCGGCGGCAAGGGCGCCGCCATCGGCGGCGCGGTCGGCGCGGCCGGCGGCACCGCCGCCGCGATGAGCAACGACCGCAATCCGGCCACGCGCTCAGCCGGCACCACGGTCCCGCTGCCCATCCAGGCGCCGATGACCGTGACGGTTCAAAAGAACTGAAG
>JAYQOO010000107.1:0-15288 GCA_038144855.1 Acidimicrobiia bacterium | reverse complement strand
CGGCGGTCTCGCCGGTGGCGAGGTGCTTCACCCAGATGCCGGCTTTACCAGGAAACTCCGATGAGGCTCGATTGAGCAGGTTCTGGAGTGCGGTCGGCTGCCCGCCCTGAGCCACGTCAAATGGCTGGGTAAGGAGCAGGCCCGATAGCGCCAATGTCAGCAGAGCTTTCACGCCCGACTAATGTAACCGGGACAGTCCCCTCAACACGTCAAAACGTTTGCAATTCCTGCCTGGTGCTCAGGAATTGCTGCAAATCAGTGGGGTGCGATGTCAGTCCCCGTTACAACCAGCCGCGCTGGCGGGCGAGGCGGGCGGCTTCGATGCGATTCGTCACGCCCAGCTTCGCGATCGACTCCGACAGGTAGTTCCGTACGGTGCCCTCCGAAGGTCAGGCGCCTCGCGATATCCGCGTTCGCGAGCCCTTCTTCAGAGGCCCGCAGCACCTGCCGTCGGGCTTGGAATGATGGGCGCATTCGTGCTCACCCGCACGCTGTCCGGCCTGGTCTACGGCGTTGGCACGCTGGATCCGCTGACGTTTGTGGCGGTGCCGGTGCTGCTCAGCGCGGTCGCGCTGCTGGCCTGCCTCGTCCCGGCTCGACGCGCCGCCTCGGTGGATCCGATCATGACGCTCCGTCAGAGTTAAGATAGGCAGACTGAGTCCGGCTGCGCCGCCGGCATCTGGTGATGCATGCTGCGCGCTGTCTTTCTACTCGTCATGATCCTGGCCGTCGGATGTTCCGGAGGCCAGGCCGCCACCGCCCCAACGTCCCCGACGTCGTCAACCGGCGTTGCCCCGGTGACCAACACGGCGGCTGACACGCCAACCATTACGATCTCGTCCTCAGGTATGACGCCGCTCGAACTCACGATCCGTGTCGGTCAGCGCGTGACGTTCGTGAACAACGACATCCGCGCGCACGACGTGGTCGGCGGCATCGATCCGAGCCATCCCGATTGTCCGGAAATCGTGCAGATGGGGTTTCTGTCGCCAGGGCAACGCGGCAACACCGGTGTGTTTACCACCGCGCGCACCTGCGACTATCACGACCACACCATGCTCAGCGTGCCGGCCTTCTAGGGACGGATAATCATCAAGTGAGCAGTGTGAGCAAAGCGATGCAGGCGAGCGGGGTCAGTCGTCGGCTCATGGCGGTTGTGCTGGGCGTGGTCTGTTCAGTCGCGCCCGCCCTGGCGCAGGATGCGGCGCATCAACACGAGGCCACCTCACCCGGCGGATGGCAGTGGGCCGTCGATAGCCGTGCATTCGTCGGCTACAACTACCAGAAGCGCGAGTTCACCGACTTTGACGAGGTCGAGTCGCAGAACTGGGTCATGACGGCTCTCTCGAAGACATTCGCAAGGGGATCGCGGCTGCACTTTGTTGGCATGTTCTCGGCGGAACCGTGGACGTTGCGGGCCATCGGGTCCCCACAAGTATTTCAGACCGGTGAAACGTTTGCAGGCGCGCCGCTCGTCGACTACCAGCATCCGCACGACTTGTTCATGAACCTCGGCGGCCACTTCACGCAGCCGGTCGGCGCCACGTCGGTCACTGTCAGCGCCTACGCGGTTGGGCCGGCGCCGATCGGACCGCCGGCCTTCATGCACCGCGCATCAGCGGCCGACAACCCGCAATCGCCACTCTCACTTCATTATCTCGACGCAACGCATGTCACGCCAGGCGTGGTGTCAATCAGCGTGGAGCGATCGGGGTTCGGGCTGGAAGTCGGCGCTTTTCAAGGGCTAGAGCCAGATGAAGACCGGCTCGACCTCGATACGGCGGCGCTCGATTCGTTCAGCGCGAGGTTGTCGTGGGCCAAGGGACCATGGCAGTTCCAGATCTCGGGCGCCGACCTGAAGACGCCAGAGCGCAAGTCGCCGTACGACGCGCAACGCATCACCGCCTCGGCGAGCTACGTCAAGGGCGATGAGCGCCGATCCATCGCGTGGCTGGCAGCGTTCGGACAGAACCGCGAAACGTTCGGCAACCTCGAGGCGTACCTGGTCGAGGCGACGCGACGATCGGGGCACCACTCGTTCTACGCGCGAGCGGAGAGCGTTGCGAAAGACATTCTCGACGCCGGATTCCACCCGATCGGCAGCACGCACACCCATCGCCAGTCACAGATCGGCGCGCTCACGCTCGGCTACCTGCGCACCCTCGCGTCGCGTTCGTTTGGTGCGATCGGCGTTGGCGGGGACTTCACCGGCTATCTCGTGCCGGACAACCTACGGGAATCGTACGGATCGCCGCTGTCCTTTCACGTGTTCGTGCGTATTCGCGGCAACGCCGGTATCCCTATTTCCCATTATTGACGGCCCGGCGCCAGCTGAGCCACGATTGCGCGTGCCGAATTGACACCGCACTCAGCCGAGGCAGTGCCAGTCGACGCAGCAGCCCCCTTGTCGCCGTCGCCGTCTGCGTCCCTGCCGAAGATTCGCTCGATCGAAGTGCGCATCATCATCCTGGCGCTCTGCTTCCGCCTAGTCGGTGCGACCGTCGGCTTCCTTGCCAACGTAACCATTCCGGATTTCCAGGACCAGGGGTTCTCGGTCATGGAGCGCCCGAATCCGTTCTGGGATCGGTTCGCGCGATGGGATTCCGGCTGGTACCACGGCATCGCGTCGAACGGCTATCAGTACGTTGAAGGCGGACGAAGCAACCTGGCGTTTTTCCCGGTTTATCCCCAGTTGATGGGCGTTCTGGGTCGGGCGATCGGCGGCGCCCAGGAAGACTTCTACTTCGCCGGCATCCTGATCTCCTGGGGGGCATTTGCTATCGCGATGCCGCTTTTCTACCGGCTGGCGCGCCTGGATCTGCCGCACGACGGTGCGGTCCGCGCCACCGTCTATGCGGCCGTGTTCCCAAGTGCGTATTTCTTCGGTGTCGTCTACAGCGAAGCGCTCTTCCTGCTGACGCTGGTCGGGGCCGTGTTGGCGGCGCGATCTCGGCAATGGTGGTGGGCAGCAGCGGCGGCGGCCGTCATGACCGCCACGAGAGTCAACGGCGTGATGTTCCTGCCGGCCCTGGCATTGATCGGCTGGGACGCAGCAGGCCCGTCGAAGCGCGATCGCTCGTTGGCACTCGCGGCCTCTGCCGCCGGACTGATTGGCATCGGCGGCTACTCTGCCTACGTCTACGCGGTGAGCGGCAATCCCTTCGAGTGGTACGACAGCATTACGCGCTGGGGATATTCGCCAGGCGGCCATCCACTGACCAGCCTGATCGCGATCGCTGACCAACTATTGCGACGGCCGTACCCATTCATCGTCGGTCAGCCGATGGCGCCGTACGACACCTTGAATGCGCTGTTGGCAACAGGCGCGCTGATCGCGGTGCCGTTCATCTGGCTGCAACTGGGGCGAGGCTACGCGGCTGTCATGGTCCTGGGGCTGTTGCTACCGCTGTCGTCCGGCCAGTACGAAGGCCTGGGCCGGTATTGCTCGGTGCTGTTTCCGCTGCCGATCTGGCTAGGCTCGTTCCAGGGTGAAACGCGGCACATGGGATTAATCACCGGGTTCGTGCTGTTCTATGCGCTGGGCCTCGTACTGTTCGGCAACGTACATCCGATGTTCTGAGGCCTACTCCGCGACATACCGCCATGGCCCCTTCAACGACTCGCGCTTCCAGATCGTGAAGAACGGCTGTCCCGGCGGAATCTTGCCGTCCGGGCCCGGCGCGTTGCGCACGATGTAGCCGATCGTCACGCCGAAGTCTCCGCTCGCGGCGATCACCGTCTTTTCTGGTCCCCAGTTCACCGAGCTGGTGTTGGCCGGAGCGTTGCCGCCAACTTGCGCGCTGATGGCCTCGTTGCCGAACACAAATGTCGTCGTGTCAGGTCCGCCGAAGTTCACGGCATCCGGGCTCCCATACAGCTTGAACGCCGCACCAATCCCCATCGTCTGCGCGTCGCGTGAGAAGGATCGTTCCGCGTCGGCAAGGCTTTCGCGATAGCGCTCGACCGTTGCCGCGTCGGCGGACGATCGCTTGATGGTAGTCGGCAGAACGCGGCCGACCGGCACTGCCGGTGCGGCTTCCCTGGCCGGTGCTCGCTTGTAGGCCAGCACTCGCCAGCCGCCGCCTGCTTCTCCCAATACGCCATGTACTTCGCGGGCTCCACCGATCCGTTCGCTCGTGTCACGGTCATGAATCCAGCGGTGAAGCCATGCTGGCCATCGCTCGACAACCCGACGCGCGCCGGTGTCCATGTGACCTTCGCTCCCGCGTTCGCGGGATTCGCTTTCAGCGCATCGATCGCCTTCTGAGCACCATAGAGGACACCCGTTGGCGCAGGCATGGCAACGTCGGCCGCGAACATCGCCGAGATGCCGGTGACGAGATCCGTTCTGGCGCTGGCCTCCGAAAACGCGCGATCGGCGGCAAGCAGTTCGTCAGCAATCTGCGTGGGCGTTGGAGTCTGCGCAGTGACGAGCGCAGCGATGAGCAGCGCAAACAAAGAGAAAAGTGTCTTCACACTTCTCTCTTTGCCTGCCGAATGCGAAAGGTAACTAGATGCCGTACTTCTCAGCGTCCCACTGCAGTCCAAGCTCAGTGGGAGGGGCCATGTAGCCGGCGAGTGCTGACGCGGCGACCACCGATGGCGAGGCGAGATAGCCTTCGCCGCCAAGACCCATGCGGTTCTGCCAGTTGCGGTTGAACGACGTGATCGCACGCTGGCCTTTCTCCAGCGCGTCCGGTCCCTGACCGAAGCAGGGCCCACACCAGGAAGCGCGGATCTGGCCACCGGCGCCTCGGAAGACATCGGCGATGGACTCGCCACCCAGTCGCGGGTCGTGCCGCTCGATCAACTGCTTGACGCCGCCAGAGCCGGGGAACACCACGAGCGCTTTCTGCACCTTCGTCAGGCCCTTGTTGCGGGCGGCCATGAACACGAGCGCGGCCGCGAGCAAGTCGTCATAACTGCCGTTGGTGCAGGAGCCGATCATCGCCTTGTCGAACTCAATGCGTTCTCGCGCGACGTCTTCGGCAGGAAACGCGTTGCCGGGGCTGAAGGGCTTGGCGATCATCGGCGCCACGTCACCGAGATTGAACTCTTCGTCGATCTCGAAGGTGGCGTCAGGCCCGCAGCCAAACTGCGGATATGGCAACTGGTTGACGCCCTTGGCGCGATACCACGCCGCGGTAATTTCATCCGGCGCGAAGATCCCGTTCAGCGCCTCCGCTTCCGCCATCATGTTCGCGATCGTGTTGCGAAACGCGATCGGCAACTGCTTGTCGGCATCCACGAGCTCGACCGACATGCCCTGCGACTGCTTGGCGCCCCAGCGCCTCAACAACTCGAGCACGATGTCCTTGCCGGTCACCCACGGGCTCAGCTTGCCGCGAAACGTGACGCGACGCTCCTTGGCCATCGTGAAGTAGATGTAGCCCGTCGACCAGCCAAACCCCAGCGTGGTCGAGCCGACGCCCATGCCGACGGCACCGTATGCACCGTAGGCGCGGCTATGCGAATCGGCGCCCGGGATGAACTGCCCCGGCAACACGAGTCCCTGCTCGGGGAAATAGAAATGGAAGATGCCGTCGCCAGGCGTCGCGTAGTACGGCTTCTCGATGCCGTGAAACGCGGCGAACTGCCGGCCAATCTCCGTCTGCTTGTCGTCGTCCTGCTTACCGGTGAAGACGAAGTGATCGTTCGCGACGGCCGCCTGCCGCGGAAAGATCGTGTGGCCACCGGTGATCTGGTTGAAGGTGTGGATCGAGAACGGCGCGGTGCCGTCGGACGCCGGCAGCAAGTCGGCGTAGACACGCAGCGTTGCGCCGGGAACGACGGCAGCGTCCTTGTCGACGCGATGCGCCCACACGATCTGCGCGGTCGTCGACATCGTTCTCGCCGTGGCCTTGTCCGGAAACACGACTTCGGGTTTCCGGGTCACCGACTGAATGAACTCCCGGCGGCCGACGGCGAAGATGCCACCGCTCTGGCGAATTTCGTCTTCCTTGGGGCTCAACGGAACGGGCGTATAAGTCCTGCCCTGCGTGACGTTGACGACCTGCCTCGAGCCTGGATCGAACGTGAACTCATCGCCGTCCATCGCATCGGCGACGGCGTCGGGACTCTGCACCACGTGCAGTCCGAGATTGAACGAGTTGCGGCGGAAGATATCGCCCATGTTGTTCCCGCAGATGACCACCATCTCGAGACCAACTTCTTCGGCGATCGCCTTCAGCCCGGCCGGCGACATCTCGCGAGAGCTGCCGATCGCGAACCGATCGCCCGCGATCACGAACGTCTCGCCGCGGTGCACGCGGGCGCGAAAATCCGGCATCAGGTAACGGAACGATCCTGCCTTCCATCGCTCGTCGAGCGTGTCGAGGCTCTCGGAGACGCAATCAGCCGCCGGCGTGATCTGGTCGGTATCGATCGCGTCGAGCTTCTTCGAGGGATGCTTCGGATCCCAGATGATCAGCGCCTTGCCGCGGATCAGCGAAGCGTGGCCGCTGGCGGCGAGAGCGGACTCGCGAGGACCGGGCAGAGACTCGACGGTGACGCCGGGCTTGAGGATCGCGGGCTGTGCAACTTGCATAGCCCACGATCTTATCAGTCGCAGTGTGTACTGCTGATGGCTACTTGACCGTCACCCTGGCGTAGCCGTTGGTCCAGCAGCACTGATTGCCGGGCGAGGTGTCGGGACGGCCGAAGTTGTCGACGCGCACGCGAAGCACGTACGAGCCCGGCTGCGAGAACGTGGCCGTGGACGTTGCGGAACCCTGCAGATCCGGCAGGCCGGACGTCACCGGATCGAACTTCACGGGTCCAGGACCGGAGTGCTTGTACCACCTGATGTTGATCGCCGGACGCGCAGGTCCGCGCGCCTTGAACTGTACGCCGCCTTCCGCGGCCGCGTCGCGCTGGCTGTCGTCCCTGGTCCAGATCGTCAGGGGCACCGGCGCGCCAACCGTCGCCTGGATCGGCGCGCTTTCGATGCCGGCCGGACCACGGCCTGTCATGGTCTTCTCGGTGAAGCCGACAAGCGGCGGCACCGAGCCCATAGCCATCGGCCACCGCAACCCGTAGGCGCCCGTCCTTGTGCGGCCGGGCACTTTGTGCGTCTGTCCGGCATGGCGGATCGTCCACACCACGTCGCCCTTGAACGTGGTGGGGATGGTGACCGTGAAGACCCCGCGTTCACGATCGCGGCGCGCGCCCGTGGGTCCGCCGCCGGCAACCGGCGTGAATGTGGTGGGCTGCCGGCCGTCGAATTCCTTCGGCTCGATGAAGTTGTTCGGACCGAGCGGAATCTCCACCACCTCGGTCGCGTTGAGATTGGAGTAGCCGAACGACAGCAGCACCGAGCCGTCGGCGTTTTCGTAAAAGCCGTCGAAGAACGGCACGACGCGCTGGCCGTCTGGTGGCGTCGGCGCGAGAGGACGGATCTGGTCGGCGGCGAGATTGAGCGCCGCCGTCACCAGGGTGATGCCCAGGAGGAACGAACGTCCGCGCACGCCTGTTACTGCCGATCCCGCTGCGCAGCGACGTTGTTGGTCGTGGCCTTCTGTTTCGCCTCGCGCTCCGCTTTGAGTCGCGCGTACCCCGCGTCATCGAGGTGCGTCACCGCAATCCACGCGTGCGACATCTCGTCGGCAGTGCGGCTGCCGGGTCCGACCCACTGATCGGGATCGGGGTTGCCCTTGTTGTTGGCGGTGTTGTCGTAGTACCCGGTCATCACCAGCACCGCACCTGCCGGCACGAGCGGAGCGTAGTCGTCCTGGTAGATGTGGCTCGTGTGCCAGTTGTTGGTCCAGTTCGAAATCGAACTGATCATCTCCAGCTTGCCGGTCTCGGGATAGAAGATCTCAAGCGTCTTGCCAACGAGGCGGAAGTGCCCGTGCGGCTGGAAGCTGTCGATTCGCACCGGCGTCTTGAAGGTATGGAACCCCTGCGTCACCGTGGTGCCGTGCGGCGGAATCTCCAGGTCGCCACCCTTCATGGTCATCAGGTAGAGCTTCAGGTCCTGCTTGTACTTGGCCTGGTGATCTTCCGGGTAGAGCCAGATGCCCATTTCGATGACATCGTTCCTGAGCTCTTCACCCGTCGGGTAGTAGTGGACGTCCCAGCGCACGAGCGCGTTGGCCGGCATGGTCCGGCAGCCGTCCGGCGGCACGATTTCGCCGGCCTTGCCAAGCGCGTATTCCGACACGCGCTCGGTCTCGACGTAGTTACCGGTCTTCTCATCGAACTCGACGAACTCGGTGTTGGCGTGGTGCGCCGCGGCGCGACCCTTCAGGGTCGGCTTCACCGACACCGCCTTGATGCAGCGGTTCTTGTCGAGACCGGTCGGCACGATCGGGCGCCACCACACGTCCTGCCCGCGCGCCGGCAGCGTGAACGGCTTGGTCTTGACGATGATGTCCGGAGGACCGAACTGCTTCTCGAAGGCCCACTCGTTCGGATTCGCGAACGTGACCGGCGGCGGCATATCGGCCGGATTGCCCTGCGGCGCGCCGCTGTCGACCCACTTGGCGATGGTCTGGATTTCCTTGTCGCTCAGCCGCAGGTCGTCCTTCAGGTGCTGGATGCCGACATTGCGGTCGTAGCGATACGGCGGCATTTCACCGGCCACGACCTTGTTGCGGATCGATCTCGCCCACGGGCGAGTCTCGGCGTAGGTCACGAGCGACATTGGCCCGATCGAGTTGGGCTGATGGCACTGCTGACAGCTACGCTGGAAGATCGGCGCAACGTCCTTGGTGAACGTCACCGCGGGCGCCGCGGGCGCTTGCGCTGCGGGTTGGGCGGTGAAGATTGCCGCCAGCAGAGCACCACCGAATATGAACGAGCCGGCACGAAACAGACGGACGAACGCCTGGGACATCCTTCACCTCGTAGCCGGGAATTCTAGCCAACCGGCCCCCGCGACCCCACCACGGGAATTCCGTGGTATCACCACGAGATTTCCGCATGCAAGGTAGAATTTCGTTCCATGAAACTCCGGATGCTCGTGCTTTCTGCCCTGACTTTCAGCCTGGCCGTCGCCATCCCGTCGGCCCGGGAAAAGGTCGACAAAGACATCCAGTGGAAGATCCGCCGCGAAGCCACTGACAACTCGCAGATCATGCGGACGATGCACTTCCTGACGGATGTGTATGGGCCGCGCCTGACCGGCTCACCCAACCTGAAGGCCGCGCAGGACTGGATCGTCAAGGAGACCACGCGCTGGGGACTGAAGAACGCCCACCTCGAACCGTGGAGCTTCGGTCATCCCGGCTGGGCGAACGAACGCCTGTCGGTGCACGCGGTGTCGCCGTTCAAGGACTCGCTGGTCGCCGAAGCGCTGGCGTGGACGCCGGGCACCAACGGCGCGGTCACCGCGCAGGTCGTCCAGTTGATCGTCCCGACGTCGCCGACAAAGGACGCGCTCGCCAAGTTCTTCGCCGACAACAGCGCGAAGGTCAAGGGCAAGATCGTGCTCGTTGGCCAGCCGGCCGTTGTGCCGGTCACGATCCTGACGCCGCAGAAGCGTCGCGAAGACAACGACGTTCGCGCGCAATACGACGCGGTCAACCCTCAACAGCCGAACTTTGGTGGTGGCGGTGCTCCCGCCGCGCGCCCGGATCCGAATGTGGTGCCCGCCGCGCAGGTGGCCGAGCAGTTCGATCAATTCCTGGTCACCGCCGGTGCCGCGGCGCGGATCAACGACGCGGGACGCGAGCACGGACAGATTCGCGCCTTCAACAACCGCACGTTCGACGTGGCCAAGGCCGTGCCGACCGTCGTGATGCGCAACGAAGACTTCGGCCGCATCGCGCGTGTGCTCGCGGACGGCACGCCGGTCGAAGTGGAAGTAAACATCGTCAATCGCAGCTACCCCGGGGGTTCGACCGCCTACAACGTCGTCGCCGAGATTCCCGGCACCGACAAGGCTCAGGAAGTGGTCATGCTCGGCGGCCACATTGACTCGTGGCACTCGGCGACCGGTGCGACCGACAACGCGATCGGTTCGGCGACGATGATGGAAGCGATCCGCATCCTGCAGGCGATTGGCGTCAAGCCGCGCCGCACGATTCGCCTTGCGCTGTGGAGCGGCGAGGAGCAGGGGCTGCTCGGTTCGCAGGCGTATGTGAAGGAGCACTTCGGGATGGTCGAGAACGCCAAGCCGGAACACGCGTTCTTTGCCGGCTACTTCAACATTGACTCCGGCACGGGCCGCGCACGCGGCATGTCGGTGTTCGGTCCGTCTGAAGCGGCGACCATCCTGCGCGAAGCCACCAAACCGTTTGCGGACAATGGCTTCTTCGGCGTCAACGCTACGCAAAGCCGGCGCCGCGGCGGCACGGACTCCACCTCGTTCAACGAAGCGGGCCTGCCCGGCATCGGCATCCAGCAGGATCCGATCGAGTACAACTCGCACACCTGGCACACCAACCTCGACACCTACGAACGCATCATCGAAGACGATGCGCAGCAGTCCGCAATGGTGATCGCCGCGGCCGTGTATCACCTCGCGATGCGCGACCAGATGCTGCCGCGGTTGCCGAAGGACAAGATGCCGGCGCTGCCGCAATAAGGGCGTTGGGGTTCACGGACAAGGGGGATCGGACACGATCCCCCTTTTTTATTTACCGATGGCGTAGAGGCGATCGCCGGAGCACAGCAGCGCAAACGCGAGCGCGCTATTTCTCCTCGAGGTCGCTCTTCAGGATCCTTCGCACGTTGGTGTAGGTGGCGGTGGCGAGAATGTCGTCAAGGCCGCTGTAGGCCTTGTAGTACTCCTCCATTTTTTCCGGCACCCAGAGGTCGAGGGCTTCGTCGCGACGGAACGTCACGGTCACCTGGCAGCGCACCACCGGGTCCGCCGCGTTCATTTCCGTGCGCATCACGGTGCCGTTGAAGGGATCGATCCAGATCGCGCCCGTCAAGGCGAGATCGCGGCCGCGCGTCGTCTTGATCAGCGTCGGTCGGGCCACCTCCTTGAATATCGCCTTGCGGAGGATGCGGCCACCGAAGTCCTCTTCTCCGCCGTCGGTGAACTCGAAGCGCTCGTTGACGCGCGGATGCAGGAACATCATCCCGAGCAACGGGATGTTGATGGTGCGCGCGACGTTGCCGATATTGTGCTTGGCGCTGTCGCTGGTGTAGTCGCCCGCCTTTTCGAACCGCTCCTTGTGATTCGAAGTAAAGAGCTTCAGCAGCCGCTCGTCGCGATTGCGGACCTTGCGGCCCTTGACTTCGTAGGTGTCGCGAAACGGCATCCAGCCTTCGCCGTCGCCGCCCAGCTGCACGAGCAGATAGTCACTCTTGATCACCTGCTGGCTGACAGGGCCACCGCCCTGCATGCCGCCGCCGGGATTGGCGCGCGACAGGTTGTTGCCCGGGTTCGGCGGCCGCTGCAATTCCTGCTGGTAGGTCTCGTCGGCGGCCAGCAACGCAAAGCGCTGCTCGTAGTTCATCGTGTAGCGCATCGCGCTCGACAGCACCGTGTGGAAACCGGATCCTGGCTGGGTGCCGATCTGGTCCTCCCTCGCGGACACGACGGAGGACGAGTCAGGCGTCAACGAGACGACCAGCGACACAAGCGTGAGGGCCGAAACAGTGGTTCGCATAACTGGCTCCGCCGGTAATCCTACTAAAATGGGAGGTTCCCGTGTCTCCGTCGATTCGCTCCGAATTCCTGCCGATGCTCAAGATCGCCATCCCGGTGGTCCTGGCGGAGCTTGGCTGGATGACCATGGGGGTGGTCGACACGATCATGGTCGGTCCGCTGGGGCCCGAAGCCATCAGCGCCGCCGGGGTCGGCAACTCGATCCACATCGCTTTTGCCATTTTCGGCATGGCCGTGATGCTGGGTCTCGACACGCTCGTGTCGCAGGCCTACGGGCGCAAGGACATTCGCGACTGCCATCGCTGGTTCTTCGACGGCCTGACGCTGGCGGCGTTCATGGCGCTGCCGATCATGGCGGTGCTGATCCTCGTGTGGTTTGCCATCCCGGTCCTCGGCTTCCACGGCGCGGTGCGCCCGCTGCTCGAGGGCTACTACGGCGTGCTGCTGCTCAGCACGCCATTCCTGCTTGGCTACGCGGTGTGCCGCCGCTACCTGCAAGGCATGCACGCGGCGCTACCTGTGATGTTCGCCTTGGTCACTGCCAACCTCGTCAACGTCGCCGCCAACTGGACGTTGATCTACGGCCACCTCGGCATGCCGGCATTGGGCGTGAAGGGCGCGGCCTGGGCGACGGTGATCTCGCGCATCTTCATGATGTCGTCGCTGATGTTCGCGGTGTGGTGGATCGACCGCAAGCGGACCACCGAAGCCGGCATCGAGGACCGCCACGGACTCTGGCACGTCGATCGGTCGTTCAACGCGGCGCGGATCCGGCAACTGCTGACGCTTGGCCTGCCGGCGGCGTCGCAGATGGCGGCCGAGGTCGGTGTGTTCGCGCTGGCGACGGCGCTGTCAGGCACGCTCGACCCGATCTCGAGTGCCGCGCACCAGATCTCGCTGAACATGGCCGGTGTGGCGTTCATGATTCCGCTAGGACTGGGCTCCGCAGGAGCGGTCCGCGTCGGTCACGCGGTCGGCGCGCGTGACCGGCTGCGTGCCAGCGCTGCCGGATGGACCGCGATCGTCATGGCCACTTGCTTCATGGTGATTGCCGCCTCGACGTTCGTGATCTTCCCGACTCAGTTGATCGGCTGGTTCTCGAACGATCCGTCGGTGCTGGCAGTTGGCACCTCACTCCTGCTACTGGCGGCAGTGTTCCAACTCTTTGACGGCATTCAAGGCGTGATCACCGGGACGCTTCGCGGCATCGGCGACACCCACACTCCGATGAAGGTCAACCTGATCGCGCACTGGTTGTTGGGACTGCCGACCAGTTACGTGTTGTGCTTTGTCGTAGGCTGGGGCGTCTACGGACTCTGGGTCGGGCTGTCACTGGGCCTGATCGTGACGGGCATCATCCTGTTCTGGGTGTGGAGCGTGAAGATCCGCGAGTATCGGGATCACGGCACGCTGCCAACGGCGTCAGGCGGCGGGCACTAGTGCTTCAACGCGTCGGCGATGACCCGGCGCGAGATGTCCTCGTGGCTGGCGGCGCCCGGAGGCCCGCTGCGGCGCTGGATAATGCCGACAAACAGCACGTCGTTCGTCGGATCGATCCAGAACCAGGTGCCGGCAACACCCCACCACCAGTAACTGCCTTTGCCAACCTGTCGCTTCGCGCCGTCCGGATCAAGCACCACCGCGACGTCATAGCCAAATCCCTGGGCGGGAGAGAAGCGCGCCTGCCCGATCCCGGAGTTCGACGTGAGGACGTCGTTGCTCAGGACGTTGGTCCGCATCATCTCGACGGTGTCCTTCTTCAGGTAGCGCTTGCCGTTGTACTCGCCGCCGTTGAGCAGCATCTGCGCAAACTTGAAGTAGTCCGAAGCGGTTCCGTACAAGCCACCGCCCCCGGACGGCAATCCAGGCAACTTCGAAATGTTGGGGGCGATCGGTTCAGCGACCAGCGCACCCTTGTCGCGGCTCCACGAATAGATGGTCGCGACGCGGGAGACCTTCTCCGCCGGCACCGAGAACCCGGTGTCCGTCATTCCCAGTGGCTCGAACAGGCGGGTGCGCAGGAACTCGGGAAACGTCTTGCCGGACAACTTCTCGACCAGATATCCCTGGATGTCGACCGACACGCTGTAGACCCACTTGGTTCCCGGTTGATACAGGAGAGGCAACTGCGCTATGCGATCGATCATCGCCTGCAGCGACGGCTGCCCGAGCGGATTCGCCGCCTGGTACAATTTGTCGACGGGGGTAGCGCCGAAGAGACCGTAGGTAAAACCTGCCGTGTGCGACATCAACTCCGCCATCGTTGGCGGATGCACCGGCGCGTCGAGGATTGCCTGGCCGTCTTTCTCGCCGGCATAGACCTTGAGGTTGGCAAACTCAGGAATGTGCTTCGCGATCGGGTCGCTCGGCTTCCACTTACCTTCCTCGTACAACATCATCATCGCCACGCCGGCGATCGGCTTGGTCATCGAGTAGATGCGCGCGATGGTGTCGAGCTTCATCGGCGCATTCGTCTCGAGGCTCTGCACCCCATACGCCTTGTGCTGGACGACCTTGCCATGCCGGGCGACGAGCGTGACCACGCCGGACAGGTGTTTCTTGTCGACGAGGTCCTGCATCCCGGCGTCCATCTGGTCGAGGGCACCCGGCAGGAACCCGACTGACTCTGGCGTCGCCGTCGGTAGCGGCGCAAGCGTGGCCACCCGCGTCTGCGCCTGCAGGGACGCCGACAGCGCGAGAGCGGCTACGCAGCGGAGGGCCATGCGTGGATGCATAGCCGCGGATGATATACGCAACTAGCCTTTTGGCACCGGCTTGATCGCCGGGAAAATCGCGCCGTTGCCGACGAGCTCCTTCACCAGCGCCGGTACCTTGGCCACAGCCGCATTCGCCTGATCAATCAGCCCCGGCAACGCCGCCTTGATCTCGCGGATCTGCATCAACTGGGTGTTGGTCGGCATCGACGTTGAGGCCATGACCTGCCCCTTCAGCTGGCCGAAGCGGCCGCGGAGGTTCTCGTTGTTGCCGCCGAACCCGCCACCACCACCCTGCCCACCGAGCCCGAGGCGCCGGCGCACGGCTTCGAATTCCTTGACCACCGCATCGAGTTGCTGCTTCGCGTTGCCGGACAGGTTGCCACCGCGCGCCTGGGCCTGCAGCGTCTGCACCTGCGCAAACGCGTTCTGAACCATTTCGGCAACCTCGTTCGCCTTTTCCTGCTGCTGGTGCAGGTCGCGAGCGGTGTCGAACCAGATGCGCCGATCGGCATCGGTGATGCTGATGTCGGGATCGCCCTTCACCGCAACATCAATCGTCTGCGCGTCACGGCCGTTGACCGTCAGCGTGGCGCGATAGGTGCCTGGCAAAACGTAGGGTCCGTTGATGCCGCCGCCACCGAATCCACCGCCACCGCCACCTGCCGGACCTGCTCCGCCGGCCCCGGGAGGCAGCGGCAGCGGACGCAGCGGTTGAATCCGAAGGTCCCACTTCACGATGTTGAGGCCGGCCTTGTTGCGATCGCGCATGTCGTTGCCGGTCAGCTCGCGAATCGTCGCTCCGCCTGCGTCCTTGATCGTGAGCTTGACCTCTTTTGCGTCCGACTTGAGCCGGTAGGCCAGCGTCGCACCAGGCGCGGGATTGAGGCCGAGGAAGAGCCGATCGCCCTCGAAGCCCTTCATCTGATCGTTGGCCTGATTCATGATCGTTGCCGGTTCACTGCTGAACAGGAACGCATCGGCGCTCTCCGACTTGGCCCACTCCTGGAT
>JAYQOO010000106.1:0-15442 GCA_038144855.1 Acidimicrobiia bacterium | reverse complement strand
CCGATCCACCTTCACTTGATCCCCTTCCCGGATCGTCCACGTCAGCGCCCCACGCTGCTGGTCCGGCGCGAACGACAGCTGCGAGATCACCGACACGGACTGGAATCCCTGGTTGCGAAACGCGCGCTCGATAGTGTCGCGATCCACGGATAACTGCGGCCGGTAGAACGGCTTTCCGCCCTGCAGCGCCATCTGCGCCATCAGCGCGCTGGTGGCAATGGTGGTATTGCCGGCAAACTCGACGCCACTGACGATGGTCTGCGTGCCTTCCGCAATGTCGAAGCGGATCGCCACGGGCCGGTAGGCCACGCCGCCGCTGTTGGCTTCGGGCAACACCTCGATGTCCGGCTGTACCGTCGCCTGCGCGAATCCGCGCACGCGATACAGCTCGTTGATGGCCGCGGACACGAGCCCGACACGAGCCTCGACAAACGGGTCACCGGCCTTGATCTGGAGCAGCGGCGCGAGATCAAGGGCCGTGAGGCGGCTGTTGCCCTGGGTGGCGACCGACTCGACGCGATGGAGAGTCCCGCGCGTGATCGTGAACGTCAGCGACAGTTCCGCGCCCCGTTCGTCACGCGTATAAGGCGCGCGGGCGTTGCGATACCCCATGGCCCGCAGCCCGTTCTCGATCCGGATGCTGGCGTCCTCGAGCAGATCCTGATCGACGGACCGCTCCGCACGGATCGGCACCAGGTCTTCGAGATCGTTGTGCGGCAGCGGGTCGCCTGCCATCACCAGGTTGACGCGCGGACCGCTCTCGATCGCGACGGTGACGGCCACCGATCTGCCGTCGGCGGTCGGAATATGAGACACGCGCACGCGCGCCTGGTAGTAGCCCTGCGCGCGGAGCGTCTCCTCGTATTGCGCCACGCGCGCATCGAGCGCGACCTGATCGAAGGCCCGGCCCGTGGCCAGTCGCAATTCACGCACCACCGTCGCAATATCGTTGTTCGGCGCGCCGGTGACCCGGGTGTCGCCCACCGTGATGCGCGCACCGGCATTGACGGTGAGCACGAGATGGGAGTCCTCCGGGCGGCCGACGTCTGCCATGCGCGGCAGGACGGTGGCCTGTGGAAAGCCGCGCTCTGCGTAGAACGACTGAACCCGCGCCGCCATGTCGGGCACGCGACTGGCGGAGGGCCTCGCCCCGAAACGATCGGCCAGCTCCGCCCGGATCTCGGCGGTCGACAACGGACTGTGACCGTCAATATCGACCCGCGTAATTCGCTTCACTGGCACGAGCACCCATCGCAGCGACACGCCCTGCTCCGTTGGCGCCGTCAGCACGCGCACATCCTCAAAGCGGCCGAGGCCCACCAGGTGGTCGATGGTGCCGCGCACGTTGCGCATCACCAGTGGCTCCCCGACGCGAGTCTCGATCAGCTCGAGAACACCGGGCTCGCTGACCGTCGCGCCCGCCAGTTCCACGCGGACGTCGGTGATGGTCTTGCCAAGCTCCTGGGACTGCGCGGGGAGGGCGGCCAGCAGACACACCGCGACGATCAACACGCGCATCAGAACGCGTGCCTCTTGCGGACTTCGAGCGCATACGTGCGGTCTTCGTTCTGTGACAGCACCCACGACAACGTGTCGCTCTCGTCGAACTCGAGCAGGATGATCTGGTCACGTGTCGTCGACGACAGGCTGCGCGCGTAGGTCAGAAAAATCCGGTTCGAAATGCGCTTGCCGATGGTGACGCGCGCGCTCGGATTCAGGCTCAGCGAGGTCGACTGCTGGTACGGATCCGACAGCAACGGCGTAATCTGGAACGTATCCACGCCAAACGTCTGCTCGACGACGCGGCCCACTTCCTGGGAGAGCGCCCCGGTCAGCGCGCGCGTGGCGCGCGCCTCGACCAGCCGCTGCTGGCGTTCATCCGGCCGTTGCAGGCCGGCCAGTTCGACGTCGCCGCTCGGAGCCTGATCCGAAAACAGCAGCGTCAGGATGTCGAGCGTCTGCAGCGGCGGATCCGACGTGAACTGCGGCTGCAGCCGTTCGGTCGTCCCGGCCATGCGCATCGTGACGCGATAAGTCTGGCCGGGCACGCGCACCCGGGTCTCAGCTTCGATGTCGAAAAACGGCTGGATCCGGTTGGCGTTCGCGAAATCCAGGCTGCCCCGGGTCACGAGGTAGCGCCGGCCCTCGAACTCGACCTCGCCGCGCTCGATCTCCGCATTGCCGAAGAGCAGCGGCCGATCGAGCGTGCCGCGCATGGTCAGATCGGCGCTGGCCACGATTCGCGCCTGGTCGTTGTCGATACTCAGCGTCGAGGGCGCCACCAGCCGCACGTCGAAACGCACGTTCGAGGCGGCGGCCACCTGACCTTCGACGGATGGGATGGCCGCATCGCCGCCGGCAAGGCCGCCAAACAGCCCGCCCGAGCCAAAGCCGCGCGTCCACGTGGCGCGCTTGACGTTCACGGTGCCGGTCACAAGCGGCGCCGCCGCCGGCCCCTGCAACGCGAGGCTGGCATCAACGAGCGAGCGCATCCCTTCCGGGTATCGCAACGCCATGTCTTCACCGGTGACGGTGACGTCGTATTCGCTCAGCTGGTATGCGGCCAGTCCGATGCGGCCCCCAAAGCGCACGGGCCCGCCACCAAGCCGCGCGGTGATGCCGTCGAGGCGTACGCCGCCCACGTCGAACGTGGCAATGCCATTGAGCTCTTCAAGCGCGTGCGGGAACTGCAGGCTGCGCATGCGGCCGTTGGTCAGCAGCGCATTGCCGGCAACCACCGGTGACGCGGCGGTGCCGGTAATGCGCGCCGTCACTTCGGCGCGGCCCGAACTGCGCAGGTCAGGCAGAAAACCCTGGAGCACGGCGAGGTTGGCAGCGCCGTTGGCCTGGAGTGCGAGCGATTGGTCGACCAGCTGCACCGATCCGCTGAGATCGATCTCGGTGTCCTCGCCCACGAGCTTGAGCGCGTCGACTTGCAGCACCTGCTGCTCGACGCTGACGCGAATTGGCTGCTGATTGCGCAGCCGGTAGTCGAGCAGGGCGACGTTGACCTGTTCGACGCTGGTGTCGATGCGCAACGCGTCGGGGTTATACAGCTCGCCGACGACGCGGATCGTGCCACTCGCAACCGCAGACGCAAACGGTGAAAACGTCGGCTGCACGGCGCGCAGGTAGGGATCGAGCGAGGTGTCGGTAATGCGGAACGACATTTCCGCATCCATCTCGTCGTTCAACTCGACGCGGCCGGTACCCGACACGGCGAGGCGCGGCGACGCGACCTCCATCTCGTAGCTCATCAGAAGGCCGCGGATCGAGAGCCGGCCGGTGGCTTCGCCGACACCTTCATCGCCGAAGAACAGGTCGCTGGCACTCCACTTCACGTCGTAGCGTGGTTCGAGGAACGTGCCGGCGCCGGTCGCGGTGAATTCGAGCGACCCATACAGCGACGGCAGGCTCGGATAGGCCGTCAGCGTCAGGGTGTCGACCGCGAGGTCGCGACCGGCCACGTCAAATGAGTACGTGCCGGCCCAATTGACGAAGGCGGCACCGGTCACGCTACCGCCGCCCTTGGTCATCTCGATGCCGTTCAAGCGCACACCGACGCCTTCAAACTGCAGCGAGGCCGAGGCCTCGGAGAACGGTTCGTCGTAGGCGATGCCACGCCCGATCGTCAGGTTGCCGAAACCGTGCGGGCCTTCGTAGTCACCGTAGAGATGGAAATCGCCGGTGACGACACCGTCGACGTCGTAGTCCTGCAGGTCGAACGCTTCGCGGTATTGCGCCAACGGATACTCGGTGGCGCTGATGCGCGCGTCCATCTGCTCACCGCCATCGGCGCGCGGGTAGCCAAGCGAGAACTGCCCGGTGATGTCCATCCGCGCCTGGCCGAGGCGTACGACCGAGCGGCTGATGTGGGCGTAGCTGTTCTCGACGACGAAGTCGCCGTCCACCTCACCCCAGTTCACGTCCCACGCGTACATCTCGGAACCGGTGAGCCGGCCTTCGATGCGCGGTCGCCTGAACGACCCCAGCAAGACCCCGTCCAACCTGCCGACGCCGTCCATCGGCACCGCCTTGGTCGGCGCGTCGAACATCGTCATCAGGCCGGCAAGGAAGCGATCCGCCTCCTGCCAGTTGCGGCTCGTCAGGCGGAACGGCATCTTGGAGCGCTCACCGTAGGCGGTCGCGCCTTCGAAACCGATGAACGTGTGCTCGGTCAGGACGCGGCTCGGTTCGAAGCGGATCGCGACTGGGTCGAACGTGTAGGTGACATCGCCGCCAAGCGGCACTGGCGCCAGCGGCGTGTGCTGGCTGAAGGGCCCCTCGATCAGGTAGCGGTCGCGCGCGGCTGCCGCCGCGTCGGCGGAGAGTTGCGGTCCCTGGAACGACACCGGTGAGGCGAACACGGCGTTGCCCTTCCCGGCGCTTTCCGCGTAGCGGCCAATCGGCCACTGGATCTCGTGGTGACCGGTGGCGCGGCCGGCCAGCCGCATGCCCTTGGTCTGGTAGAAGTTGCTGAGCGCGGTGAGATCGACGTCCCGATAGTTGACGTCAAAATCGCCATTCGGCCGCTGACCGGGCCGGCCGAGCGGCGACATCAGGAAGGTGAAGTCGGCCTTGCCGCCGTAGAGATCCCCGCTCGCGCGCGTGACTTCCATGCGGCCGCGATCCCAGAACACATGACCGCGCAGGTTTGGAAAACGGTGATCGTTCACGCCGGCGAGGTCACTGCGAAAATCACCTTCAAGCTCGCGGCCGTCCTTGAACATGTGAAAGGTGCCGTCGAACACGCCCTCGCCAAACAGCGTGAATCCATCGCGCGCAAAGAAGATCTTCTGCTGGTTGGGGAACTGCACGCGCGAGTGAATCTGGTAGAGCTGTTCGGGGAACCGCGGCAGGTCGATGACGCCGGTCATGTCCGACACCATGCCGTCGGTCAGCAACTGGATCTTGTCGAACACGATCTTGTTGTCGACGAACTTGAAGTCGGCGTCCATGTGCACGAACGACGGTTCGTATTTCTGGATGTAGAGCGTGCCGTCCTTCCAGGTCAGCCGGCCCCGATACTCACCGGCCTTCGACGCCGTGACCTCGAGATTTGGCGCCACCATGTACCAGTCGGACCCGTAGTCGTTGATGATCAGCTCGCCGCGATGGGCGCGCACGTACTGCATGGTCGCGACGACCAGCCGTGGACCGGTACGTGGCGGGCGCGGCGGCCCGGTCAGTCGTGGAAACGTCTGGCGCCCGTCTGGAAACGACTCGACGATCATGCGCCAGTCGGTCATCTCGATCGAGTCGAGCAGCACCTCGCGATGCCAGAGGGCGCTCCACGTGATCGACACGTCGATCCGTTTGGCTTCGAGCCAGTCCGGCTCGTTCGGGTACATTCCGGCGATGCGGAGGTCTTCGATGACGAACGTGCCGCTGCCCAGCCGGATGCCGAGCCGGCCGATGGTCATCTTGCGTTCGAGCCACTTGCCGCCTTCCACTTCGAGCCAGGATTTGGCGAGCGGGCCGAGATCGAGCGTCAGCAGCGACACGGCCAGCACAGCCACCGTGACGCCGATCGCCACCGCAAAGCGGCGGCCGTAGCGGTACAGCCGGCGGCCGGCCGCGCCAATGGCCGCGCGGGCCCTCGCGAACCGGCTGATCTGCTGTGTGGCGTCTTCGCTCATCGCGGGGTCGAGCTATTCCCTGCTGGTCCTATTCAACGAGCACGAGCACGGCGCCGGCATCGACTGACTGGCCTTCCTTGACGGCCACCTCGCGCACCCGGCCGTCACGAGCGGCACGCAGCTCGTTCTCCATCTTCATCGCTTCAACGACGACCAGGCCTTGTCGAGCCTTGACCTCGTCGCCGGGCTTTACAAGCACGCGCACGACCTTGCCGGGCATCGGCGCCAGCAGCTTCTGCGGCCCCGTTCCCTGAGCACCTGCGCCGTCCTTCTTTTGACGGCCGAACGACCCGGCTGGGCGGATCTCCACCGGCACGGTCCGGCCGGCAAGGTGGACGTCAAATTCCCCGGCCACGGAACGGGCGGCCAACGACACGTCCACCGACGTCGACGGAGCGGTGCCGCCCTCGGGCTGCACCAGCATCGAGATCACCATCTCGCTCACGCGTCGCGCGTCGACGATGTGCGTGCGGCCATCGAGCTCGACGTGCAGCAGCGCGCCCTTGCGAACAATGCTGACCGCGCGCACGCGATCCCCAACGGCGACATCAAAGGTCATCGCATCGCCTCGATCCTGCCGGCATCTCGCCAGCGGCTCGGCGCCGCGGTGGCAACGGTCGCGGTCGCGGCAGGCTTGGTGAACAGGTGCACGGCGGCGGCAATCGCGGCCAGGTCTTCGTTCGCCGGCTCGATCGCCTGCAGCGGTCCCTTGCCCAGCTTGCGATCGATGAATCCGGTATCGAACCGGCCGGCTTTGAAGTCCTCGTCCTCGAGGATCCACTGGAAGAACGGGATGGCCGTGCGAATGCCGCGGACCTGGTACTCCTGCAGCGCGCGGCGCATGCGCCGCATGGCGTGCTCGCGGTCGTCTCCCCACGTGATCAGCTTCGAGATCATCGGATCGTAGAAGATCGGCACCTCGCCGCCCTCGTAGGCGCCACTGTCGTCACGCACGCCCGGCCCCTGCGGCACGCGGAGTCCCTGGATCCGTCCTGGTGACGGCATGAAATTGCTGTCGGGATCCTCAGCGTAGATGCGGCATTCGATGGCGTGCGCCTTCGGCGCCAGCAACGCGGCCGGATCGAGGTCGAGCCGCTCTCCGCGCGCGATACGAATCTGCCACTGCACCAGGTCGACGCCAGTCACCATTTCCGTGATCGGGTGTTCCACCTGGAGACGCGTATTCATTTCGAGGAAATAGAACTCGCCGCTTTCGTCGAGCAGGAACTCGATCGTGCCGGCATTGGTGTAGCCGACCGTCCGGGCGACCGATGCCGCCGCTGACGTCATGCGCTGACGCAACTCCGGCGAGACCGCAAGCGATGGGCTCTCTTCGACCACCTTCTGGTGTCGGCGCTGGATCGAGCATTCGCGCTCGACAAACGGCAGCACCGTGCCGTGGTGATCGCCGAGCAACTGCACCTCAATGTGCCGCGGAGCCATGATGCGCCGCTCGAGATACACGGCACCATCACCGAATGCCGACTGCGCCTCCGATCGCGCCGCGCGGAGAGCGCCTGGCAGATCGGCTTCGGCGGCCACCATGCGCATGCCCTTGCCGCCGCCGCCGGCGACGGCCTTCAGCATCAGCGGATAGCCAATCTGCCTGGCGACCGCGAGCACCTCGGCGTCGGTGGCCTGATCGCTCAACGGCTCTTCCGTGCCCGGCACCACGGGCACACCGGCCTTGATTGCCGCCTGCCGCGCCGCGGTCTTGCTGCCCATCAGCGTAATCGCCTCTGGCGACGGGCCAATGAAGGTCAGGCCGGCATCGCGGCACGCGGCGGCAAAGTCTTCGCTCTCAGCCAGAAAGCCGTACCCGGGATGCACCGCGTCGGCGCCGCTTTTCCGGGCCGCATCGATGATCGCGTCGATGCGCAGATAACTTTCGCGCGGCGCGCTCGGCCCGACCGGCCAGGCCTCGTCCGCCATCCGCACGTGCAGCGCGGCGCGGTCGCACTCCGAATACACAGCCACCGTGCGGATGCCCATGTCCCGGCAGGCACGAATCACGCGCACGGCAATCTCGCCCCGATTGGCGATCAGAATTTTTTTCATCAGACCGAACCGCTTACGATTCTACTACTTACAGCGATTCGCGGGCGGCTCTGACGATGAATCTTTCAACTGCGGATCTGACGAACTGGCCGAGGCGTTACGGCATCCGCATCGTCTCGTCGAACGTGATCGTGACCGCCGCCTTCTCTCCCGGCGTGACCGGACTCGGCGCACCGGCGTCCGCGGAATAGATCGCAATCGGCGACCCGGACGGTGGGGGTTCATTGCCGGTCATGACGCCCTGCTGGTCGAATGCCACCGCGATCCAGACTTGACCCGGAACGACATTGGCGAAATCCGCGACCGTGCCGTTCTTATCAAGCGCGATCTGATCAAGAGGCTGCGAACCAGCACCAATGTTTGGGGTATCGAACAGCCACACCCAGACCTTGTGCGACGCGTCGACCGTACCCTTCACTTTGTAGTTCACCGTCACCTTGACGTTCCCCGCAGCTACCCGAACCTCTGCCGGCGCGGACGTGCTCGCACCCAGCGGCAACGGACCTGCGATGCACAGCGCCGCAACCACGACAGTCAGGACCTTCTTCATGAGCCAGTCTCCTTGGTTTTACCGAACTGACTGGATGAGACGACAGGCGCCAGTAGACCGTTCATGCCCTGATGGCGGACGGCGGGATGCACCCGCTGAGCGGCGGGAACGAGGTCCCGACAGGCTTATGCGTCCAGCAGATAGGTGTCGAAGTCCGCGCAGACGTAGGTGGGTGGCGGCGTCAGCTGGGCAAAATGCGACGCCTGAAAGCTGGTCGTGAGGGCGACCACACGCATGCCCGCCGCCTGGGCAGCTTCGATCCCCATCGGTGCGTCCTCGAAGACGAGGCAATCCGCCGCAGCCACGCCGAGACGGCGCGCAGCCTCGATGAACACATCTGGAGCCGGTTTGCCCTTGGCGACTTCATCACCGCGCACGATTACGGGGAACGTGTCGGACATGCCGAGTTCGGCAAGCGTGTGCGTCACGTTCGGCTTGGGCGCCGAGGTCGCCAGCGCCATCGCAACCGACTCGGCTTGCAGGCGGGCAATCAAGGCCACCAACCCCTTCATCGGCGACAGCCGGCCCTTCGACAACTCCCGATACAGACCTTCCTTCTCGTGCTCGTAGGCCTGCCATTCCTCTCGCGACACGTCCCGCTTGAAGAGAATGGGAAAGATCTCGCTGTTGCGGCGCCCATCCAGCCGCGCGCGATCGGCCTTCGTCAGCGGCGGCAGACCATGCCGCTCGGCAAACACGCCGAACGCCTCGGCGTGAAGATGCATGTTGTCGACGAGGGTGCCGTCGATGTCAAAGATCACGGCGCGGGGAGCGAAGCGAAGCGGCAACGTGATCTACTCTTGAACGACGAACGCGGCCCTTCCCGAATCGGCAATCACCCGCCCGTCCTTCATCCCGACGATGCGCCAAAAGTAGGTTCCGGGCTCGATGCGCAGCCCTGCAGGCCATGGGGTAGAGGTGGCGGTGATGCCGGCCTGGTCGAACACGGCGATTTCGATTTCGTTTTCGACACTCACCGCGTAGCTATCAGCGCCTTCGACGGCAGTCCACTCGAGCCGTGTCGGCAGGGGGCCGACGAAGTCGCGCCGCGGCGTCACGTGTTCGATTCGATCCTTCTGGATCTTTGCCTCTTCGACCGGCGCCGCTGCGACAGGTGCCGCTTCGGGCGCCGCCGCGGTTTCGCGCGTCACGCACGCGAGACCGAGAAATGCCAGTAGTGCCAGGACGAGTCTAGAGCGGAATGTTGCCATGTTTCTTCGGGGGATTCTTGTCGCGCTTGTGATCGAGCGTCGCGAGCGCCTGCACCAGTTTGGCGCGGGTCGTGCGCGGCAGGATGACTTCGTCGATGTAACCGCGTTCCGCGGCAACGTACGGACTGGCAAACCGCTCACGGAACTCCGCCACCTTCTGCGCGCGCATCGCGGCCGGGTCCGCCGCCTTGTCGATGTCGCGCTTGTAGAGGATGTTGACCGCGCCTTCGGCGCCCATCACGGCAATTTCGGCGCTCGGCCAGGCGTAGTTGAAGTCCGTGCGGATGTGCTTGCTGGCCATGACGCAATAGGCGCCGCCGTACGCCTTGCGGGTGATGACGGTGATCTTCGGCACGGTCGCCTCCGCGAATGCGTAGAGCAGCTTGGCGCCGTGGCGAATGATGCCGCCGTACTCCTGCACGGTGCCAGGCAGGAAGCCAGGCACGTCTTCGAAGGTGATCAGCGGGATGTTGAACGCGTCGCAGAAGCGCACGAAGCGCGCCCCTTTGACCGACGCGTTGATGTCGAGCGTGCCGGCCAGATACGCAGGCTGGTTGGCGACGAGACCGACCGGCCGGCCGCCCAGGCGCGCGAAGCCGACAATGATGTTCCTCGCATAGTGCTGGTGCACTTCGAGGAAGTATCCGTCGTCGGCGATGGAGTGGATCAGGTCGAGCATGTCGTACGGCTGGTTCGGCGACGCCGGCACCAGCGAGTCCAGCGCCTCGTCTTCGCGATCGAGCGAATCGCCGGTGGCGCGGCGCGGCGGATCGTCGAGGTTGTTGTCGGGCATGAACGACAACATCTCGCGGATCAGCGCAATGCATTCGGCGTCGTCTTCGACGGCGAAATGGGCAACGCCGCTCTTTTCGTTGTGCGTCATGGCGCCGCCAAGATCCTCCTTGGTGACGTCCTCGTGGGTCACGGTCTTGATCACGTCAGGACCGGTCACGAACATGTAGCTGCTCTGCTTGACCATCACGATGAAGTCGGTGATGGCAGGCGAATACACCGCGCCGCCGGCGCACGGGCCCATGATCGCGGAGATCTGCGGCACGACGCCTGAGGCCAGCGTGTTGCGCAGGAAGATATCGGAATAGCCGCCGAGCGAGACGACGCCCTCCTGGATGCGCGCGCCGCCCGAGTCGTTGAGGCCGACGATCGGAGCGCCGTTGCGCACCGCCATGTCCATCACCTTGCAGATCTTGATCGCGTTGGTTTCGGACAGCGAACCGCCGAAGACGGTGAAGTCCTGCGCGAAGGCGTAGACCACCCGGCCGTGAATGCGGCCGTGGCCGCTGACGACGCCATCGCCGGGGATGATCTGTTCGTCCATCCCGAAGTCCTGGCAGCGGTGCGTCACCAGCTTGTCGACCTCTTCAAACGTGCCGGGGTCGAACAAGCGGGTCATGCGTTCACGCGCGGTCAGCTTGCCCTGCGCGTGCTGCTTTTTCAGGCGCTCTTCGCCGCCACCGAGTTCGGCGAGCCGTTCGCGCTCCTTGAGTCGTTCGATCGGATCCATAAAACGCTCGACGAACCTAGGGGTTCGCCGCGACACACGGGTTGGAGAGTGTGCCGACGCCTTCCACCTTGATCATGATGCGATCACCGGGTGTCAGGGGGCCAACGCCTGACGGCGTGCCGGTGGTAATGATGTCGCCCGGATTGAGGGTCATGAACCGCGTCACGTGCTCAACCAGATAAGGCACCGGAAAGATCAGTTCGCGGGTGTTGGAGTTGTGGCGCCGCTCACCGTTGACCCACCCCTCGATCCCGAGTTCTGAAGGATCGAGTCCGACCGCAATGCACGGACCGATCGGGCAGAACGTGTCGAACCCCTTGGCGCGCGAGTACTGCACGTCCTTGACCTGCAATTCGCGGGCGGTCACGTCGTTCAGGCACGTGATGCCCAGCACGTACTCCATCGCGTCGGCCGCCTTCACCTGCGACGCCGGCTTGCGAATGACCACGGCCATCTCCGCTTCGTGCTCGATGCGGCCGGCCCACGCCGGGATCCGGATCGGATCCTCGGCGCCGATGACGGCGCTTTGCGGCTTCAGGAACACCAGCGGCTCGGCCGGCAGCTTCTTGTTCATCTCCGCCGCGTGGTCCTTGTAGTTGAGGCCGATGCACACCACGATCGACGGCGTCACTGGCGGCAGCAGCTTGTGCTGCGCTTCCGGAACGGCGTCGCCGATCGAATATTGTCCGAACACGTCGCCGACCAGCCACGACATCTTCCCGTCGCGTTCGACCGCGTAGCGGCCTTCGCTCCCCTGCTGAATCTTGTAGATGCGATCCATCGTTCCCCTGTAGGCCCGTAGGCCTGTTCACGCGCAGGCCTGCGGTTACTGCCTGGCCGTCTCTTCTGCCCGATTCGACTGCGGACTGACATTCTGCGGCACCGCCCGGTCAACAGCCAGCACCGCGTATACATATCGAACCCCTGGCCGCACGTTTTCGTCGCGATACGACGTCACGGCGACCGGCTCGGTGGTAATCGCCTGCAGTGTGTCACCTGGCGCTTCCCCGCGCAACACGATGTAGCCGGCAAGATCGCTCTCGGCGTTGGCGTCCCAGATCAGATTGATGACGCCGGGTCCGGCAATCGCCGCCAGCGACCGCGGCGCCAGGGGCGGGAACGTATCCTTCGGCGTCACGCAGCTCGTCGGCGACGCGGGACCGATCACGGCGACGCCAAACACCTGATCAACGGGCCGCACCTGGAAGCAACGCTCGATGCCGAACGCGACCGGCTTGATGACAAATTCCGTGTCCGCGAGCGGTTGCGGCGTCAGCGGAGCCGGCGCGGGAACAGTTAGCAACGCGGCCCCGCCGGGCGACGCATTCGTCGGCGTCACGTCATAAAGGTGATACGTCGTCGCCTGGGTGTTGAAGCCCAGCGACTTGGCCTGCAACGGCGGCAACGGTGGCGGCGCCGGCGGCGTCAGATTGGCGGGCGCCCCATCGGTGGCGGCAGCCGGCACCGGTTTCACCGTCGGTGGCGGTTGCACCGTCGCTGTACGCGCGTCAGCGGGCGGCTGCCATGTGATCGTCAGGTCGGTCGCCGTATGCGTGATGACCGGCGAACCCGGCGCGGAGCTCACCGGCTCGAGCGGAACCGAGACGGGTGTCGAAGGCGTACTCTCCCGCCCGCGGGGGCTGACGCCGACCACGAAGTAATGGCGGCGGGGCAGCTGCGTCTCAGGCGGGGCCACCAGCGGTCCGAAGGGTTCGGCCACCACTTCCGGTACCACCGGCCTGGCTGCCTTCTTGTCCACAGGTAAAACAACGGCGGCACGCGCTTCAGCGGTCAAGGTGTCCCTGACCGAGACCGTCACACCTTGATCGACACCCGGCGGCAGCGGAATCGGTGGTGGCGGCGGCACGCCATCGGGGACAGGCGGCATCGGCGGCAGAATGGGCCGCACCGGAAGTGTCGAGATCAGCGTTGCGACCTCGCGCTGCTCTTCGGTCTGTGGAGGCTGCTCCGATGTCACGGCGTAGACCTGGAGCTCGGCGATTGACGCCGGCTTCTGCCCGTCGGCATTGGTCGCCGGCACGGCAAACGCCAGATACACATCGTCGGCCACGCGTTGCGGGGTGACGGCCGTCACCGCCGCCGGCACCCGCACGAACGGCGCGAGCGGCGGCCCCTTCTTGCCGCAGGCAACGATGCCGGCACACGCGGCCAGCACAACCAGCTTCCGCATCAGAGGATGTAACGCGACAGGTCTTCGTTCTTGACGATATCCGCCAGCATGCGGCGGACGTAGGCCGCATCAATCGTGACCGATTTGTCGGCCATGTCCGGCGCCTCGAACGACACGTCGTCGAGCAGCCGCTCCATGACCGTGTGCAGCCGCCGCGCGCCGATATTCTCCGTGCGCTCGTTGACCAGCGCCGCAAATTCCGCGATTGCCGCGACACCGTCTGGCGTGAACTGCAGATCCAGGCCTTCGGTCGCCATCAGCGCGGTGTACTGCTTGATCAACGCGCTGCGCGGCTCGGTCAGGATGCGCACGAACTCGTCCTGCCCGAGCGCCTCGAGTTCGACGCGAATCGGGAAGCGGCCCTGCAGCTCAGGAATCAGGTCGGACGGTTTTGAGACGTGGAACGCTCCCGCCGCGATGAACAGGATGTGATCGGTGCGCACCATGCCATGCTTGGTGTTGACGGTCGTCCCTTCGACGATCGGCAGGATGTCGCGCTGCACGCCTTCCCGGCTGACCTCCGGACCGTGGCTGCCTTCGCGGCCGGCGATCTTGTCGATCTCGTCGACGAAGATGATGCCGGACTGCTCCACCCGTTCGACGGCCGCGCCCGACACGGCCTCCATGTCGATCAGCTTCTGCTCTTCTTCCGCGGTCAGCCGCTCACGCGCCTCCGCCACGGTCACGCGGCGACGTTTCGAGCGCCCCTGGAACAAGCCGGGCATCATGTCGCGGAGGTTGACGCCGACTTCTTCCATCGACGATCCGGTGACCAGCTCGATCGACGGGAACGTCTTTTCCTGAACGTCCATTTCCACGATACGTTCGTCGAGCTTGCCGTCGCGGAGCTGTTCGCGCATCCGCTGCCGGGTGCTGCCCATCTCGTCGCGAATCCGGCCGGGATCCTCATCCGGCGCGGCCGGCCGCGGCGGCAGCAGCAGATCCAGCAGGCGCTCTTCGGTGTTCAATTGCGCCTTGCCTTTGACTTCTTCGATGCGCTCCTCGCGCACCATGTTGACGGCCAGTTCCACCAGGTCCCTGACCATCGACTCGACATCACGGCCGACGTAGCCGACTTCGGTGAACTTCGACGCTTCCACCTTGATGAACGGCGAGTGCGCCAGCTTGGCGAGACGCCGCGCGATCTCGGTCTTGCCAACGCCGGTCGGCCCGATCATCAGGATGTTCTTCGGCGCCACGTCCTCGGCAAGGTCGGCCGGCAGCTTCTGCCGCCGCATCCGGTTGCGGAGCGCGATCGCCACCGCGCGCTTGGCCTTGCCCTGTCCGACGACGTACTTGTCAAGTTCGCCGACGATCTCGCGCGGCGTCAACGAATCGACGGGGGTCTCGGTGCGCTCTGGCAATGCAATAGCCATGGCTTACAGCTCTTCGATCGTGAGATTGGAGTTGGTGTAGATGCAAATCTCGGCCGCAACGGTCATCGCATGCAGCGCGATGTCGCGCGGCGAGAGCGTGGTGTGCCGCGCCAGCGCCTTTGCCGCGGCCTGCGCGAACGCCCCGCCCGAGCCGATACCGATGATCCCCTCGTCCGGCTCGATCAAGTCGCCGGTGCCCGACAGCAGGAAGATCGACTTGCGATCGACGACCACCAGCATCGCTTCGAGGCGGCGCAGCGCGCGATCGGTACGCCAGTCTTTCGCGAGTTCAACCGCCGAGCGTTCGAGGTTGCCGCGGTACTGTTCCAGCTTGGATTCAAACCTCGCAAACAACGCGAACGAGTCGGCCGCAGACCCGGCAAAGCCGGCAAGGATGCTGTCGTTGTACAAGCGGCGAATCTTGCGCGCACCCTGCTTGACCACGGTGTTGCCCAGCGTGACCTGGCCGTCCCCGGCCAGCACGGCGCGGTCATCCTTGCGAACGGCAAGGATGGTGGTCGCGTGGAAAGTCGACTCCATCCTCGTAGTATATGGCCCGCCGAAGCCGGGCTAGAGAAGTAGGCTGCGCCGGTGACGCCGGCGGCGGCCGAACGGCGCAGCCGGTCAAACCGTGCTACGCTGGTTTTGCCATCGCCCGCGTTGCCAGCGCGCCTTAAGGAGCACGTATGAAGATGCGTGTCGTTGCGATTCCCCTCATCGCGGCGATCTGTTACGGATCACCGGCGGTGGCCAGCCCGACAGCCGAAGAACAAATGGTCCGTGGCCGCGGCGCGCGCGACCGCACTGGCGGCGACGGCGGTGCACGCGCGGCCGGTGGCGGCGGTGGCGAGCGGCGATCTGGCGGCGGCGAGCGCACCGCGGAACGCGGTGGCGG
>JAYQOO010000105.1:0-15497 GCA_038144855.1 Acidimicrobiia bacterium | reverse complement strand
CAAGGACACCGACCTGAAGGGCGCCGACGCCGTGATTCTCCCCGGCGGCTTCGCGCATGGCGACTACATGCGCACCGGTGCGATCGCGCGCTTCTCGCCGATCATGGCGTCGGTGAAGGCGTTTGCGGATCGCGGCGGTCCGGTGCTCGGCATCTGCAACGGTTTCCAGATCCTGCTCGAAGCCGGCCTGCTGCCGGGCGCGATGGTCAGAAACGACCGCATCAAGTTCGTCTCGAAGCTGGTGCCGGTCCGCGTCGAGCAAACCGATACGCCGTTTACCGCGGCCTGCGCCCCGCATCAGGTGTTGCACCTGCCGATCGCCCACGGCGAAGGCAATTACTACGCGCCGCCTGATGTGCTCGCGGAGATCGAGGCCAATCGCCAGGTCGTGTTCCGCTATTCGAGCCCTGCTGGTGACGTCGGCCCCGAGTCGAATCCCAACGGCTCGCTGAACAACATCGCCGGCATCTGCAACCGCGGTCGCAACGTCGTGGGTTTGATGCCGCATCCGGAGCGCGCGTCGGAGCTGTCGCTGGGCAGCGCCGATGGACGGGTGGTGCTGGCGTCGGTGGTGAAATCGCTGGCCAGCGTTTCTTCAAGCAGCAAGTCGTAGTGCCTAACCTGACATGATTGATTCCGCTGTTCTCGAACGCCACGGCATCAAGCCGGATGAATACGAGCGCATCCTGCAGTTGATGGGCCGCGAGCCCAACCTGCTCGAGCTCGGCTTGTTTTCGGTGATGTGGTCGGAGCACTGCAGCTACAAGAGCTCGCGCGTGCACCTCAAGACCCTGCCGACTACCGGTGCTCGTGTCGTGCAGGGCCCCGGCGAAAATGCCGGCGCGGTCGACATCGGCGACGGCCTGTGCGCCGTCTTCAAGATCGAATCGCACAACCATCCGTCATTCATCGAGCCGTACCAGGGTGCGGCGACCGGCGTGGGCGGCATCATTCGCGACATCTTCACCATGGGCGCCCGGCCCATCGCCCTGCTCAACGCGCTGCGATTCGGTTCGCTCGACACCGCGCTCGCGCGACGGATCTTCGAAGGTGTCGTGGCCGGCGTCGGCGGTTACGGCAACAGCATTGGGATCCCCACGGTTGGCGGCGAGATCACGTTCGACGAGATGTATTCGGGCAATCCCCTCGTCAACGTGCTGTGCCTTGGCATCGCCCGCAAGGAAGACATCGTCAAGGGTGCCGCGAAGGGCGTCGGCAATCCCGTGTTCTATGTCGGCGCCAAGACCGGCCGAGACGGCATTCACGGTGCCACCATGGCGTCGGCAGAGTTTGACGAGAAGTCGGCGGAGAAGCGGCCTGCGGTGCAGGTCGGCGATCCGTTCATGGAAAAGCTGTTGATGGAGGCCTGTCTCGAAGTGATGAAGACGGGCGCTGTCGTCGGCATCCAGGACATGGGTGCGGCGGGCTTCACGTGCTCGACGTCGGAAATGGGCTCCCGCGGTGGCGTCGGCATGACGGTCGATGTGATGCACGTGCCGCAGCGCGAGACCGGCATGATCCCCTACGAGATCATGCTGTCCGAATCGCAGGAGCGCATGCTGCTGGTCGTCGAGCGCGGCCGCGAGCACGAAGTGGAAGCCGTGTTCGACAAGTGGGATCTGCACGCGGTCAAAGTTGGCGAGGTCACCGAAGGTTCGCGGCTGAAGATCATGGAGCGCGGCACGCTCGTCGCCGACGTGCCCAATCGCGGGCTGACCGACGAAGCGCCGGTCTATCACCGGCCGATGAAGGAACCGTCGTGGCAAAAGAGCGTGCAGCAGTTGTCGCTGCAGGAGCTTGGCGCGCCACCGTCCGCGCAGGAGGCGTTTGATCGCCTCATCACCGTGCCGACGATCGCCAGCAAGCGGTGGGCGTATCGCCAGTACGACCACAGCGTCGGCACCAACACCATTGCGCAGCCTGGAACCTCCGCCGCCGTGGTGCGCGTCAAGGACACGCCGCGCGGCCTGGCCATTTCCGTCGACGGCAACGGGCGCTTCTGCTACCTCGATCCGTATCAGGGCGCGATGCTGGTCGTCGCCGAGGCGGCCCGTAACGTCGCCTGCGCGGGAGGCGAACCGATTGGCGCCACCAACAATCTGAACTTCGGCAATCCCGAGCGTCCGGAAATCATGTGGCAGATCGGCGAAGCAGTGCGCGGGATCGGTGACGCCTGCCGCGCGCTGAACGCGCCGATCACCGGTGGCAACGTCAGCCTCTACAACGAAACCGAAGGTCGCGCGATTTTCCCGACGCCCGTGCTTGGCGTGGTCGGTTTGCTCGACGATTCGTCAAAGACCGTGACGCGGATGTTCAAGTCGGCCGGCGCCGCCGTGGTTCTGCTGGGCGATAATTTGGGTGAGTTGGGCGGCAGCGAATATTTGTCGACCATGCATCAGAAGGTGGCTGGAAAGCCGCCGGCGATCGACCTCGCGCGCGAAGCCGCGCTGCAGAAGTTGATCGTCAGCCTGATTCGCGGCGGGCTCGTCGAATCGGCGCAGGACTGTTCCGAAGGCGGCCTTGCCATCACGTTGGCCGAGTGCACGTTTGATGGCGCCGGCCTCGGCGTGACGGCCGACGTCGCGTGCAGCGACGAGGCGGTCGCCGCGACGAACTTTGCAGTGAACGCCGCGCTGTTCGGCGAGTCGGCGTCCCGGATCATCGTCTCGGTGAGCAGTGGTCACTTGGACGCGGTGATGAGCGCGGCCAGGGCCGCGGGCGTGCCCGCCCAGAAGATCGGCGAGGTGGGCGGCGATCGCATTCGCTTGAGCGTGCGCGGGAAGCAGGTGGTCGATCGTGCAGTGGCCGACGCGGAGAACGCGTGGGCGACGGCAATTGAAAAGAAGATGTCGCGGAAGGCCGCGAGCTGATAGCTGAAAGCCGAGAGCCTTTATGTTCGACAAGTTCAAAGACGAATGCGGCGTGTTCGGTGTTTACGGTCATCCCGAAGCCTCGAAGCTGACCTACCTGGGTCTGTATGCGCTACAGCACCGTGGCCAGGAAAGCGCGGGCATCGCGTCCGGTGATGGCGACCGCGTTCGCGTCGTCAAGCAGATGGGCTACGTCAATGAAATCTTCGACGAGACCACGCTCAAGACGCTGACCGGCCACGTCGCGATCGGCCACACGCGTTATTCGACCGCCGGCGAAAGCAAGCTCTCCAACGCGCAGCCGATCCTGATCGATTGCGTGCACGGCCAGATCGGCATCGCGCACAACGGCAACATCGTCAACGCCAATGAGGTGCGGGAGCGGCTGGTCCGCGCCGGATCGATCTTCCAGACCAACAGTGACACTGAAGTTGTGCTGCACCTGTTTGCGCGCTCGCAGGCCGGGTCGGTCGAGGACGCGCTCGTCGAAGCGATCACCCAGCTGACCGGCGCGTTCTCGTTCGCGCTGATCACGAAGGATTCGTTGATTGCGGCCCGCGATCCCCATGGCTTCCGCCCGCTCGCGCTTGGCAGGATGGGCGACACCTGGGCGGTGACCTCCGAGACCTGCGGACTGGATTTGATCGGCGCCACGTATGTGCGCGACGTCGAGCCGGGTGAGGTCCTGATCATCGGACCGCACGGGTTGCGATCGATCAAGCCCTTCCCGCCGGCGCCGCTGTCGCACTGCATCTTCGAACACGTCTATTTCGCGCGGCCCGATAGTGATGTGTTCGGTCAAAGCGTCAATGAAGTGCGCACCAACCTCGGTCGCGAACTGGCGCGCGAAACCGGCGTGCCCGCCGACGTGATCGTGCCGATTCCCGACTCTGGTGTCTGCGCGGCGATCGGCTATTCGGAAGAGTCGAAGGTGCCGCTTCGCTTTGGCCTGATCCGCAATCACTACGTGGGCCGCACCTTTATCGAGCCCGCGCAGTCGATCCGCCACTTCGGCGTGAAGGTCAAGCTCAACACCGTGCGCAGCATCATCGGAGGCAGGCGCGTGGTGCTGATCGACGATTCGCTCGTCCGGGGCACGACCAGCCGCAAGATCGTGAAGATGGTTCGCGCCGCCGGGGCCAAGGAAGTGCACCTGCGCATCAGTTGTCCGCCGACCGTGTCGCCGTGTTTCTATGGCGTCGACACGCCCCGCCGCCGTGAGCTGATCGCGGCGAGTCACACGCAGGAAGAAATCCGTAAGTACGTCGGTGCCGACACGCTGGGTTATTTGAGCCTCGGCGGCCTGCTCTCGTCGGTGAAGAGCAAGAGCAATTCGTACTGCACGTCGTGTTACACGGGCAACTATCCCGTCGCGTTCCCCCGCGACGAAAGCGGCTACCTGCAGTTGTCGCTGAAGATGGACCGCAAGCGCGAGCCGTTGCCTGAAGAAGAGCCAGAAACTATCGTGTAGGCCGTAAGGGGGCGCAGATGACTCGGACGAATCTGCTGGGCGCGCTGCTGGTGTCGCTGTCGTTAGCGTCGGCGCCTGCGGTGCCCGCGCTGGCACAAGAGCGAGGGCCGACACCGGCGTCACCGGATCAGATCAGGGCCGCGATCGACAAGCTGGCCGATCTCGATTATCCAACCCGCATGGCCGCCGGCCGCACCATCCGCCGAGCGCCGGCCGCGCAGACAGTTCCCGCGCTGCTGCAGGCCGTCAACGAACACGCCGACGGGTTCATCCGTTTTCGCGCGCTGATCCTGTTGACCGGCTATTCCGATCCGCGCATTGAAGACGTCATGGAGGCGACGCTCGACTCGCCGAACGACCGGCTGCGCGAAGTGGCCTACGCCTACTTCGAAAACCACCCGGTCCCACGCTTGCAGGCAAAAATCTTCATGGCGCTGGATAAAGAAGAAGGCGAATTCGTACGCCCGGCGCTGGTGCGCGCGATTGCGGCCTACACCGGCACGACGAAGCCGCCGGACGGAACGAAGATGGCGGATGCACTGATCCGCGACGCCGGCCGCGGTGTGGACTTCTTCCGCAGCACGGTGATCGAGGCGCTCGGCGACTACAAGATTGCGGCATCGGTCGCCAGACTGACGGAAATCTCGAAGCTCGACGGTCCCCTGCAGGACGACGCTGCCATCGCGTTGGGCAAGATCGGCGACAAGAGCTCCCTCAATACGCTGGCTGCCCTGCAGCAGTCAGCGCCAAAGGAGATCCAGCCGTCGATCGCTGCGGCGATCTGCCTGCTTGGAACCAATTGCGTCGCGCATGTTGGCTATCTCGAAAAGACCCTGTCCTTTGCTGACACCTACCATGGATACCAGGATCTGGTGCGCAGCGCCTCGGCCGGGCTCGGCCACATCGCGCAGAAAGGCAGCGACGAAGCGCTGCGGATCCTGTTCGACGTTGGCATTCCGTCACGCGATCCGTTGCGTGCGCCCGTGACCCTGGCCGTCGGACTGGTGGCACTTCGCAACACGCCGCTGCTGCTGAAGTCCCTGCAGGCGCGCAGCGACCTCGACGGTGCGGTCGGCCTTGTCGCCGAAGCCTTCGACATGCTCGAAGAGGATCTCGAGGAAGAGCGCTTCTTCGTCGCGATTCGCAAGGAGTACTGGGCCGCTCCGGACGGATCGCCTGTCAGAAAACTCTGCGAGCTCTTGATCAACAAGCTAGACTTCTAGGTCTAATGGATTACAAGTCATCGGGCGTTGACATCGATGCGGGTAATGAAACCGTTCGCCGCATCAAGAAGCTGGCGAAGTCGACGTTCACGCCCGGCGTGCTCTCCGACATCGGTTCGTTCGGCGGACTGTTCAAGCTCGATACCGGCGCGTTCGCAGAGCCGGTGCTGGTCTCTAGTGCCGATGGCGTCGGCACCAAGCTCAAGGTGGCCTTCCTGGCGAACCGGCACCGCACCATCGGCGCCGATCTCGTGAACCATTGCGTCAACGACATCCTGGTTCAAGGCGCCACGCCGCTGTTCTTCCTTGACTACCTCGCGACCGGCAAGCTGTCGCCGGATGTGGCCGAACAGATTGTCGAAGGCCTCGCCCGCGCATGTTCAGACAATGGTTGCGCGCTGTTGGGGGGCGAAACGGCGGAGATGCCGGGCTTCTACGCCGACGGCGAATACGACGTGGCAGGGTTCATTGTCGGCGCTGTCGATCGCTCAAGGATCATTGATGGACGCTCCATTGCTGCCGGCGACGTGTTGATCGGCCTGCCGTCGAATGGTCTGCATACCAACGGCTATTCGCTCGCGCGCAAGATCGCGTTTGAGGAGTTGAAGCTCAAGGTCGACACGCACGTGCCCGATCTGGGAGAGACCGTTGGCGAAGCGTTCCTCCGTACGCACCGTTCGTATCTGCCGGTGATCAAGCCGCTGTTGGGCGGCGGCAAGATCAAGGGCATGGCGCACATCACCGGCGGCGGCATCACCGACAACCTGCCACGCGTCCTGCCGCCGGGCACTGCAGCCCGCGTCAATCGCACGGCGTGGCGGGTGCCCACCCTGTTCCGCTGGCTTGGCGAATCCGGTCGGGTTCCCGAATACGACCTGCGCCGCTCGTTGAACATGGGGATCGGCATGATCCTCGTGGTGGCCGCAGGCGACGTTGACGCCGTCCGCCAGGGGTTGCTGAATGCCGGTGAAGCGAACAGCGTCGTGATCGGCGACATCATCAAGGGCGAACCGGAAGTCCAGTACGTCTAGCCTTGGAGCAGAGCGGATGAAGAGACGAGGCGCACTCAAGACCCTTGCGAGCGCAGCCGTTGCGCTTCCGCTGCTTCGCGTGGAGCTGCGCGCGGACGAGATCCCCGCGGACCAGGTATTCGTGCTTCGTGATATCGCCGCGACCGTTCTCCCGTCGGCCATCGGCAGCAAGGGACAGAACGACGCCGTCGACAATTTCCTGAGCTGGATTCGCGAATACAGGGAAGGCGTCGCGCTGTCCCACGGATATGGCGAACCACGACTCGTGAAGTCAGGCCCGACCCCGGCCCCTGGCTACTCCAAACAACTCATCGCGTTGCAGCAAGCCGCGCGAGCCCGTGGTGGGCGATTCGGCGCGCTCTCGATCGAGGTGCGCCGCCAGTTGCTCGACGAGGCCTTCACGGCGGCCGATGTGCGCAACCTGCCGGGTCGACCCGATGGCAAGCACGTCGTCGCCGACCTGATGGCGCACTACTTCCGTAGCAGCGCTGCGAACGATCTTTGCTACAACGCGCGGATCGGCCGCAACACCTATCGCGCCATTCGCGTCACCACCGTTCGCCCGCCGGCGCTGGGGCAGAAGTAGCACTCATGGCGGTCCATGAATCCGACATCTGCGTGATTGGCGGCGGCATCACGGCGGTGATGCTGATCGAGCGGCTGGCGCAGCTCAAGCCCGGTCTGCGCATCACCGTGGTCGAGGCCGGGCGATCGATCTTCGATCGCGAGAACCGGCCCACCTACCACCGCCGCGCGATCGAATACGGCGAACATCCCTGGCACGGCGACTACATCGAGGATCAGACTGCCAAGGGCTGGATCTCGATGACGATGGCGGTTGGCGGACAGGCCCTGCATTGGGGCGGCGCGTGTAACCGGTTTTCTGAGGAAGATCTTCGGCTCAAGTCGATGTTCGGCCTGGCGACCGACTGGCCGATCGCCTGGACCGAACTCGAGAAGTACTACGTCCAGGCGGAGCATCGTCTCAACGTCGCCGGTGACCCGAGTCCGTACGCCGAAGATCGTCGCTCAGCACCGTACAGCCAGCCGGCAATGCCGCTGTCGTACAACCTGCAGACGCTCAAGAAGTGGGCCGAGCAAAGCGGCCTGAAGTTCTCGCCGCTGCCGATGTCGCGCAATGTGACCGCTCCTGCTGACGGACGTGGGCAGTGCGGCCTCTATGACACGTGCGGTGACGTGTGCCCGACCGGCGCGCGCTATTCACCGGACTACACCTATCAGCAGTTGATCGCCGCCAGGAAGGTGACGCTGCACGATCGGATGTTGATTCGCAAGCTTGTGCTGGCCGACGGCAGCGACCGGATCGTCGCCGCCCAGGGCTACCACCAGGATCGGCCCAATGACGTGACGGACTATCGCGCGAAGTGGTTCGTCCTGGCGTCGGGTCAGTGCTGGAGCCCGCACCTGCTGCTGCTCTCTGCCAATGCGAGATTTCCGAATGGGCTGGCCAATCGATCCGGCACCGTCGGCCGCTACATGAATGGCCACAAGTTCATTTCAGCGCAGGCGATGATCGACGAGCAGACGTTCCCTGGCCAGAACATGACGCACAGCCTGATTTCGCGCGAGCACTTCCGTTGCGCGCCCGGTGCACCGTTCGTTCGCCACGATACACGCGTGTGGGAGAGTTCGGCCGGCAAGGAGCCACGCTTGCGTGCGGCCGATGGCCGGCTGTTGCTTGGCGACGAACTGCTGGACGAGTGGCGATCGCGCGCCACCAGGGGCAGCTCCGTGCGGCTCCGCGCGTACTACGACTCGCATCCGTCGGCCGACAGCAGGTTGACCCTCGACCCATCGTCCACGAATCGCTACGGCGACCCGATGCCGAAGATCGACCGCCAACTCGACGCCGCCGCGACCGCTCGTGAAGCCGCGACGCTTGCGCATTGCACCAGCGTGTTCGAGCGCATGGCCAAGGCCAGCAACGGCCGGCTGACCGGCGCGCCTACCGTGTCGGACTATTGGGATCATCCCGCCGGCGGTTGTCGTATGGGTACGGATCCGGCCAGCAGCGTGTGTGACAGTTACGGCCGCACGCACGATCACGAGAACCTGTACGTGATCGGCGCCCCGACCCTGCCGACCGGTGGTTGCACCAATGGCACGCTGACGTTTGTGGCCGTCTCGCTCCGATCCGCGGATCGCATCGCCGAGGGGCTGTGAATCGCACGCTCGGTGTCTTGATCTCCGGCAGAGGCTCCAACCTCAAGGCGATCATCGAGGCGATTGCAGCCGGCCGGCTCGACGCGAGGATCGCTGTCGTGATCTCCAATCGTGCCGATGCGCCCGGCCTCGATCACGCGCACAAAGCCGGCATCGAAACGCTGGTGCTGAGCCACAAGAGCTTTGCGACGCGCGAAGACTACGACCGCGTGCTTGTCGACGAGCTCAACCGGCGCCAGGTGCATCTGGTGTGTCTGGCCGGGTTCATGCGCCTGTTGAGTCCTGTATTTGTCGACGCCTTCCCCGGTCGGATCCTCAATATCCATCCCTCCTTGCTGCCGAAATATCCCGGTCTGCATCCGCAGCAACAGGCGCTCGATGACGGCGCGTCGGTCAGCGGAGCGACCGTCCACATCGTCAACGCCGACCTTGACGCGGGCCCGATCGTGCTCCAGCGCCAGGTGCCCGTGCTACCCGGGGACACGGCAGACGTGCTGGCAGCGCGCATTCTCGACGTGGAGCACCAGCTCTACCCCGAGGCGATTACGAAGTTGTTAGCCAGGCCCTAGTTGGGGCCTGCGCGCCTTTTCGACGCTTACACCTCTTAGACCGGAACACCTCCCTCTCCGGTCAGAGGTGTGGCTGTGAGAATTGGAACCCTTCGCGTTGTCCTGGTCGCCGTGACGGCCGTGCTGTTGGCCGCTCACCAAATGGTGCAGCTGTCGGCCCAGCTTCCTGAATCGTCGGACGGCCCGGGTTGGCTGGTCGCGTATGGCGGCGGCTCATTGACTGGAGCCCTTGGCGTCACGGCTCCCGTGGTGTCGCCTCCGGTCGCGTTGCGACTGGCCGGCACAGCGTTAGACGACATCGCCGACGCATCAACCAGCAGCTGGCACACGCTCGTGGTCAGGCGTGATGGCCGCGTGTGGTCAGTCGGATCGAATGATCGCGGACAGCTTGGTCTTGGCTTCAGCGGTGATCCGATCGACACCCTGACGCAAGTCCCAGGGCTGTTCAACATCGTGAAGGTGGTGGCCAGCGGGTCGTCGAGCTACGCCATCGATACGACCGGAGCGTTGTGGGTATGGGGCGACGACAGTGCAGGCCAATTGGGAATTGGTCAGCCTGGCGGCGCGTTGGAACAAACCAGCCCGACGATCAACCCGGTGTCCCGGGTGACCGACGTCGATGGAGGTACCGACTTCGCGATCGCCGCTGATGGCGACGGAGCCATCTGGGCCTGGGGCGCGAATGCCGATTCCCAGCTTGGCGCCGCGGGCCCCGATCGCAATCTGCCTGGCCTGGTCACGGCGCCACCGGGTTTCTTCGCTGTCGACGTGGCCGCCGGCGGCGCCACATCGCTGGCACGCGCCCGCAGTGGTGACGTGATGGGTTGGGGCAGCAATGGTTGGCACCAGATCGCCGACGCAGGGGGCACGATCGAGGCCGGCACAACAATCGTAGCAACCGACGCGACCTCAATGAGCGCCGGTGACGGTCACATCATCGTGTTGCGGACAAATGGTGAAGTGCAAGCCCGAGGCGCCAACTGGGCCGGGCAGTTGGGAATCGGTACGCAGATGCCGACCGCGGGTCTTGTGACCGTCGCCGGTCTCAGCGGTGTCGTTGATGTTGCCGTGGGCGCCGCGCACACGGTCGCAGTGACCGCCGATGGCCTCGCATACGCGTGGGGCTTCAACCATAAACGGCAACTGCTGCTGCCGACGCCGGACGTGTTTATCGCAACGCCACAGCGTGTGCTTGACCTTCCTCCGACGGCGCGGTTTGCACGCGCGAAATCCGACAGCAGCCTGCTATTGAGTGATCCTGGAGCGCTCGCCGTACACGTGGTTGCCCCGCCCGTCGTGGAGTGCGCCACGCCGTTCGACGCGAATGTCAGCATCGCCGGATTTGATGCCAGCGGCGGCGAGCCGGATCAGTACTTTCCGGGGATTCAGGATCTTGAGATGACGCTGGACCTTGCACCGTCGTTCGAACTGGCCTCTCCAGCCACCGTCAGCCGCGGCACCGTGACTGCGATCGGACGAACGATTACCTGGTCGATGGCGTCGTTCGACGCCAGCACCGCAACCTTGAGCCTGCGCGTTCGCGCGAGTGGAGGCGCCAGCGCCGACGGTCTGTTCGAGTCGATCTCCTACGTCTCGTCATTCGAATCGGCGCCGACGCTGGTCCAGAGCCCGATCACGTCGCACCCCGCTTGTGAGATGGCCGACGTGACGCCGCCGGCCATTACCAGCGTCGCTGCAAACCCGGCCACGCTCATTCCGCCGAACCAGCAGATGGTGCCGGTCGCGATCGCCGTCGAGGCGACGGACAACGAATCTGCGCCGGCGTGTGCGATTACTGGTGTGACCAGCAATGAGCCGATCCAGGGAGATTGGGTCCTCACCGGACCGCTGACATTGAGCCTGAGAGCAGAACGCGAGGGTCAGGGAACCGGCCGCAGTTACCGCGTCGCCGTGCGATGTGTCGATGCGGCCGGCAATTCGGTGGCGGTAATCGCGACGGTGCTGGTGCCCAAGGGTAAACAGCATCCGCCGCACGCCGGCGCGAAGCCCAAGCCGCGTCCGAAACCCAGGCACGGCAAGGACAGGCCGCGGAAGAAGTAGCGGCAGCTAACGCGTCTGCAGGTAGCGCTGAAACTGGAACCGGTTTTCCAATAGTCCGAGATCGGTCACGAATGCGGCCGGCCCGACAGCCTCGACCTTGGCCACGAGCGTTGTCAGTTCGGCCGCCTTCCTCGCCGCGGCGAACTCTCGCGTGAAGTCATCCACCGTCGAGACGCACGCCGTTCGCGGGACACCGGCGGCTGCCGCCACTTCGGCGAGCCTCGTGCACGTGCCTGTGACCGTCGGGAATCCGCCGACCGACAGCAGCGATTCGTTGTCGAACACCACGTGAACCAGGTTCTTCGGCCGGTATCGCGCCAGGGTCGACAGCCCGCCGAGATTCATCAGCACCGAGCCGTCGCCGTCGAACACCACGACCGGCACCGCGGGTTTGCTGAGCGCGATGCCAAGGCCGAGTGATGAGGCCAGGCCCATCGCGTGCTGAAGGTAGAAGAAGTTCGGGCGGTGCCCGATTGACTGCAGCTCCGCGGCCACAGCGCCCATGATCGTCACGACCGCGCACTCGTCCAGCTGGTCGTAAACGGCGCGCAGCGCATCGAGGCGCGTCATGTCGCCTCCTCCCACATCAGGTCGCGGGTCAGTAGCAGCGCCACCGGCTTGTTCGAGGAAAGCGCGAGGGTTTGCGCCTGCCGGATCCGATGCGCGACTTTCGCCGGGTCATCGAGCCGCATGGTGGGAATGCGCAACGCATTCAGGACGGCTTCGCTCACCGCGCCGCCTTCGGTCTGCCATGGATCCCGCTCCCCGAATGATCCCCGATCGCTGATCAGCATCAGCAACGGGATGCGATAGAGCTGCGCGCCGGAAACGACCCCGTTGATGGCGGCGAGGAACCCATGGTTCTGCATCAGCATCGCGGACTTCAAGCCCGCAAGGTGCGCGCCCATCGAGATGCCGACGCCTTCTTCCTCCTTGGCGAGCCGCACCAGCGTCACATCCGGATCGGCGTCAGCGAGGCGAACCAGGTGCACGAGCCACGTCTCGGGCAGTGCCGACATCAGGCGGACGCCGCACGACTTCAGGGCGTCGAACACGATCTGCGAGTTAGCGGCGGAGACTGGCATTTCAGGCGCTCCGCAAGGTCAACAGGGCGACATCCGGCGGACAGTTCAGCCGAATCGGCAGGTAGACCGTTCCTACGCCACGGCTCACGAAGATCGTGGTGTTGTCACGGGTTGCCGCGCCGGCGAGGACCGGAAACTTGCGTCCAGCCACCGCGCCGACGCCTGGCAGCAACACCTGGCCACCGTGCGTGTGTCCCGACAGCACGAGCTGCACATCGAGCGCCGCCGCCTCGACCAGGCGCCGCGGATCGTGAGCGAGCAGCAGCGTGGTGCCCCCCGTGCCCTTGAGGACCGACGCGATCTCACCCGGCGTGCGCGTCCAGAAGCGAATGCCGGCGACATCAAGCCGTTCGCCTTTGATCGTGATCGAGGTGCGCTGATCCTTCAGCACGGTAAAGCCGCGCGACGTCAGCGCCGCCGGCACCTCTCGTTCGTCGTCGTGATTGCCGAGCACGGCGAAGGCGCCGTGCGGCGAATCTGCGAGCGGGGAGAGCAATTCTGCGACCGGACCGATGTAACCGCGATCGAAGAACGAGACGTAGTCGCCGCCAAGCACCACCATGTCGGGTGCCGCCTGCTTGAGCAGGTTGACCGCGAACGACACATCCCCCGCGGGCACCACGGCGCTGTGGTGGACGTCGGTCAGCATCCCGACGCGCAGGCCATCAAGCGCAGGCGGCAGGCCGCGGACCGTCAGGTCCCGGGCCAGCAGCTCGATGCGGTGGCGTTCGTACGCCACGCCGTACGCGCCAACGCCGGCGAGAGTGCCGACGGAGATCGCGGTCGCAGACCGAAGAAAGTCCCGGCGCGTCACGGTCACACCCGGCAGAATATAGTGGAAGGTTCAAAGGTTCAAAAGGTTCAGGGGTTCGAGGATCCGTATGAGTTTGTTCGACGAGTTCCAGTGGCGCGGCATGGTCTACGACGCGACCGACGGCACGCAGGAGATGCTCTCGAAGGAGAAGGTCACCTGTTACATCGGTTTCGACCCCACCGCATCGAGTCTCCATGTCGGTTCGTTGCTGCCGATCATGGCGCTGGCGCGGTTGCAGCGTTTCGGCCATACGCCGATCGCATTGGTTGGCGGTGGAACCGGCATGATCGGCGACCCGAGCGGCAAGAGCCAGGAGCGCACGCTGTTGTCGATCGAAGAGATCGACGCCAATGCGCGGGGCATGCGCGCGCAGCTCGAGCGCTTCCTCGACTTCAGCGCTGCGCCGAACGCGGCGCGGATGGTGAACAACGCCGACTGGCTGCGCACCGTTGGGTTGCTGGAATTTTTGCGCGACACCGGCAAGCACTTCTCCGTGAATCTGATGATGTCGAAGGAGTCGGTGAAACGCCGGCTCGAGGACGGGATTTCATTCACGGAGTTCAGCTATCAGTTGCTGCAGGCACACGACTACCTGCACCTCTACCGCACGCACAAGTGCACGTTGCAGATGGGTGGCAGCGACCAATGGGGCAACATCGTTGCGGGCACCGATCTGATCCGTCGAGTGGAGAGCGGCAAGGCGCATGGCCTGGTGATGCCGCTGGTGACGACGGCTGCCGGAACGAAATTCGGCAAGACGGAAGCAGGCACGGTGTGGCTCGATCCCGCTCGCACGAGCGAGCGCGATTTCTACCAGTTCTGGTTGAACGCCGACGATCGCGACGTGATCAAGTACTTGAAATTCTTCACGTGGCTCGAACAATCCGAGATCGATCGTCTCGAGCAATCGCTGCGCGATGATCCGTCGTCACGCCTGGCGCAGCGCACGCTGGCGGAGGCCGTGACGCGCGGTGTGCACGGCGACGAAGCGCTCGCGCGCGTGCAGGCGGATGCGGCGTTGCGTTTTGGTGGTGCGGTCACTGCGGAAACGCTGCAGCAAGTGGCGCCAACCGCAGAAATCTCGAGAGAGAAGATCGCTTCGGGAATGGCTGCGACAGAGCTGATCGTCATGGCGGGTTTAGCGAAGTCGAAGAGCGAAGCATTCCGATTGATCGAGCAGGGCGGGGTAACGCTCAACGACGTGACGATTTCTGATCCGCGCGCGCAAGTCACTGCGGCTCAATCACTTGGCGGCAGATTTAAGGTCGCAAAAGGGCGCAGATCCGTCGCAATCGTAAAAATAGTTTAAACAGGGTGGTTGACACGGGGATGTCGATCCCCTACACTGCGAAGATACGATTTACGCGACGTTCTTGGTCTAGAGCGTCGCGCTGCAAAGAGCTTCACCCGCCTCTGGTAGGGAAGTCGGAAAGCAGCCCCTAAGGAATTTTTTCGCGCCAAGCGAAAAAAGTTATTGACTGGGTAAGGTTAGTCGTCGTAAGTTTGGAAGGTTCCCCCAAAAAGGGCCGGACAAAGCATCCAAAAGAATGGATGCCGCGTCTGCGGGGGTAAACGGGCCGAAAAGCTCACGTCCTTGGTTCTTTGAAAACTAGATAGAGCGTGCAACACGTTCTCGATCTCCAGAGCCTCCGGCGGTAACGCAGGCGGCGAAAGAGGTCGAAGCAACCAGCCCGTCGAGTGTCAGCTGCTCTGCAGTAATGCAGGGCGACACAAGACAGAAGTAATAAAGTAATTGAGAGCTAGTAAATCAAAGGCTCTCTCAAGAATTCAACTTGAGAGTTTGATCCTGGCTCAGAATCAACGCTGGCGGCGTGCCTAACACATGCAAGTCGAACGCGAAAGGGGCTTCGGTCCTGAGTAGAGTGGCGAACGGGTGAGTAACACGTGGGTGATCTACCTTCGAGTGGGGGATAACGTCCCGAAAGGGACGCTAATACCGCATGACGTTCTGGGTTTAAAGACCTGGAAACCAAAGCCGGGGACCGCAAGGCCTGGCGCTTGAAGAGGAGCCCGCGTCCGATTAGCTAGTTGGCGGGGTAACGGCCCACCAAGGCGACGATCGGTAGCCGGCCTGAGAGGGCGGACGGCCACACTGGAACTGAGACACGGTCCAGACTCCTACGGGAGGCAGCAGTGGGGAATTGTTCGCAATGGGCGCAAGCCTGATG
>JAYQOO010000104.1:0-15594 GCA_038144855.1 Acidimicrobiia bacterium | reverse complement strand
GAACGGTGATGCCGCAGTATGAAGGCCCAACCATCAGGATGGAAACTCAATGACGACGACAGGGCTCCTGGCGGAAGACTCCGGAGAACCGCGCACATGGTGGCTGGTGTGGGACGAAGCGCAGTGGGGTATGGATGCCCTCGCCGATGGCGAGCGGCTCACCTTCGCGTCACACGATGCATCGAACGGCAAGGCTCGAAGAGTAGCGTCCAATTTTCGCGAGATGCGCCCTGGAGACGCGGTTTTCGGCTACCGCACTAAGGCGGGTCTCGTTGCACGCCTGCGCGTGGTCGACAAAAACGCGGCAGCGGTCGGTCCCGTGCCGGAGAGCGAGGCCTTCCTGGTGACATTTGAGAAAGTCGGTCGTCTACCAACCGTGACCTGGAAGATGCTCGAGCGCTACGCTCCGCTGGCGCAGTCGCAGCCCATAAGAATGAACTGCAACGGCAGCCTGTTTGAACTCTCCGCCGACGAGGCGATCGCTGTTGAAAACCTGATTGCGGGACGGGTCACACCCACGAGCAATCCTGAGCTATTCGTCGAGCCAAGACCGCGTGGGACACGGCCTCCCTCTGATGATGGCGATGAGCCGCCGCCGAATCTGTTTCTTGAGTCCACAGACTGGCACGCGCTCGTTGCGGCCGCACACGAGCGCCGCAACGTGGTGCTGAAAGGGCCGCCAGGTGTTGGCAAGACGTTCGTCGCACGTCAGCTCGCCGAGCGTCTTGCCGGTCCGCGCGTGCATCTGGTCCAGTTTCATCCGTCCTATTCATACGAGGAGTTCGTACAGGGGTATCGCCCAACGGTCACGAATGGGCAGTTGACCTTTGCCCTGACGGCGGGGACCTTCTTGCGAGTCTGTGAGGAGGCGCGCGCTACACCGCAAGAGGCGCACGTCATCATCATCGACGAAATCAATCGAGGTCATGTCAGCCAGATCTTCGGCGAACTGCTGGCGCTGATCGAGCGGGACAAACGCGGGCCGCGCTACGCGATGCGTCTCGCGTACGGCGACACCACCCACACGCAGTTTCACGTACCGGCGAATCTCTACTTGATCGGCACGATGAACACGGCGGACCGGTCGCTGGCGCTGGTCGACTACGCGTTGCGGCGCCGCTTCCGCTTTCTCGAGCTTCGGCCGGCGTTCGAGCAGGACGGCCCACGCCAGCGGTTCAGAGCGCTCCTGTTGAGTTGCGGCGCAGACGAGGTGCTGGTCGACGCCCTGATCGAGCGCCTCAGCGCGCTGAACAGCGCCATTGCGAAAGACCGCCGGTTGGGTCGTGCTTACGCTGTGGGCCACAGCTTCTTCTGCCCCGCGGAAGAGCCGGACGGGTCGAACATCCCGAACGAAGCCTGGTATCAGCGTATCGTCGCCGGCGAACTCCAGCCGCTGCTGGAGGAATACTGGAGTGACAGTCCCGAGCGTGCAGCCGAACACCTAAGAGCCCTGCGCGCGCCGCTTCCATAGGTGGCGTTCGACACCTGCTCCTGCATGCCGGCGCCAGCAATCCCTACCTCCACGCTTTATTACATGCTGTGCTACGCGTGGGATGTACTCGACGCCGACACAGATCGTCCTCCCGTTCCAGTAGAAGCGATTACACCACCGCACCAGATGCAGCTCGTGGCAATCTTTGCCGCGCTGTTTCTTCAAGAACTGTCGCGGATCCTGTCACGGGGCGTTCACCAGGGCTATCAGCGCAGGGAGGCCGCAGTGGCGGGCGTGCGCGGACGTATTCAGTTTGCAAAGCTGGCGAGAACTGGAATCTCTCAAGCGTCCTTACCGTGCGTGTTTGAGGAATTGACCGTCAATACGCTTCCAAATCAAATCGTCAAGGCAACGCTGGGCCTGCTGCTGACGATGGACCTGCCGCTCCGTGACGCTGAGATCGCTAAGGCTGACGCAACCCATCTGTATCGCTGCCTGGCGGAGGTCAGCGACGTCCGTCTCTCACGACGCGCGTTTGAGAACCTTGATCGTCAGCAGGTACCACCGGATTACCGGCTGGTGTTGGCGCTGTGCCGCTTGCTCCAGAGCGGCGCGCTCATCACGGGCAGCCACGAGCGCGACGTGCAATTTCCGTGGTTCCGGGCGGACGTCCGTCCCATGCGCGTGCTCTTTGAAAGGTTTGTCTCTGGGTTCTATGCTGCGCATGTCAGCGACCGCTTCAGGACGAAACGTCAAAGAGTCATCAGCTGGCCATGGACGGCAGCGACGGATATGTCGAGCGGTGACGTGCTTCCGGCGATGCGTACCGATCTCTATCTGCAGAGCATGACGGCAGGGCATCGCGACGTGCTCATCGAATGCAAGTTCACGGACCGGTGGTGGGACCGACAAACGCAGTATGCCGGCGCGAAGCGAACGCTACGAGCGCCCCATCTGTATCAACTCAATGCGTATCTGGATGCACTCGACTGCAGCGGGGAGGCCGAGGCTGCGTGTGAGGCGATTCTGCTCTATCCATTAACGACCGACCCAGCCTCGTACACTTTCGCGCGCGGAGCGCACCGTGTGCGGGTGGTGACTCTGGACCTGCAACAGCCCTGGGATGGTATTCACCGTGACCTATTGGACCTCGTGGCACCCGCGCTGAGATGACAGTAAAACACGGTGGCCTTGAACTTCAGCGTGTGTCCCCTCGGCGGCAGATGTCAGGAGTGACCCGCAACGAATCATCACAAGTATTTCTACTCACGACATCTCGAGCGGTGCCTGCTAGCCTCCGGTCGCGGTGCAAATTTTTCCAGCGACTACGCTGAAATCACTTCTCTCCGGGCAGCGACATAGATACAACCCAGTCATCCGAAGTGGTGATTCTGTCGCCCGCCTTTGCGCGACAAGTGATCGCGCTGAGCCGCCTTCAGCACAGCCGAGCACGACGAGCCCAAGAAACACCCGAGCCCCCCGATGTGTTCGTAAGCACAGATGACATCCGCCTGTGCCCTCGGCGTGGAGGCAAACGCTGTTGCCCTGGAGCCCCAGTTTCGGTGCGGTGACTACAGAGAAGTTCTTGATGACATCCCACCGGTTGACCTGTTCTTGACGTCCTCCCTATAACCTTCGCACCAAGAAGAGTCTCCAGCGGATTGATGGGCGGCGCAGGTTCGGATCGTTTGATCCGAAGTCATTCGGTGGCGTGAAATCGTATGAGGACAATTTGCCTGAGGCCGCATACCAGGCGCAGCAGGCAGCGTTCTTGATCTGGTGTGAAAGCAGGTTGGCCCGCAGCAAGATCTACGGCCCAGCGCTTGGCGGAGGCGCTCATCGCCGAGAACATCAAGAAGGGCTGGGAACTGGTGTCTGGCGCGTAGGGGCGGAGCGCGAGTGTCGAGGTACCCAGATGAGGAGCAGAGCGTGGTGGCGAAGGCGGTTCACCAATTGAGTCGCAATGTTAGACAGTGAGGAGAGAACCTATGGCAAAACTGACTGTGACTCTGGATTGTGTATTTGAGACCAGTCCATTCATAAAGCACGATCACAAGAAATTTCAAGAAAGGCCGGTCAGTGTAGCCGAACTCAAGAAGTCGCTTTCTGGGGCTGAGCGTGGCGAGTTTGGAGTGCAGGTCGTCTTGGTGGGAGCGACGGGAGAACAGAAGATCGGGTTCCTTCTTGAGGCGGCGGGCCTTAAAAAGGGCGGCGTCTTCGAGTGGGCGATTGATCAACGGCAGGCACGAGCCACCGTCACCGTGAAGGGCGAGTTCGTCGTGGCACTGCGGGCTGGTGTCGCGCCGAGCATAAAGAACGCTGGCAAGAAAGCGTCATTGCGCCTTGAGAAGTTCACGTTCAAGGGTGGTGCGTGGAGAGGTTGGGAGGGAGATGTGCAAGGGCAGGACCCCGAGAAGCCGTTGGCGTGGCTCGAGGTGAAGTCGTGGAGTGTGAAATAGATGGCTGACGCGAAGTATTACCCCGACGAATGGAAAACGTTTTGTGAGCTAGTGAAGAAGGGCGTGACGCCGGGCTCGCCTGGCCTGTCACGGTTCGCAGCACGCTACCGGTCAGCGGGGAATTTCCAGCGAGCAGAATTCTTTGGTCTGTCGGATGAGCTATGCGCTGGCTACAGCGCCATCATCAAGCTCATGCTCTGCTACTCCGCGTTTGAGATTCTATGCGGGGCCATCGGGCACGACGTGTCACAGCAGCGCATCGTGGATGCGCGCTGCGCCAAGGCGCTGCGGGCGGTTTATGGAAGGGTGGCCGCTGACACGTTCCCGCTTGCGACCGCGTTGACCAGCAAGAAGTTGCTGAGTCGCCTGGACGCGTGCCTCCAAGGCAAGTCTGAGGATGTCCTGCCACTCGCGATCGCTCTCCGGCATCTGTTTGCACACGGCTTCTGGACGCCCACGGGGGGCGAGGCCGTATCGCGGCGCGCGACGGAGGCGCTTGAGGCTCTGTCGCTGGCCTTGCTGTGGAAGTGCGACCAGGTCTTTGCCACGCATGTGCAGGGCGTGTCGAGCCACACCTGAAAGAGAGCGATTTCGTAGGAAGTGGAGTGGGAATGGTAGTGTCGGCCGCTGTCGGCGACTGAACGTGGCGATGTCCCGAGCGCGCGTGCTCGCCGTCCTGGTGTGTGCGCCGCAGCTTCAGATAAATCATGCCCGCGCCGTAGCGGCGATGGCGGTGCGCTAGCGCGACGATGCGGTCACGGAGCGCGGCATTGCGATCAGGCCGCGGCGTGTACCGCAATGCCGACGCGCTCATCCCCACGACCGTCAGCGCGTGCCGCTCACTCAACCCGCGCGTGACCATCGCCCGCACCACCTCGCGCCGGACTGGTGCGGTCACCATTTTTTTCGGAGGACCTCGCGGGTCACTTCATTCTCGAGCAGCGAATCCGCCAGCAGCTTCTTCAGCCGGGTGTTTTCGATCTCAAGCTCCTTCAGCCGCTTGGCATCCGAGATATTCATCCCGCCAAACTTGCTCCGCCAGAGGTAGTAACTCGCTTCCGAGAACCCGTGCTTGCGACAGAGATCCTTCACCGGCACGCCGGCATCGACTTCACGCAGGACCCCGACAATCTGTGCTTCTGTGAACCGTTTCTTCATCGTCCGACCCTTCTGATTAGGCCGGACTCTAAATCGAAACGCTACTCAATTCCGGGGGGACGTCGTCGGGGGGGACAGCTCGGCGGTTTGTATCACACAGCCGAGCTGACAACAACACGATCGCCGACGCATAGAGATGGCGCGGTCGCGCCTCGGATGTTAACGAACCTGATTACGCGGATTGCTACTAACCGCGTTTGGGTGGATAGTCGCTCGGATCGGAGGGCTCGGGTTGAATCAGGCCAGCGGTGCAGAGGTAAGCGATGTGGGCCCGGCTGGACACGCCTGTCCGGTCGTAGATACGCGAGAGTAAATTACTGACCGTGCGAGGGCTGATTCCAAGCGCGGCGCCGATCTCCGCATCGGTGTGGCCTCTTTGTATCAATTCGCATATTTCCCATGTGCGTTTTCCCACCGTGAGTCTTGGTTCTGAACCCGTCACTCGGTGCAAACTACACCTCTTGACGAGTTCATCATAAGAGTAGTTCTACTCATTCGCATACAGCACTTACGGGATATTTCCTGGCGATTCACTTAATCATGAACTTTGATGCCTTTAAGTCATTGTTAGGATCCATATTGGAAATGAGTAAGGACTCCCTCAAAACAGGGGTCCGGGCCACAGCTTCTTCTGCCCCGCGGAAGAGCCGGACGGGTCGAACATCCCGAACGAAGCCTGGTATCAGCGTATCGTCGCCGGCGAACTCCAGCCGCTGCGCATCACGCGTTTGCGGCGGCCTGACGGATGGTGCCGCGTGACGGCCACGGTAAATGACACGCCGCAGCTACGCTGGTGGATCCGCGGGTTCGGCTCAGACGTGCATGCCGAGCATCTCCCTGCCACCTCACTCGCGTCGTGAAGGTTGCGGGAGTCGGCGGCGAAGCGGAGGCTCGGCAATGCTGCAGTTTCCTGCGCGGTGCTAACTGGCTCACATAAACAACCAGAGCAGTACTCTATACAAAGACAGAGACTGCTAGTAAAAAGGGGCCTCGAATCGGAGAAGCCCTGTGGCCAAGCCCGTATTGCTCTCGTTTGACGGCCATGACGTCGCGTTTGCCGCGCGGCGCGTGGAGCGCGGTCAGCTCTATGGCACCCGGAAGCGGGTGGCCGTGGATCGGGACGGGCGCGTCTGCACGAAAGCCGCATTGACTCGGGATGGTGCGACGCTCCTGTTGTCTGGCATGACCGCCCAAGGGCACTTCGCGCCGGATGGGCGCTGGATCGCCCGTAGCGAGATGGTCGGTCTCGATGCCGCGGGGCAACCCGTGCCGACGCAGCCGTCGACCCTCGGCGTGCCGCAGACCGTCGTCGGTCCCGTACCTCCGGCGGAACTGCTGACTTTTTCGCTCGAGAGCGTCTACCTGCTCACACCAGAAGACCCCAAAGCCCCGCTCGTGACGGCGCTACATGACGGTCGCATCTATCGCTGCGCGTTCAACTACACCGTCGGACTGCAGACCGAAGTGGCCTACCTTGTTGGGACCGCGGACGCGTGTTTCGCGCTGGTCGGGCAACTCGTCGAGATGCCGTGGACCGAGGAAGGCGCGGCCTTCGTGCCCGATGTCTCGGCCGAGGAGGCCGACGCGGATCTGGATTTCGAGCAGTTGTAACTCGAAGAGGTGAGCCTGGCGATGGCGATGTACTTACATGTGACGAATGCGAAAGGCCGGGATGCGACCGTGGGCGCCGTGACGGTGCTCGCTCCGCCGGCGCCCGCGCTTGGCGTTCCGGGATTGACGCTGACGTTCCGACGCTATCTGGCCGCGGCTGAATCCGGCACACATGCCTCCCTCGTCCGTCGCTTCGGCGCTGACTACGCCGGGGCGCTGGTGAGCGGCGATCCCGAGATCGATCTCGAGCAGGTCGGCCAGTTCATCGAACAGACGACACCGGTGTATTTAGACGGGGCCGGCGAAGTGTTACATACAGATCCGCAGTTTATGGAACTGGTGTTCGCACCCGATGGCACGGAGAAGGAGCGCCGGGCTCCCGTCGATACCGTCGGTAATGTGAACGCCGAGCAGCCCGTGCGCTGGACAGGACGGAAGGCGCCGATCGCTGAGGCGGTGCGGAAGTTTGCGTTCCGCCGCACCGTGCAACTCCAGCACGTCGACGGACTCACCTACGACTATCTCCACGCGATGGCCGCAGAACTGGAACAGACGCAAACGCTGATGCTGCTCGGCACGGGAGAAAAGGGCACCGGACCGCTGATTTTTCAGGCAAACGGACGCGCCTATCGCGGTTTCCTGAGCGGCGCCACCGACGGTCGTCGCTATCGGCTGTTGCTGCATCTGAGCGACATGGAACTCAAGGTGCCCGCAGACCGCGCGTCGGGGAAGGCGACAGAGACATAGTGATGGCCGCTACACTGAGCAATCGCCTGGTCCATCACTTTGATCTGGTGACGATCCGACACACAGGTCCGTGCTTAGTAAGTAAGACGTAATCAATAGCACTCGATGAGAATTGAGTCATGATGCAGCGGAGCGGCGGAAAGACACCTGATGGCTCCGGAATTGGTTCACCTGCGCCTGCGCAGCGCATTCTCTCTGTTTGACGGCCCGCACGAACGCTGATGCCGCATCATCAGAATAGGCCGACCAAGGTGTGTGTGGTGTGCGGCCGGCCGTTCCAGTGGCGAAAGAAGTGGAAGACGGTCTGGATCGACGTGAAGTACTGCTCGGAACGGTGTCGTGGACAGCGACCGCGCCGTGGCACTGGAAAGCGCAATCAAGCCGAGTGACAACGTCACGGCAGATGTTCGGCAGCTGCTCCCTTTAGCGATCGAAATCGGGCCACCTTCACCGTGAGACTACCCATCCCCTGCTGCGCTTCGTCCCACACCAGCCACCACGTGCGTGGCGCGCCCGCCGCGTCGGTCGACATCGCTGTCTGCTCCTTTGGCATGCCCATGTCAGCCATACGGACTACGTCGTGGCACCGCGGTGCGTCAAGACATCGACAACTTGCTGCGCGTCATCGTGGCCGCTTTCTCGAGCCAGACTGAGGGCTGTGCTTCCAGCATCATTGACCGCCGACAGGTCGACGCCGGCCTCGAGCAACCACCGTACAACGTCCACAGCCACACGGGCATTGCGCTGGACAGCCTTCATCAGAACCGTTTCTCCCTTCGAGTCTATCGCCCTAACATCAGCGCCCGATGTAATGAGCCAGCGCGAGATGTCGCTGTTCCACAGAACGGCGGTCATCAGGATTGATACGCCTTCGTCATCAACCGCATCGAGTGCAGCGCCTTGCTCGACGAGCCGCTGCGCGAGCGGCAGCGCCGTCTCGTCTCCCGATTCCGCGACCACCATCAGCGCGGTACGCCCGCGATGGCCTTGGCGGTTGGGATCGGCTCCGCGCTCGAAGGCCTCTGTAATGAGCCTGACGTTCCGTCTGGCAATACCCTCCCGCATGCGTTCGTCAGCGGCCGCGTTCTTACGCACGCCGGTCGCCTCCAGCCAGATGCGCTCAAGCGCCAAACGGATATCCGGTGCCTTCGCGCAGTCGAGGGCGGTGTCCCCCCGCTCGTCGGCCGCGCTCACATCGGCACCGGCATCGCGCAGAGCTCGCACCATCCTCAGCGCCACGCGCTGGCGCTCCTTCCGCTCCTCCTCGTGACACGAGGCGGCGAACATGATCGGAGTCCGGCCATCAGCACTGCGGGTATTGGGGTCGGCACCAGCAGCAAGGAGAGCGGTGAGGATGGCAACGCTGTCGTCACCGCGGGACTCCGCCGCGAACATCAACGGCGTAAAGCCATTGTCATCGTAAGCATTCGAGTCAGCACCTGCATCGATCAGCCGCGCGACAATGTCTCCGCGCCGAGCATTCTCACCTTTGACGGCGTGGTGTAGCGCTTCCGTGGCCGCTTCGGCTGTGACACCGACATCAAGGATGAAGGCAACCATCTTCGGCGCCCAGACGCTGCTGGACCCTGCGGCTGCACAAAGGAGGCCTGGCGCGAGTGCCTGAAGCTGCGCGCTTCGGGCACACATGACCCGGAAGATCTCAGCGGCGTCCATGCAAGAACGTCGCACCGCATGGTGAAGCGCACTGTCCCCGTTGACATCCAGCGCGTCGACATCAGCGCCCGCAGCGATCAGCTGTGAGACAATCGGCAGCGCTCCATCCGAGTCAGACCACTGAGCAGCACGCATGAGCGGCGTCTCACCATCGTCTGCCGCTGCGTTCGGATTGGCACCGTGGCGCAACAACAGCTCGACCATTTGCGCCCCGTCGGCTGATGTGGCCTTCGACGCACGCCAGAGCGCCGTTTCCCCGCATGACGCGCGTGCATCGACCGCGGCGCCTCGACTCAAGAGAAGCGCGGCTAATTCGACGGCGGCACTTCCGTCCGACGAGGCGACAGCGATCAGCGGCGTTTGCCCGGCGTCGTCTCTGGCATCCACGTCCCACCCGTGTTCGAGCAGGCACCCCACCATCTCCGCCGCCCTCGGATTACCCGAACCTGCAGCCCGGACCAGCGTGGACCCGTCCCTCGGAGCGGTCGGCCCAAGCGCCGACACGAATTGCTCAAGCACGTCATATGCATTGCGGGCAAGCGAGGCAGCCGCAATCCCGATGATGGCCAACGACGCGCCAGGACCACTGGCGACGGCGCCGCGCTCCATCAGTGTGCTCACGGACGTAAGGTCACCTGCACGAATTGCTTGTGCAAGCTTCAGATCAAGCCAGCGAGGCGGCATCCCACCACTTGCCACGACGCGCGTGCTGTCGCGGCGCGACGTTAAGGAGGAGCAGTTTAGGCATGGTGGCTCCGTCCCTTACAACTGTTCAAAATCCTCATCGTCTTCAACGTCAGCCAACCAGCCTGAGCATGACAAGACCCTCGCATAGACCTTGGGACTGTCCCCAGTCATTGCCCACGCAATCTGAATCGCCTTCACAGGCTCGTCGTCGATTGTGTAGTTCTCAAGGTCGGCGGGGTCGTCAAATTCGAAAGCGAACCTGCCCGACAACGTAACTTCGGTAGAACCCTTGGCGCCGAAGGAATAGCCCCACTCCAGACTTTCCTCCCAAAACCGTCCGAGAACTACCGGGGCCTTGAAGCTAGCGCGGCCCTCTTGGCGCCGGGTGTCGGCTACCCCAGCGGCAAGCGTGACCGACTCCACCGAGAGCGCAGCAAGATAGAAAGACCCCTCTCCTAGAGCGGCCTCGGAAGGGAACTCGCACGACACCTGAAGTTCAATTGTCGCCCTGAACGCAGAAGACATAACCACTCCTTTTAAATCGGACTGATCCGACGCAATTGCTACGGATTCTCTTTGTGCTACTGGACGGTGAAACCTTCGCTCCAACAGAGCATCTCGTAGACCATCTCCAGCTGCTCCCACGTCCATTTCGTGGCGGCGACTTTTTCACCATCGCACACGAAGTACTGATGCCGGTCCCGGTGGAGCAGCACGCGCCGGAGTGCGATGACGGTCTGCTCGGCCTTCTCGCCCGAGAGACGTCTCCCCTCGTAGCGTGTCAGCTTGTCCCGGTCGTCATCAGTCAGATGGTCGCAGATGGCACACAACACATCGACCGCACTGCGCCACGCACGGTTATTGAGCGTGAATCTCGAGACGGTGAAGGCCGCCGGCTCCTTCGGCAACGGCAGCATGGGTTTGATGGCATTGATGTCGTAGGCCACGGCTTGTCCTTTTTTACTTCTTCCTGGGGGCGGCCATCTTTTTCAGAAACGTGCGCAGCGCCCGATTTTCCCCATTGGCGAGATCAAAGGCGGTCTGGCCCTCTTTGTTCTTCGCAGTGCCATCTGCGCCGCGGCTCACGAGCAACTGCACGCGCTCCAAAGCCCCATCGTCCCAACACCCCGCGGCCGCCATGAGCGCCGTCGCACCGTCCTCATCCGCCGCGTTCACGTCCACGCCGAGATCGAGCAGGTAGGTCAGCACCTCCAGACTCCGTTCAGAACTCTCGCCCGCCGCTTCCATCAGGGCGCTACGGCCTGCACGGTTGACGAGCGAAGGACCGGCGCCGGCTTCAACCAGGGCCGTGACAAACTCCAGCCCATCTTCTCTGCCGGCCGCTCGTATCAACGCCGTATTACCGTCCTCATCGACCGCACCGGGACTGGCGCCGGACTCAAGGAGTCTGTTGAGCACATCGACTGAACCGAACCTCGCGGCCTGATGCAGTGCGGTGCTGCCATCCGCCGCGATTGCATGCGGAGATGCTCCGCACGCGAGTAACGCCTCCACGGTCGCTGCCCCGTTGGACTCCGACTCCATACTGGCAGTCATCAGGGCTGTTCGCCCATCGGCATCCGCCGCATTCACGTCAGCTCCAGCAGCCATGAGCCAGTGGATCACCGACGTGTCGCGCGCGCTCGCCAGCACCTGCGGGGCACGTACGTCTGCTCCCATCTGAATCGCCTGCTGCATCATCGCAACGTCCCCAGCACCCGCGGCAGCAATCAGGAGGGCATCGAAGTCGATGACGGTGGACTCCTCGAACCGCTGCCGGACGAGCGCTTCCAACTCAGCCGGTGTCAGTTTGCGTTTATTGAGCTGCGATTCAATGTCGTCGTACCACTTACCGCGGATGTAGTCGAAATCAGCCCGCGCGGACGTCTGACAGTCTTGCAATGAACCATAGAAGCTGGGCCCCCATTCGTCACCGGTATCAATCGTTATAATGTACGTCGGGCTGTCTTCGTCGTCCTCTTCGTCATCCGTCTGGCTGAAACCGTCAAATGCGACCGAAATGCCCGGAACGCCTTCGAACTTGTTCTGCTCCCGGAGACAGCAGTCTCCTAGGATGCGCCAGACAGGCACGACTGAGAAGTCGACTTCATTAGCTGTGAGCAATCCCCTCGACTCAAGCACCGAGCGCATGCGCACGCACTCGAGCAAGCCGTCGAATGGCATCTCAGTTGCCGAATCGCCAGGAGCGGGATTATCGCTCTCCCCGTGGGCGTAACGCTGTCCACGGTTGGTCAGGAAGTCGCAGACACGCAGCGGCACCTCCACAGCACTCGAAATGGCTTGGAACACGTGATTGGTGGCCGGCAGACTCGATTCCGCGCGGAGTACCACCCCGGCTCGGTGCAACAGGCCACCCGATGTCGGCTCCTCCCAGACAAAATCAGCGATGTCTCCGCGTACGCGGAGATGCTTCGCATGCTGGCGAAGCGCTGCCCGCAGCTTCTTGAGCAGACGGGCCGCCGCGGCCGGAGTCTTCTCGCGCCCGGCCTCGATGTAATAGGGATAGCTGATGGACTCCTTTGCACCGTGGCGGCTGAGCAGGTCGATGAGATCCGAGTCTCCCCTGAGGACCGCCTCATCCAGAGCCGTCAGCCCCGACACTCGAGTGTTCGGGTCAATGCCAGCATCGAGAAGCTGCTCGATGACCCTGTGCGGAGAACCGCTAGTGACCGCTTCATACACGAGCGAGCGTCCATCCACCTGAGTGTTCGGCTGAACGCCAGCTGCCAGGAGCCGGGCGACGAACTTATCTGACCAACCGCCCTTGACCGCCACCTCCAGGAGCGAGCGCCCATCTTCGTCGACGGCGTGCACATGGCCGCCGGCGCCCAACAAGTAACTGGCGACGTCTTCCGACCCCGCAGAGGCCACGGCATCAGGATGACGCGCGCCTTGTTCGAACACAATCTTCACTACTTTCAGGTCCCCTGACCTCGCCGCCATTGCGAGCACCGAAGTACCGGCGCGTGCTGTCGCCGCGACGTCTGCCTTGTGGTCGAGCAGGTACTTAACCAGCTTGGCGCTGCCCTCGTGACGAGCGGCGCACATGAGGACAGTCATGCCCTGCGCCTCAGCAGCATTCACGTCGGCCCCGCGATCGATGAGTACTCGCGCGATCTCCAGATGACCTGACTCCCACTCCGCGGGGTCCACGGCATACATCAAGGGCGTCCGCCCATTCGCATCAGCCGCCTTCACGCTTGCGCCCCGGTCGAGGAGCACGCCGACAGCAGCATGTGCTCCCCTGCCCGCGGCGTGCATCAGCGGTGTCACACCGTTCTTGTCAGGCCGGTCGACATCGGCACCAGCCGCCATCAGCACCTTCGCGCACTCGAGCCCGTCTCCGTCCTCTACGACGCGGGACAGCGCCGACCTGCCGTCGACATCAACTCCGTTAACGTCAGCGCCGCGTTGGAGCAGGAGTTCCATTACTGAAGCAGCCCAATCCTGCCATGCCATCATGGCAAGCGCGATCAGGGCCGTCGTGCCGTCTGTTGCCGCTACGTTCGGATCTGCTCCGGCCGACAGCAGGCATGAGACCAGCTTCGGGGTCTCGTCAGAGGCGTTGTCAAGAACCGCTAGCAGCGCCGTCTTGCCCCATTCACGCTCCGCGTGGTTGACATCGGCCCCGCGAGATGCCAGCAACTGGACAACTTCGAGGACACCCTCGGCGCCGGATTGCACGACGGCCCGCAGCGGGGTCAGACCCGCCTTGTTGACGGCATTCGGGTTCGCGCCGGCTGCCAGCAACTCCTTCACGACGAGGAGCCGCCCAGATTGAGCCGCCGCAATGAGGGCAGTCTCCCCCTCATCGTCGCAGGCGTTGACGTCGGCACCGGCCTTCAGCAGAGACTTCACGACAGCTAGCTCGTGGTCGGTCCCCGTTCTCGACGCCGTGATCAGCGGCGTCGCCCCGCCGTCCGCACGTTGGTCGACCGTGGCTCCATGCTCGAGTAGGAAGGTGACGTGTCTGGGAGCATCTTTGTGGTCGAGTGCAACCGCGGCCATCAGCGCCGTCGTGCCATCCTCGGCAGCCATGTCCGGCGGTGCCCCCTCGGAAATCACTGATCGAATGGACCGCCAGTTCCCTGACTCGATGGCCTCGCCCAGCTTCTTGGATTGTAGAGGCTTCACGTTTCCCATGGTTACGACTCCCGTGACTCGTCGAGTTGACGCGACGTTGGCTTCAACGTGGTTTGCCCGTCAGGTCCAATCTTCCCGAAGCCCACCGTGACGGTCTTACCCTTGGCCTCAATCTCCCAGAACTTGCTCGGCGTCTGGTCTTTGAACTCGTAAGTAATACTTTGCCATGCACCGTTGTTCCTACGCGCCAGACACCAGTTCCCAGCCCTTCTTGATGTTCTCGGCGATGAGCGCCTCCGCCAAGCGCTGGGCCTCCGCCTCGGTCGGCGCCGGGCGCACCTCGCGGTCGAGCGGCGATGCCCGTCCTGCGCTGTAGTCCGTCCAGTGCACGACATAGGCGGGAAACGTCGGGTCCGTGTCGGCCTTGTGGGTCTGCCAGACGAGCAGCTTGCGCACCGCCATCTGGCCCTTGGTGGTCTTGGTCCACACTTGGCGGCGCAGCACCTGACTGGCCGGCCGGGCCACCGCGGCGGCGCCGCCCGACGGTCCTGGAACCATCCACGGCTCCACCTGCGCCAGGCGCACGTCGTCGCCCGTCGCGTCCTTGTCGTCGCGCACGCGGTCCAGCACCGCGTGAATCGGCCGCGGGCACAGTGCCAGCCCCTGGCCTGTCCATCCTGTGCCGGCATACGCCAGCCGCGGCGCGCGCGTCGGCGTCCCGTCGCTGCTCTCCCCCTGCAGGTCCGTCACGTGCACCGCCACAACCACCTCGGGCCGCACGAACGTGTAGAGGCCGCCCCCGTCGCTTGCCTGCCGGATCGTCGACGGACACGCCCGCGGCGCCAGCGCCGCGTAGAGTTTCCGCCGCATCTCCTGGCTGCCGACGTTGCCGCACCCGCCGAGCAACTGCACCCGGCCCTCCGCGTCGCGCAGGCCCAGCAGCACCGACCGCACATGGCCCGGCTCGGCCGTCCGTTCCGTGAACCCCACCACCACGCAGTCGAGGTCGATGACCGGCTTCACCTTGTAGACGAGTCCGGTCGCCGCCCGCACGATCAGGCCCTCGGCGCCCCCATCCACGACCACGGTCTGATACTGCGCCCGCACGGCCGCCACCTCCGTCAGCCGCTCGGTTGGGACCACCGCCAGCGGCGACGCGGCCGTGGCCAGCAGGGCTTCGAGCCGCGCCAGCCGGGTCTCGTAGCGGTCCGGTGTCGTCCCGTCGGCGTCGCGCACAAGGTCGAACGCCGTGAAGTGCAGCGGCGGCGCCACCCCGGGACCGGCGGCCAGCGCCGCCGCCACGTCGCCCACGCGCTCGCGCCGGTCCGCCGGGGCGCTGTGGAGTTCGCCCGCCAGCACCACCCCGTCCGGTAAACCCGCGGCCGCCGTCAGCACCGGCCACCCCCCGCTCACCGTGCGGCCGCGGGGATTGACCAGAACCGGACCGCCCGCCTGCGCCACGAGACACCACAACTCCCCGTCCCACTTGCGCGAGACGAGCAGCGGACCCGGCGGCAGACTGGCCAGGTCGTCGGGCGGCAGCGGGCGATAAAGACCCGTCACCCGCCGCTTGTACGCCGCGACCTGGTCGAGCAGGCTGCGGTCAAGCTCCGCCGCCGGCGCCCCGGCACCAGCGGGCGCCGCCGGGCGCTTCCCTGTGGCTGTCGGCGTCGCCTTCGATGCAGATGTGGGTGCGGCTTTCGGTGTCTTCGCCATACGCCC
>JAYQOO010000103.1:0-15651 GCA_038144855.1 Acidimicrobiia bacterium | reverse complement strand
CGGGCCTCCCGCGCCGGGGGGGGCCTCCCGTCCCCCCCCCCGGGGGGGGGGGGGGCGCCACGGCTCAGGGCTTCGAGCGCTACGGCGCCAGTGCCGGCAAAGACGTCGAGCACGCGCGCGCCCGGCACGCGCAGCTGCAGGATGTTGAACAGCGTGCCGCGCAGCTTGTCGGACGTCGGGCGGATGCCGTCCCACTTCGGCGCCTTGAGGGTGCGGCCCTTGTGCTCGCCGGCGATGATCCTCACGGAAGGCCTGCCGACCTGCGGGCGAACGCGCGTGCGGACAATACGCGCACTGGGCACTTAACCAACGGTGATCAACCCGAATTGACGTTGCCAGACGCTGCGGACGTAGTCGCGCTGCTCCGACGTGAGTGTGCCCGCTTCAACGCGGATGCGGGCCTCTTCGTAGGCGCGTTCCAGGAGATCGGCGTCGCGCATCAGGTCACCGGCGCGCAGCGTCGGCAGGCCTGACTGGCGAGTGCCGAAGAAGTCGCCGGGGCCTCGCAGCTTCAGGTCGCGCTCCGCGATGATGAAGCCATCAGAGGTGTCCTGCATGGCCTTCAACCGCTCCCGCGCATCGTCGGTCCATGGCGCCTGGTACAGCAAAACGCAGGTTGAGGCGTGTTGCCCCCGGCCAATTCGTCCGCGAAGCTGGTGCAGTTGCGACAGGCCAAACCGCTCAGCGTGCTCGATCACCATCAAGGTTGCGTTCGGGACGTCTACGCCGACTTCGACGACGGTGGTCGAGACGAGGATCTGCAACTTCCCCGCTCCGAATTGCAGCATGACGGCTTCTTTTTCGTCGCCCTTCATCCGGCCGTGCAGCAGCGCGACGGTACAGTCGGGGAACGCCCTGGCAATGTGCTCCGACATGGCGGTTGCGGCCTTGAGGTCGATCTTTGCGGATTCCTCGACCAGCGGGTAAATCACGTAGACCTGGCGGCCGCGGCCGATCTCCTCGCGCATCATCGCGAACACTTCGTCGCGGCGCGAGTCGGCGCGCACGAGGGTGCGGATGGGTTGACGGCCCGGGGGCAGGCCGCGCAGCACCGAGACGTCCATGTCCCCGCATTCGGTGAGCGCCAGCGTGCGTGGGATCGGCGTGGCCGTCATGACGAGGACGTCGGGGTTGTGGCCCTTGGCCGCCAGCGTGCCTCGCTGCACCACGCCAAAGCGGTGTTGTTCGTCGATCACGACCAGCGACAGCGACTTGAACGCGACGTGGTCCTGGATCAGTGCCTGTGTGCCGATCACGAGGTTGATCTCACCGCGCTCGATGGCCGGCAGCAGATCGCGACGCATCGCCGCGGTGACGCGCCCCGTGAGCAAGGCGACGCGATAGGGCTTGCCGTCCAGGAGTTTCACGATCGTCCGGTAATGCTGCTCCGCGAGGATTTCAGTCGGCGCCATGAACGCGGCCTGGAACCCGTTCTCCATGGCGACCACGGCGGCCAGCAGCGCCACGATCGTCTTGCCGGCGCCCACGTCACCCTGCAGCAGGCGTTGCATGGGCCAGGCCTTCTGCATGTCGGCCACGACCTCGGCGAGCGCCTCGCGTTGGCCGTCGGTCAGCTTGAACGGCAAGACCGCGCGGGCGCAATGACGGATGCGATCATCCACCTTGGCGACCAAGCCTTTGCGCACCTGGGCGTTCTCGTGCCGGCGCAACGCGAGGCCGGTCTGAAAGACGAAGAAGTCTTCAAACACCAGCCGGCGCTGCGCGCGCGTGGTGAATGCGTTCAGGTCGTCGACGTTGGTGTCCGACGCCGGGAAGTGGGTCTGCCACAAGGCGGCTTTGCGCGCCGGCCACTGCTCCCGCGTCAGGATGTCGTCAGGAATCGGATCAAAGGCCGCGTCAGGCAGCTGCTCGAGAGCCTGCCACACGAACTTCCGTTGCATGTTCGTCGTGACACTCCCGGCACGTTCGTAGACCGGAACGATGCGTCCGGTATGCAGCTGGTGCGGGTCGGGCGACTCCGAGGCGTCCTGGTCTCCCGCGGTCCCTGAGGAGTCCTTCACGATCTCGAATTCCGGATCGGTAATCTGCAGTCCGCGCGAGCCCCAGATCTCGACCTTGCCGAACAGGACGATTCGCGATTGCGATTTGATCACGTCCTTCAGGAAAGCCTGGTTGGGCCAGACCGCCTGGATCTGCCCGCTCTCGTCCTGCACCAGCGCCGAGAACAACTTGAAGCCCGGGCGACGCGTGTGCGCGAGTCCGGCATTGAGCACCTTGCCGGAGATGGCGGCGGTCATGCCGGGACGCAGCGAGATGATCGACTGCATCCGGCTGCGATCCTCATAGCGTCGAGGAAAGCGGAACAGCAGATCCTCAACCGTGTTGAGCCCGGCCTTCTTGAGATCAGCCGCTTTGCGGGGACCGACGCCCTTCAGGAACTGAAGGGGCGTCTGCATCACATCCTCTGCCATGCGCTACTGAAAGACGACGAAGCGGGCCGGCTGAACGTCGATGCGACGGATGTTGGCGGGCAGCTCGAAGGTGTCGTTGAGCGTCGAGCCGCCGGGGTTGTCAGCCGTGCGGGTGAAAAAGTTCACCATCTGGTTCAGGAACGACATCGGAATCGAGATGCCGCTCACGTCGGCGCTCTCGACTTCCACCCTGCCCTGGCCGTTCTGGGTAATGACGCGGCCGCGCGCGGTCACCAGGAGCTTGCCGGTCAGATAGCTGGTGGGATCCAACCAGCCACCATTGCTCTGCTTCTGGCGCACGACGTCGAGATCGACGATCGCCTTTCCGGCAATCCGGCCATTGCCGAGCAGAGTGATCTCCGGCTGCGTGAGGCCGACTGGGATCAAGTCACCCGCCTTGAATTTCAGGTAGGAGTTGGTTTCGGCCTGCGTAAAGGTGGTTGGCCGTTCCTTGGCCGCCTTGGTTTCCGACTGCTTGCGGACGAGCACGATCTTCTTCTCGAAAGCCGCGGCAAGTTGCGGCGACAGCACGTCGGCGGCTGACGCCGAACCTGCCAGCAGAAGTGTCGCAATCAGCGCGGCCCGCATGGCAGCATATTAACAGTAGCCAGTAGCCGGCAGCCCGTCGCCGGCGCTGCGTTTGGGGCTCCCTCGTGTCTGGCTACTGCACTTGTGGTCTTGGGCGGTTCTGCTGGCGCGCGCGCATCAAGAGTTCGATCTTGCGGCGTTCGATCGCTTCTTCAAAGACGCGGAAGCGTGCCTGCTGCACGACGTTCAGCATTTCATCGATGCCGGTGTAAGCCTTGCGCATTTCGGCCGCGCTGCGGGCCTCGAGCTCCTGGAGCATGGAGAGCCGCTCCTTGATTGCGGCTTCGTCCATCCGGCTCTGCTGTCGTGGATTCGAGAGGCGCTGCAACTGTGCCATCAGTTGATTGCGCTCTTGCAGGTTGCGGCGACGCGTGTCCTGCAGCGTCTTGAGCCTGGCGAGAAACTGCGGGTACTGCGAGTCGCTCAAGTCCAACGCCTGCTGGACTTCCATCACCAGGGACGCGTCGAAGAGTCGCTGGATCTCGTTGGGGGTCATGGCGCCGTTGCCAAGCCCAGGCAGCGGTCCGCCGCCACCCGGCTGTGACGGCCGGCCTCCCGGGACCGGCGGATTCTGCTCCGGGACAGCCCGGGGGCCTTGCCCGGCTGCCGCAACAGATGGCAGCGCCACCAGGGCGCACACGACGACGTAACGGACGATGGTCTTCATGATTTCGCTCGCGCGAGCTCGGCCTGAAGCAGGCGCGTGAGCTCCAATTGCTCTTCTGCGGTTAACGCCAATACGGCGCGGTCAGCCACGCCGGGCCCGATCACGCCCGTGGCGGCAGCGGTATCCAGGTCGAGATCACCGACCAGCGTTGCGACCACGCCCCAGTTGTCGTCAGCGGCCGGGCCGGGCTCGACCACCGCGTCTTCGTACGCGGCGCTTGCGATCCGCGGATCCCGCTTGGGCACGGCCATCATCAAGCCGAGGATGACCATCGCCGCCGCTCCGATCGGCAGCAGTACTTGCCACCGCAGCCATCCAGGCCAGGCGCCAGCCGGCTCGGACTCGATGCCCTCGTTCACGCGTGCCGACAAGTGCTGCCAGAACAGCGTCGACGGCTCCGGCACCGCCACCTGCCTTGCGTCGTTGAGCACCGCGGACAAATCGTCGAGCTGCGCGCGGCACTCCTCGCAAGCGGCAAGATGCGCCGAGCGCTCGCCGGCCAGCAAACCGTCGACGGCATCGATCAGTTCGTCTGGGGTGAGGTGCGTCATGGCTCGGTTCTCAGCGCCTTCTTCAAGTTGTTCAGCGCGTGGAAAAAGTTGGCTTTCACCGCGCCGACGGAACTGCCAAGAGTGTCCGCGATCTGTTGATGCGACATGTCATGGTAGGTCCGCAGGATCAGCGTGGCGCGCTGCTTCTCGGGCAGGCCGGCAATCGCCTTCCGGACCGCGGCGGCGCGCTCCTCGCGCAGCATCTGCTGTTGGGCGCCTTCGATAGCCAGGTCTGCCATCTGTTCGGTGGACTCGATCGGTTCGGTGGCCGGGCGCTTGGTGCTGACTTTGTTCAGGCAGGTGTTGACCGCGATGCGATAGAGCCACGTCGACAGCGCCGCCTGTCCCTTGAAGTTCTTGAGCCCTCGCCACGCGCGCACGAACGCGTCCTGGGCGAGGTCGCTGGCGTCCTCGTGATTATTCATGAAGCGGAAGCAGACCTGATAGACGGCGCGGCGATGCCGCTCGACGATGATCTCGAACGCGTCGCGGCGTCCCGCGGCAGCGGCTGTCGCCAGGGCGACATCATCGAGGTCGCGCAGGGCTTTCTCTGCGGCGTCGTCGATCGGCGTCACGATGGCCGCCGCCCACGGTCGAAATGCCAGCGCTGAGTCATGCGTCATGTCCCGGCCTCAACTGCTTAGACCGGCTGGTTTCCGGAAGGTTGAATCGCGTAACGGAAGTTCGCGTTCACTCGGCCCGTTGACTTTCGCCTTTTGTTTGTTTACGCTTCCTCTTCAGGGCGAAGAAACGGTAAACACGCCGACGGCGAAACTGCCGACAGGCTAACGAGCCGCAGGTGCATATGCAACCACTGACGAAGCGTCAACGCGAGATCCTCGATTATCTCAACGAGTTCATTGCGCAGCATGGCTACGCACCAAGCCTCGAAGAGATCGGCGAGCGCTTCAGCTTGTCGTCCCTGGCCACCGTGCACAAGCACCTCACCAACCTGCAGGACAAAGGCTTTATCCGCCGGGCCTGGAACCGAAGCCGCTCGGTGGAGCTGCTGCCCAGCCGCTCCGGCGGCCAGGCCATCGAATTGCCGATGCTGGGCTACGTTGCCGCAGGCATGCCGATCGAAGCGGTGGCCGGCAACGAGACGATCAGCGTCCCCGATACCCTGGTCAACGGCAAGCGCGACACCTACGTGTTGCGCGTGCGCGGCGAGTCGATGATCGATGAACAGATCCGCGATGGCGACTGGGTCGTGGTCGAGGACCGCAAGACGGCGGACAACGGCGAGATGGTCATTGCGCTGGTTGACGGGCAGGACGTCACCCTCAAGAAGCTGTACAAAGAGACCAATCGCTTCCGCCTGCAGCCGGCCAATCCCACCATGCAGCCGATCTACGTCGAGCCGGATGCGCTGCAGATCCAGGGCGTGGTCGTTGGAGTGATGCGGAAGTATTAGCGGTACAATTCGGTCAGAGACCAAACAATGACCGACCGCAAACAGATCAACTTCACCATCGTCCCTGAGGACGGCGGCAATGATCCGCGCACCTACGCCAATTTCTGCGCGGTCAATCACACGCCCTTTGACTTCACGCTCACCTTTTGCGAGGTGATGCCGCTGTCGGAAAAAGAGATCCGCGACGCCGAGGCCGACCACGTGGTGCGCGCGCCGATCCGCGCGCGGCTGGTGCTGCCGGTGCAGTTTGTGCCGACGCTGATCGCCGCGCTGCAGGAAAACATGCGGATCTTCTCCGAGTCGCACCAGCAACAGGCGCCGCAGCCGATCCCCCAAGGCAAGGGCCCGATTCATTGATCGACTGACGGATTGGTAACTCGGGCGATGAAGTCCCCTGCGATTCTCAGCCGCATCTTTGACGCACTCGATCGGCATCACCCGAATGCCGACACGGAACTCGTGCACCGCAACGCGTTCGAACTGCTGGTCGCGACGATCCTGAGCGCGCAATCCACGGACGCGCGCGTCAACATCGTGACGCCGGAGCTCTTCAAGAAGTACCCCGACGCGAGGTCGCTGGCGGCGGCAAAGACCGCCGAGCTCGAGAAGTTGATTCTCTCGACGGGTTTCTTCCGCCAGAAGGCGAAGTCGCTGGTGGGAATGGCGAACCAGTTGCTGGATGAACACGGCGGCAAAATGCCCGCCGACATGGACGCCCTGGTGACGCTGCCCGGCGTTGGCCGCAAGACCGCCAACGTGGTCCTCGGTCACGCGCTGGGCGTGCCGGGCCTGCCCGTTGATCGTCACGTGCTGCGAGTGTCCAATCGGATCGGCCTTGTGAAGAATGACGACCCGGTCAAGGTCGAGGCGCAACTGTCTGAGATGCTGCCGCCGGCGCGTTGGACGCGAGCGTCCGATTGCCTGATCCTGCATGGCCGGCGGGTCTGCAAGCCGAAGCCAATGTGCAAGAGCTGTCATGTGCGTCCGGATTGCGATTTCTATCGCACGGGCGTCACGACGAAACCGGCCGGCCGTTCGGCCAGGAAGTCGCCCTCTGGCAGGACGACTTCCTCACCCAAGGCGACACGCCGTGGATAGAGAGGCGTTTCGGGAGCTGGTCGAAGACGCGATCGATACGATTCCGGCCAAGTTCGCCCAGAAGGTGCGGAATCTGGCGATCGTGATCGAGGACGAGCCGTCGGAAGAATTGCTCGACGAGATGGACATCGACGAGCCCTCAGAACTGCTCGGCCTCTACCAGGGCACACCGCTCAACGAGCGCGGGTTCGGATACGGCAACGTCCTGCCGGATCGCATCACGCTCTTCCAGTTCTCGATTGAAGACGACGCCAACGACGATCCCGATGAAATCGTCGTGGCCATCGGCGAAACGCTGATCCATGAACTCGGCCACTACTTCGGCATGAGCGAAGAACAGATCATGGACATCGAGGAGCGCTATTGGCGAGGTGACGCGTTCCCGCCGGAGCTCGAGATCGAAGACGACGAACCTCCAGCGAGCGAGTCCGAGTGAAGACGAGGAAGCGCTTCGGCCAGCATTTTCTTGAGAGCGCCTGGGTCACCAAGCTGGTGGCGGCTTCGGGAATCGACAGCGATGACGCCGTGATCGAGATCGGGCCGGGGCGCGGCGCCCTTACGCGACCGCTGGCGGCCAGGGCCCGCCAACTGCTGGCCATCGAGGTCGATCGGGACCTGGCGGCGGATCTCGAGGCGGAAGGCATCGCACGCGTGAAGGTCGTGACCGGTGACGTGCTGGAGATCGAACTCGATCCGATTGTGACCGATTGGCTTGGCGCGCCACCGGGGCCATCCAACCAGGTTCGCATTGTCGGCAACCTCCCCTACAACATTTCGTCGCCGATCTTGTTCAAGCTGCTCGAATTCGCCTCCAGGACGGGAGGAGCCCGCGACGCGGTGCTGATGTTGCAAAAGGAAGTCGCCGACCGGTTGGTCGCCAAGGTTGGGACCGGCGACTACGGCGTCCTGACGGTGCTGACCGGCCTCCACGCCGACGTCACGCGGGTGCTCTCCCTCCCGCCGGGCGCGTTTCGCCCGCCTCCCAAGGTGCAGTCCGCCGTGGTGCGGCTGACGTTTCGAGCGCCGAAGGTCGCCATCAGCGACCAGGAACTCTTCGTCCGGATGGTCCGGACCATGTTTACGCAGCGCCGGAAGACAGTGGCAAACGCGCTGAAGTCCTTCGCCCAGGATCGAGGGTGCGGAGCGGCCGAGGTGCTGGCCAAAGCCGGCATCGATTCGATGCGGCGGCCCGAAACGCTCGAGCTGGCCGAAATGGCGGCCCTGGCCGCCGCCTTTGAGCGCCCGTAAGTGAAAGCTGTGCTATAGTTTCCGGCGAACCCGCCTGTTTTTCACAGACCCTCCCAGCGGTCTGAATAGGCAGCCGAAACGACCCGCCCGGGTCTTAGGACGCCTGGTTAGTTTCCCTGGACGTGCGTCCGTACCAACGCACCGTCTGGCTGGGATATCGCATGAGTGTGTCCGCGGCGTTCGGCTCAACAGCCGGAGCGCCACCAGTTGATGTCGTGCCGCTTGGCGGCCTTGGCGAGTTCGGCCTGAACATGATGGCGATCTCGTGTGGGGAGACGACTATCGTCATCGACGCCGGCGCGATGTTTCCAGAAGCGGATCTCCCCGGCGTTGACCTGATCGTTCCTGATCTCGCCTACCTCGAAGAGCGAAAGGGCCAGATCAAGGCACTGGTGCTGACGCACGCGCATGAAGATCACATTGGCGGTGTCCCGTACGTGCTGCCGCACCTGCAGGGCGAGGTCTACGGCACGGCGCTGACGCTGGCGATGGTGAAAAACAAGCTCGAGGAGCATGCGCTCGAGCCGAAGACGGTCGAGATCGCGCCCGGCTCCGTCATTCCGATCGGGCCGTTCACGCTCGAGTTCGTGCGCGTCACTCACAGCATGCCTGACTGCGTGGCGATCGTCGTACGCACGCCGCAAGGAACGCTGCTGCACACCGGGGACTTCAAGGTCGATCAGACGCCGCTCGACGGTCAGCCGTTCGACCTGCAGCGCTTCGCCCAGTTGGGCTCGGAGGGTGTGCTGGCGATGTTCTGCGACAGCACGAACATCGACCGGCGAGGCTACACGGGCTCGGAAGCCGAGGTCGAGGACGCGTTCGAGGAGATCTTCACCAGCACCGAAGGCAAGATCGTGGTGGCGACCTTCTCGTCGAGCCTGTACCGCCTGCAGATCGTGGTTGACCTCGCCGCGCAGTTCGACCGCAAGGTGGCCTTTGTCGGACGGGGCATGATCGAGAACTCCCGGATCGCGCAGGAACTCGGACATTTGCACCTGCCGACCGGCGTCGTGATCAAGGATTCTGACGTGCAGTACTTCCCCGTCCAGGATGTGGTCTGCATCGCGACCGGGTCCCAGGGGGAGCCTAACGCCGCGCTCTCGCGGATTGCAATCGACGACCACCGGCACGTCCAGGTCAAGGACGGTGATCGCGTGGTGTTCTCGGCGCGCGCCATTCCTGGCAACGAGAAGGCCATCGGCCGGGTCATGAATCACCTTGCCCGTCGCGGCGTTGATGTGATCACCGATGCGAACAAGCACGTGCACGTCTCCGGGCATGCGTCAGAGGAAGAACTGAAGCTGGTGCTGTCGCTGGTGCGGCCGAAGCACTTCGTGCCAATCCACGGCGAGTACCGCCAACTAGCGCAGCACGCGAAGGTCGCAAAATTCGTCACGCGCGGACTCCCCTCGCCGGTCGACGTGATCATGGCCGAGGACGGCGACGTGATGCGTTTCGACGCCGAGGGCGGACGCGTGGTCGAGAAGACGCGCGTCGGCAAGGTGCTGATCGACGGCACGCGGGTCGGCGAAGTCGGCGACGAGGTGTTGCGCGACCGGCGCCACATTGCCACCGACGGCCTGGTGGTGCCGGTCGTGGCCATCAACGCGCGCAGTGGTGCGATCGAGGGCGTGCCGGAACTGGTGGCGCGTGGCTTTGTCAGCGACGAAGGCACTGCCGACGTGTTGTCGGAAGGCGCGTCGATCGTTGCGACCGCCATCGATGAATGCAGCGTGGAAGAGCGCGGCGATCCCGGCCTGATGAAGGAACGGATTCGCGTGGAGTTGCGCAAGTTCTTGAAGAAACGTACCGGCCGGCGGCCGATGGTGCTGCCAGTCGTGATGGAGATCTAGGCCGCGGCAGGCTTCGAAGGCACAGACAGACGATGGGACAGAAAAGTTCACGCGTTGTAAGCAATGATTCGGCGATCTCGCGCCGGGTGAGCGAGGTGGTCGGCGTCGCCCTGTTCGCGGTCGCGCTGATCTGGCTGATTGCGCTCGGCACCTACGACCCGAGCGATCCGGTCTGGTTCTTCAGCACCGGGACCAACGATATTCCGGCGAACTTCGCCGGTCGGGTCGGCGCGTTCCTGAGCGAGCTGTCGTTCCAGATTCTCGGGTATGCGTCGTACCTGATCCCGGCGATGATCGCGGTGGCCGGCTGGCATTACTTCTGGTGCCGGGCGATCGACGCCGCCTACACCAAGGCGGTCGGCGCCATCATGCTGTTCTCCTGCAGCAGCGCGTTCCTGCATCTGACGATCGGCCGCGTGGACTTCGGGCCGCGCGCCTTCCGAGCCGGTGGCTATCTCGGTGAATGGATTGGCGGCTTCATGTCCGAGTACCTGAGCCGCACCGGTTCGGTCATCGTCATCCTGACGCTGATGGTCGTGGCCGTGATCCTGGCGACGCAGTTCTCGTTCGGCCGATTGTTCAGCGCCATGTTTGCCGGCATCTCGAGCCTGATCTCACAAGGTGCGGAAGCGTTCGCCCAGTGGCGCGAGGAGCGCCGCAAGGCGCAACAGCGCCGCGAGGTGATGGTCAAGTACGGCAAGAAGGAAGAAGCCGCGGCGGCGGCAAAGGCGGAGAAGGACAAGAAAGCCGCGTTGAAGGTGGCCAGGCCCGAGAAGGCGGCCGAGCCGGTCGTGGCCCGCCGATCGATTGATCGCGACGACGATGAGGATGCGCCGCCGGTTCGTGCGGCGGCTCCCCCGCCCGTCGTGCAGAAGAAGCCGGTCTCGAAGACGCCGATGACGCCTTCGCTGCCGCTGCCGGAGCCGGAACGGGTCGAGCGCCGGCTCGGCTCGTACACGCTGCCGCCGGTGTCGTTGCTCGATGCGCCGCGTGCCGAAACCAAGATCGACGAACGCGAGCTGATGGACTCGGCGCGCCTCCTCGAAGAGAAGTGCCGCGAGTTCTCGGTCGAGGGCTCGGTGGTCCAGATCCATCCGGGGCCGGTCGTCACCACGTTCGAACTGAAGCCGGACGCCGGGGTGAAGTATTCGAAGGTGACGGGACTGTCGGACGACCTCTGCCTGGCGATGCAGGCCGAGTCGGTGCTGATTGACCGCATCCCGGGCAAGGCGACCGTCGGCATCCAGATTCCGAACCCGAATCGCGAGGCGATCTCGCTGCGCGAGTTGCTCGAATCGGACGCCTATACGCGCCACAGCTCCAAGCTCGCCGTGGCGCTCGGCAAGACGATCCACGGAGAACCCTACGTCGCCGACCTGGCCACGATGCCGCACTTGTTGATTGCTGGTTCGACCGGCTCGGGCAAGTCGGTCGGCCTGAACTCGATGCTGACCAGTATCCTCTACCGTGCGACGCCGGACGATGTGCGGATGATCATGGTCGATCCGAAGCGTCTCGAGCTTGGCATGTATGAAGACATTCCGCACTTGATGACGCCAGTCGTGGTCGAGCCCAAGAAGGCGGCCAACGCGCTCCGCTGGGCGGTGCGTGAAATGGAAGAGCGCTACAAGACGCTGGCCGCCTACGGCGTTCGCAACATCGAGCAGTTCAACCGCAACGTTCGGGCAGCGCTTGAATCGGGCGAGCCGATCGAGGAAGGCAAGCCGAACCGTCCGCTCCCCTTCATCGTGGTGGTCGTCGACGAGCTTGCCGACTTGATGATGGTCGCCGGCAACGAAGTGGAAGAGTCGATCTGCCGCCTGGCGCAGATGGCCCGCGCGGTCGGCATCCACCTGATTCTCGCCACCCAGCGCCCGTCGGTCGACGTCATCACCGGTCTGATCAAAGCCAACATGCCGTCGCGTATCTCGTTCCGCGTGACGTCGAAGATCGACTCGCGCACGATTCTCGACAGTAACGGTGCCGAACAGCTGCTCGGCAAGGGCGACATGCTGTTCCTGCCGCCGGCTTCGTCACGTCACCTGCGGCTGCACTGCCCTTACATCTCCGAGCAGGAGTCGGCGCGACTGGCGAGCTTCCTGCGCAAGCAGGGCAAGCCGGTCTACGACGAGACCATTACCGAGGAAGAAAAGAAGGGCGGCCCCGAGGGGCTCGAGTTCGACAAGGATGAGTTGTACGACGAGGCCGCGCGCATCGTCGTGCAGACCGGCCAGGCGTCGATCTCCTACCTCCAGCGCAAGATGCGCATCGGGTTCAGCCGCGCCGCACGCCTGGTCGACATGATGGAGGCCGAAGGCCTGGTCTCGGCCGCTACCGGTGGAAAGCCGCGCGAGGTGCTCGTCGGCCGCGAGTACTTCGAGGAAGTGGATGCACAGCTTCGGTAAGACTCGCATCGGCGTGATGAGCCTGCTGGCTGTTGCCGGGTGGCTATTAGTGTGCCTGCCGGTGAGCGCGCAGACCGCGACGCCGACCGTGAAGGAGCGATTTGAGGAGGCGCAGCAGAAGGACGAAAAAGTTCGGCTGCTGCTGACCAACTACACCGATAAGACGCCTGCGATTCAGCTGGTCACGCAGGTTGCCAACGTCATGACGTCGTTTGAGAGTGTCGTGCGGCGCTACCCCACCAGCGGCTACGCCGACGACGCGCTCTGGCACGCCGGAAGCCTGGCCGACGCCGCGTATCAGCGCCTGAGTCGCGGCGAGGACAAGGAGAAGGCTCTCAAGCTCTATCGCTGGCTGGTCAGCCAGTATCCCAAGAGCGTCTACGTCAAACAGGCGAACCGGAAGATTGCGGCGCTGACTAGGGTCGCGGCGCCTGCGGTGCCCGCTGTCGCCGTCGTACCCGGTCGCAGTCTGCCGCCGCCGGCCGCGGCCGCGCCCGCGCCGAAGGACATGACAAAGCCGGTGACACCGTCTCCAGCGTCGACGGCGCTGGTCCCGACGGCCACGCTGGCCGCGGCTCCCTCGCCTGCTGTCGGGGCTCCGGCGCCCCCTGCGGTGGTGACGTCGACGTCCGTTGTGGAGCCGCCTGCTGATGCGCAACCGCTCACCACGTCGACGGAATCCCCGAATGGCGCCCCGGGTCCTGTGCTTGTACCAGGCCCCGATCGCGCGACGCTGACCGCCATTCAGCGGGTGGTGTTGCCGGACATCGTCCGCATCACGCTCGAACTCGACAAGGAAGTGTCGTACCGCGAAGAACGTCTTGCCGGGCCCTCCCGCCTGTTCTTCGACCTGAAGAACGTGCAGCTCACGCCGGCGTTGATGGACAAGGTGCTGAGCTACAACAGCGACGTCGTCAACAAGATCCGCGTCGGCCGGCATCCAGACAACACGGTTCGCGTCGTCCTGGATCTCGAAGACGTGAAGAAGTACAGCGTCTTCACCCTCTACAGCCCGTTCCGGCTGGTGATCGACGCTGAGCGCGCCGTGGCCCGGACGGTCGCGACACCCTCGACGGTTCCGCCTACGTCAGTGACGGCTGCCCCGCTCGCCGCCGCGCCCCAGCCGCCGATGGAACTGAAAGAGATCCCCATGGCGCCGCCGACGCCTGAAACCGCACTTTCAGGGGCGCCCGCAGCACCTCCGGTTGCGCCGGCCGTGCCCGCGGCCAACGTAGCCGGCGGATTCTCCATGGCGCGTCAGCTTGGCCTGAGCGTGTCGCGGATCGTCATTGACCCAGGCCACGGCGGACACGACCCTGGCACGATCGCCAAGGGCTTGACCGAAGCCAGCCTGACGCTGGACGTCGCGCTGCGCCTTGAGAAGCTGCTGCAAAAGGAACTGGGCATAGAGGTAGTGCTGACCCGTCGCACCGACGTCTTCATTCCGCTCGAAGAACGGACGGCGATTGCCAACCGGCAGAACGCGGACCTGTTCCTGTCGATCCATGCCAACTCGAGCCGGAACGTCAGCGCCAAGGGCATCGAGACGTATTTCCTGAGCTTTGCGTCATCGCCCGAAGCCGAAGCGATCGCCGCCCGTGAAAACGCGACGTCAGCGAAGGAGATGCATCATCTCCCGGACCTGATCAAGGCAATCTCGCTCAACAACAAGCTCGATGAATCACGCGACCTCGCCAACATGGTGCAGGACGCACTGGTTTCCAACTTGCGGCGGTCGAACAAGGACGTGCGTAGCCGCGGCGTCAAGAAGGCACCGTTTGTGGTGCTGATTGGCGCGGCGATGCCGAGTGTGCTCGCCGAAATCTCGTTCCTTACCAACAAGCAGGAACTGCAGCTCCTGAAGACGGCCGCCTACAAGGATCGGATCGCGCAGGCGCTGTACAACGCCGTGCTCCGCTACCGCAAGTCGCTCAAGGGCGCGGTTGCGACCAGCGTCGAACGCTAGGCCCTGAACAGGTTGTGCTGGTGTCCGCGTTCTTCGATCGTGCTGACGGCACGCTTGGAGCGATACCAGATGTAGCCGATGCCGGCCGAGATGCCGGCGACGACGGCGGCCGCCATGATGGCGCCGGTCACGCCGAACGACGCGACGGCCACGTCGACCATGCTGATCTCGGTCGCAGGCTTCTCTGGAATCACCTGGACGATGGTCGGCGTGATCGGAATGGCTTCCGGCTGTGACGGCTGCAGCACCATCTGATTATTGCGCACTCTGGGGCTTAGACACCGCTCACGGCATCCCGGCGCGTGCGACCTCGATCAGCGTGCGGATCATCGCGCCGGTCGCCCCCTTCGCCTGGTAACTCTTCGCCTCGTCCGCCCACGCGGTGCCCGCAATGTCGAGATGGGCCCAGGGGAGGCCGCCGGCAAACTCCTTCAGGAACAATGCCGCGGTGATCGAACCGGCGGGACGACCCGGGCTGTTGACCATGTCGGCGATCTCGCTCTTCAGCTGTTCCTTGTAGTCGTCGTAGATCGGCAACTGCCAGATCTTCTCGCCTGCCCGATCGGCCGCCCGGCTGATCTGATCGACCCAGGGTTGCGGCGTCCCGAACAATCCGGTGGTGATCTTGCCAAGTCCGACGACGATGGCGCCGGTCAGCGTGGCGATGTCGATCAGGTACGTCGCGCCGAGCTGTCGGGCGTACCACAGGCCGTCGCCAAGAATCAGGCGGCCTTCGGCGTCGGTGTTGTTGACCTCGATGGTGATCCCCGAAGCCCCCGTCAGGATGTCCCCGGGCTTGACGGCTTTGCCGCCCGGCATGTTCTCGGTCATCGGCACAACGGCCAGCGCGCGAATCGGCAGCCGCTGCTGCGCAATCGCCCGCATTGCGGCGACGACCGACGCGCCGCCGGCCATGTCGTCCTTCATGCGCTCCATGCCATCGGCCGGCTTAAGCGAAAGACCGCCGGTGTCAAACGTGATGCCCTTCCCCACCAGGCCGAGTGTCGATGAGGCCGGCGCACCGGAGCCGTTGTACTTGAGCACCAACAGACGCGGAGGCTCGACGCTGCCTCGCGCGACACCCAGCAGCAGACCCATGTTGAGGTCGGCGATCTTCTTCTCGTCGTGAATCTCGATCTCGAGACCCGGCACCGTTGCGAGTGTCGCGGCCTTTTCGGCCATGACCCTGGGCGTCAGGTAGTTGCCCGGCTCGTTGATCAAGACGCGGGCGCCGTTCACGGCTTCGCCCATCGCGCCGCCGGCCGCGGCGGCCGCGGCGGCTGTGCCCTCACCGCTCAAGATCGTCGCGTCGGTGATGAAAAACGACTGCGCGTCACGGCTCTTGTGCACTCCGTTTTCGAAGTTGGCAAGCACCAGGCCTTCGGCCAGCATCTCGATGCGGGCGTGAGGCGCCATGGTCCCGGGT